>JANQOE010000021.1 GCA_028279245.1 Alphaproteobacteria bacterium
CGGTCGGCGCTTGTGAGACGGCGAACGCCGCTGGGTCCTTAACCGTCGGGATCGCCCAGAACCCAGGCTCACCACTGCTTGCAGCCGCCGGTCATCCGATCTGCCTCGATAGCGGCCCCGAACCCATCGCCGGATCGACCCGCATGAAAGCAGGAACCGCGCAAAAAGCCGTCCTCAATCTTCTGTCGACCCTCGTGATGATCCGCCTCGGCCGGGTCTACAAGGGCCTGATGGTCGATGTGCAGGCCACCAACGAAAAGCTGGTGCGCCGTTCGGTGCGCATGATCGAAGAGATCACCGGCGCCGACCCAACCGCGGCGCGCGAAGCGCTCGACGCGGCCGGTGGTCACGTGAAGCTGGCAGCCCTGGTGGTGAAGGGCCTGAGCCCCGAAGCCGGGCGAACCCTGCTGCGGGATTCGGGTGACGATCTTTCGGTGGCGCTGACCCGCCTATAACCACACCCGGCAACCAAATATTAACCACGGCGGCCGCCTAACCTAGCCGCTGCCATGTTGCCCAATCCCTTCACGATCGACTGGAACAATCACACCACCGGACAGTGGGACCGCATGCTGCGCGCCTGCAAGCGCCCCACCTTGCCGCAGACCTGGCAATACGCGGCGGCGAAAGCCGGCACCACCGGTGAGGTGGCCGACAACGGCATCATTCAGTTTCACGGCAAGCCGGTCGGTCTGGTGCAGGTCGAGCGCCGGCGGCTCATCGGTCCCTTTGCCCACTGCGCGATTTATCGGGGACCCATATGGGTTTACGACACGATCCCGAATCAAATGCACAAGATCGTGCTGCGGATACTGCGGCAACGCTACGCCACCTACCGCGGCAAGACCCTGGTGTTTCACCCGGAGTTACCCGACAACCAGCAGTACCGTGATCAACTGCACCAGTGTGGCTTCACGCGCGTCGACCAGGGCTATTCGACGGCATGGTTGGATCTCGAAAGGGACACCGCGGATATCCGGCGGGGACTGCGTCAAAAGTGGCGTCACAGTCTCCATCAAGCCGAACGGCACCGGCTAACGGCGGAACCGGACGCAACCGGCGCCCACCTCGACTGGTTGCTCGACCGCTACGCCGCGGACATGGCCGAGCGAAGCTATGTGGGCCCATCAACCACGCTGATCCGCAACCTTCACAAGGTCGGCCAGCCCGTTGGAATGATTCAAACCCTGCGCGCCATGCACGACCGCGAACCCGTCGCCGGAGTAATCCTTGCCCGCCACGGCCGTGCGGCGACCTACCTCGTCGGCTGGAATAGCGACCGGGGCCGCGAACTGCGCGCACACCACCTGCTGCTATGGAAGGCGGCCCAACAACTGAAGGCACAAGGAACGCTGTGGTTCGATCTCGGCGGCCACAACGACGAAGGCGCCGCGAGCATCGCGCGCTTCAAACAGGGGCTGGGTGGCACGCCGACCACGTTGGTTGGCACCTACCGTTAGCCGATTCAAGCGACCTGGCGGTCCTCCGCCTGCCCGCTTGTGAACGCGGCCGCCGCGCGAAGCACCTCCAGTCCCGCCCCCGCTCGGCCGGCATTCTCAGACAGATAACGCCGCCACGCCCGCGCGCCACGCTGACCATTGAACAGCCCCAACATATGGCGCGTGATCGACCGCAGCGGCGTCCCGGCAGCCAGCCGCGCCGCAACGTACGCCTCCATACGATCCAGCACCTCCACCCGGGTCGGCACCGCGGCGCCGCTATCGAAGAAACGTCGGTCCAGTTCCGCGAGCATGTACGGGTTCTGATACGCCGCACGCCCGATCATCACCCCGTCAACATGCCCCAGATGCATCTCAGCCGCATCCAGGCGATCGACCCCACCATTGATCGTGATGTGCAGGTCGGGAAAGACCTCCTTGAGCCGATAGACCAGCTCGTATTGGAGCGGCGGAATCTCTCGGTTCTGCTTGGGGCTTAAACCCTGGAGCCAAGCTTTGCGCGCATGCACAATGAATCGCTGGCAACCGGCCGCGCTCACAGTTGCAACGAACCGTTGCAGCGTGTCCCAAGCCGGCTGATCGTCTACGCCGATCCGATGTTTCACCGTGACCGGCACCTCAACACGCGCCGCCATGGCACCAACACAGTCGGCAACCAGTTCTGGCTCCCGCATCAGACAGGCGCCAAACCGGCCGCTCTGCACCCGGTCTGACGGACACCCGACATTCAGGTTGATCTCGTCGTAACCCGTGGACGCACCGACCTGGGCTGCATCGGCTAGTGCCGCTGGATCGGCCCCGCCGAGTTGCAGCGCCACCGGATGTTCTTGCGGATCGAAGCCGAGCAACCGCTCCCGGCAACCGAACAGCACCGCATCCGCCGTGACCATTTCAGTGTAGAGCCGCACACGCCGGCTGATCTGCCGCAGAAAAAAGCGATCGTGCCGATCGGTCCAATCCATCATCGGCGCCACCGCGATGAACGGTTCGTACATCGTTCCGCCCGCGGGCGAGGTCTGGTGATCAGCAGCCAACCGTCTGTCCCCGGCCCTACGACGTCCCACCGTTGGCGATGGCCTCGTGGTGCCGGATGACCTCGGTGATGATCAGCGCCAGCACCTTCTCGGCAAAGTCTGGGTCCAGATCCGAGGTCTTAGCGAGTTCCCGCAACCGTTCGATTTGCCGGCGTTCCCGGCTGGGGTCGCCGGCGGGCAACCCCTTCTCCGCCTTAAAACGGCCAACCTTCTTCGTGATCTTGAAGCGCTCGGCCAACATATAGATGAGCGCAGCGTCGATATTGTCGATGCTGTGTCGAAGCGCCGCGAGTTCCTCCGCGACATCCCTCGCCGCACCTTGATCAGCCATAACCTCTCCCGAATCTCGACCACCCGTCTAATCGCATATCTGCCGGCAACCGGAAAGCGCGCCCGATCCGCCTGGATTGTGGCCAAAGTTACACCTACCCTATCAAGGTTAACCGCTGGCATCGGCTCCGCAAGGCAAGCCCATTTGACCAATCACCCCGCACTCAAAAGCGTCCGGTTACCGGCCCCCTACGCCGACGTGGAACTCGCTTTCACAGAATGGGGCCCCGCAGCCGCGGGCCGTACGGTCCTGTGCGTCCACGGCCTGACCCGCAACAGCCGCGACTTCGACGAACTGGCTCAGGCTCTGAGCGACCGGGGCGCCAGAGTGATTGCGGTCGATATCGCCGGGCGTGGACGCAGTCCATGGCTGCAAGACCCGACCCAATATACAAACGCCACGTATGCGGCCCATCTCACCACGTTCCTGAGCACCCAAGGCCTTACCGAAGTCGACTGGATCGGCACCTCAATGGGCGGCCTCATCGGCATGAGTTTGGCGGCACAACCGGCACACCCCATCCGGCGGCTCGCCCTCAACGACGTCGGTCCGTTCGTACCGGCCGCGGCACTCGGTCAGATCAAACAGTATCTGGGCCTAGACTTGACGTTCGACAGCCTTGCCGACCTGGAAGGGCATCTACGTCTGATCCATGCGGGATTTGGCAACCTGACCGACGAGCAATGGCACCACCTCGCCAAGCACAGTGCCCGCCAAACCGATGGTCATTGGAAACTGGGATACGACCCGGCGATCCGGGTGCCTTACGAAGACCTGGCGGTACATGACGTCGACATGTGGGCCGTTTGGGACAGCATCACCTGTCCGACCTTCGTGCTGCGCGGCCAAGACAGCCCAGTACTGACCGCGGAAACGGCTGCGGACATGGAACGCCGCGGCCCGTTAGCGAAGGTCGTTGAACTCGAGGGCATCGGCCACGCCCCGGCGCTCATGACGCGGGACCAGATCGAAATCGTTGGGCGCTGGCTTGATCTGCCAGCCTGATCCGGTCAGCGTTATTCCCACTCGATCGTCCCAGGCGGCTTCGACGTCACGTCATACACGACCCGGTTGATCCCCCTCACCTCGTTCACGATCCGGCCAGCGACCGCCGAAACGAACGCGTGATCGAACGGGTAGCTGTCCGCTGTCATGCCATCCGTCGACGTCACGGCCCGTAACGCGCAGACATATTCGTAGGTGCGCGCATCCCCCATGACCCCCACGGTCCGCACTGGCAAGAGCACGGCAAAGGCCTGCCAGATCTTGTCGTAGAGTCCGGCCGAGCGGATTTCTTCAAGGTAGATGCGGTCCGCCTGCCGGAGGATGTCCAGCTTTTCGGCACTGATTTCGCCCGGAATGCGAATGGCCAAACCGGGACCGGGAAACGGGTGCCGCTGCACCAGCGTGTCCGGCAGCCCAAGTTCCCGCCCAAGCACCCGCACCTCATCCTTGAACAGCTCCCGCAACGGTTCCAGCAACGCCAGCCTCATCCGCTCCGGCAGGCCGCCGACATTGTGGTGAGACTTGATCGTCACGCTGGGTCCGCCAAGCGCGCTGACCGATTCGATGACGTCCGGGTACAACGTGCCTTGCGCCAGGAAAGATACGCCACCGATGTGGTCCGCCTCCTCCTCGAACACGTCGATGAATGTACGGCCGATGATCTTCCGCTTCTCCTCGGGGTCGTTGACCCCGGTCAGCTTGTCCAAAAACAGCTTTGAAGCGTCCCGGTGTATCAGGGGAATCTGGTAACGGTCCCGAAACACCCGCACGACTTCGTCGGCCTCGCCGTGCCGCAGCAAGCCGTGGTCAACAAATATGCAGGTAAGCTGGTCACGAATCGCTTCGTGAATCAGAACCGCTGCGACGCTACTATCGACGCCGCCCGAAAGACCGCAGACCACCCGCCCACTACCGATAGTTGCGCGGATATCCTCGATCGCCGAGCGTCGAAATGCGCCCATCGTCCAGTCCCCGGCGCATCCGGCAATGTCACGCACGAACCGAGCGATGAGTGCCGCACCATCCGGCGTATGGACGACCTCCGGGTGGAATTGCAGCCCGAAGATGCGCCTGTCGTCATTCGCAATGGCGGCGTGCGGCGCGCCGGAACTTGTCGCCACAACATGGAACCCGTCCGGCAACGCGGTCACCCGGTCACCATGCGACATCCAGACCTGCGGCGCATCGCCTTGGCGCCAAACCCCGTCGAAAAGGTGGCATTCATCAACGACATGCAGCGTCGCCCGGCCAAACTCTTGATGCGAGGATGCCTCAACCGCGCCGCCAAGTTGGGCGCAAACAAGCTGCTGCCCATAGCAGATGCCGAGGATCGGAACGCCGTGATTGAAGATCGCAGAGTCGGCTTTGGGTGAGGTCCGTTCGACCGTACTCGCGGGCCCACCGGAAAGAATAATGGCCTTCGGCCTGCGTTGCCGAAGCAGCCTTTCGTTCACCCTATGGTATGGCTGTATTTCGCAATAGACCCCAGCTTCCCGCACGCGCCGGGCAATCAACTGCGTAACTTGAGAGCCGAAGTCGACAATCAGCACCCAGTCGCTGTGTAGACTCTCGGTTGCGGTGTGCGGATCCGGCCGACCGCCCGGTTCCACATCTTTAGCTGTATCTATCAATCACTGCCCCCTTGTCCTAAGCCGACCGGACATTGTAAAAGCGATATATCGTCAAGTTGACGACATTAGTTCTGGTACTTTCGTTCATGAAAATCCTCGTCGCCGATGCCTACCCGGTCGTCCGTGCCGGCCTGAAACACAATCTGAAGCACCTTGGCGACGTCACGTTCGTAGAGGCAGGTTCGGAGCATGAGGCAATAACCACCCTCGCAGCCGAGCCCAACATCGATCTGGTGATCTCTGATCTGGTCCTTGGTGCGGATGGCATCGACCGGTTCCGGATACTGCGCGCCTTGCGGAACGCCAACCGAAATGTGCCGATCATCGTCTTCTCGGTACTCGAATCACGGGATGTCGTGTTGAAGTCGATTGATTTAGGCGCCATGGGCTATATCCCCAAGTCGCTCTCGGAAGACGACATTCAAGCGGTCATCCGCCGAGTGCTTGATGGGGAAACCTGGGTGCCGACCAAGCTGCTGCAACAGCCGGAACCGGCAAGGCGGGATGACACCCAGCCGCCGTTAAGCCACCCGGAGTCGATTTCCGATCTGACCGACCGGCAGAAAGAAGTGTTCGACCTGTTGGCGCAAGGCAGGTCAAACCGCCAGATCGCCGCGTCCCTTGGCGTTTCGGAACACACCATTCGTGTCCACATGTCAGCGATACTGAAGACTCTCGGACTAAAGAACCGAACTCAGGCGGCAATTCTCGCATCACAGATCAATCAACCGGCCTAGGCTCCAACCGCTCCCACGCCAAACCCAACTCGCGTACAGCGCTACCGGCAAAGCGTGTACGCCGTTCCACAACGTGACAAGCACCCGCAGCTTCGTAGAAGAACCGCGCCGGATTGCCGGCTAGCACCCAGACAACCGCCGCTGTCGCGCCGCCGTATTGCATGTAGCCAAGCGCGTTCTGCAGCAACGCACGGCCATAACCATGCCCCTGATAATTCGGGTCGACATAGAGGGTGTAGATCTCGCCCGCTTTGTGCAGACGCCGCGGCCACTCGCGGTGCCGCACCCGGCCGCAGCTGCAGAAACCAACCACGCCAATGCCCTCGACTTCGGCCACAACCACAGCTTCCGTCTCAACCCGCTGGGTCAAAACGCCCTGCCAATAACGCGCCCAGTGCAACACATCCATTTGCACCAGATACTTGTCGGGTAGCAAACCGGGATAGGTCGTTCGCCACGCGTCAACATGAATGCGGCCCACAGCAGCCGCGTCATTTGCCCCGGCTCGGCGCAGGACCAGTCCCGCGACCGGCGTCGAAGACGTTGGTTCAGGCATTGGGCCGGTAGTTCGGCGCGTCGCGCACGATTGCCACATCATGCACATGGCTCTCCCGCAACCCCGAACCGGTGATGCGAATGAACCGGCAGTTGGTCTGCATGTCCGAGACCGTTGCGTTGCCCGTATAGCCCATCGCCGCGCGCAGACCGCCGACCAATTGATGAACCACGTTGGCCGTCGGCCCCTTGTAGGGAACCCGCCCCTCGATCCCTTCCGGCACCAGCTTGAGACTGTCCGAGACCTCCGCTTGGAAATACCGGTCGGCGGATCCACGTGCCATGGCGCCCAACGAGCCCATGCCACGATAGGCCTTGTAGGACCGGCCCTCATAGAGAAACACCTCGCCCGGCGCCTCGTCGGTACCGGCCAGTAACGAACCGATCATTGCGCAGTCCGCGCCAGCACCGATGGCCTTGGCAAGATCGCCAGAGTGCTTGATGCCGCCGTCGGCAATGACGGGCACATCGCTGCCCCGCGCTTCATCAACCACATCGCGGATCGCCGTGAACTGCGGCACGCCGACCCCAGCCACAACCCGTGTGGTGCAGATCGACCCAGGACCAATGCCGACCTTCAGCGCGTCGGCACCCGCATCGATCAACGCGCGCGCCGCGTCGCCGGTTGCGATGTTGCCTGCAACGAGCTGGACCTCGTTGCTCAGTTTCCGCAACTCACCGACCAGTTCCACCACACCCGCCGAGTGCCCATGCGCGGTGTCAACCACAACCACATCGGCGCCGGCATCGACCAATGCGCTCGCGCGCTCGAACCCCTTCGACCCGGATCCAACAGCGGCAGCGACCCGCAGACGGCCCTGCGCATCCTTCGCCGCACTCGGATAAGCCTGGGCCTTATCGATGTCCTTGACCGTGATGAGCCCAATGCACCGGCGTGCATCATCAACTACAATAAGCTTCTCGATCCGGTGCTGGTGGAGCAGGCGCATCGCCTCATCCATCCCCACGCCTTCGCGCACGGTGACCAGGTCATTGGTCATCAACTCGTGGACCGGCTGCTTCGGGTCGGTGGCGAACCGGACATCCCGGTGGGTGAGTATCCCTACGACCGGCCCATCCCCTTCGGCGACGACCGGAATGCCGGAGATACCCTCCCGCTCCATCGTGGCCAGCGCGGTCGAAAGCGTGTCGTCGGGGCTGATGGTAATGGGGTCCACCACCATGCCAGCCTCATAGCGCTTCACCTTGCGAACTTCGTTCGCTTGCGCGTCCACGGACATGTTGCGGTGAATCACACCGATGCCGCCGGCCTGGGCCATGGCAATCGCCATCGCCGCCTCGGTCACCGTGTCCATGGCCGACGACAAAAGCGGGATCCCGAGGCTGATGTTTCGAGTCAACCGGGCTTCAGTGCTGGCGGTAACGGGAAGGACGCGCGACGCGGCAGGTTCGAGCAACACATCGTCGAAAGTCAAAGCTTCACGAACCTGCATGCCAACCTCTATTTGGGCTGCGGAGACCAAGGTTGACAGGCCTTATATACAGAAGCTCCAGACTCACTCAAGCAATGGACTGAGGCCGCGGAAACCGCGCGCGACCATGTACAGCTCAACCGAATCCGAGCGGCTGGCGGCGGGCTTCACCCGCTGGACGCGCTCAAACATCTTCCGCAGTTCGTCGAAGAGTTGGGCCTCGTCCGCGCCCTGGAAGAATTTGAGTACCAGCGCCCCGCCTGGCGCCAATAGCTGGGTCGCAACGTCCGCTGCGCTCTCCGCCAGCGCCATCGTCCGCAGATGATCGGTGGCCCGATGGCCGGTGGTTGGCATGGCCAGGTCGGACAGCACCAGATCCGCGGGGCCGCCCAACGCCGTCGAGAGGCGCGCCGGAGTGTCCTCATCATTAAGGTCACCCTGCAGGACGGTCACGCCCTCGAGCGGCTCGGTCTCCAGCAGATCAAGCGCGACCACCTGCCCCGCTGTGGCCCGCTCGACGGCCACCTGCGACCAACTGCCCGGCGCAGCACCCAGATCAACAACGCGCTGATCCCGCCGGAACAAGGAAAAGCGATCATCCAACTCGATCAGCTTGAACGCGGCCCGGGACCGGTACCCGGCGGCCCGCGCCTGGTGCACGAAGGTGTCGGAGAGCTGCCGTTGCAGCCAGCGGTTGGAGCCCGCCTTGCGCCGTGCCTTGTGCAGACGGGGCTTCAGCGAGCGCACACCGGTGCCGCCGCGTTTGCCACTCATGCGGCGACCAGCCCGTCTGCCGCCATCAGTTCCAAAAGAATGCCTTCCCGCAAACCGCGATCCGCCACGACCCAGCGGCCCACCGGCCACACCCGGCAAATCGCCGATAGAATGGCGCAGCCGGACAGCAGAAGATCCGCCCGCGCCGCACCGACACACGGCAGCTGCGCCCGCTTGGCCACCGTCATGGTGGCCAAGCGCCGGCTGATGCGCTCGATCTCGCCACAACTCAGCTGCGCACCGTCAACTCGCGACCGATCGTAATTGGCGAGCCCCAAAGAGAGGCCCGCCAACGTCGTAACTGTCCCCGAGGTTCCAAGCGCTTGCACACGCCCCCGCTCAATGGCCCGTCCAATACCGTGCGCCCCATCGAACGCCTGCAACCGGACAGCGATCTCGTCCTGGACCCGCTCAAAAGCGGCAAGCGATGCATCCGCGCCGCTCTGCTCAGTCAAGCCAACAACCCCCAGCGGTAAGGACAGCGACGCAAGGATCTCGGCGGCGGAGTCGGGCCGGGCCGCGACCCGGAACCAAACGACTTCCGTGCTCCCACCGCCGATGTCGACGAGCAGGCCCCTGTCGCATTCCGGTGTCAGCAACGACCGGCAGCCGGACAATGCCAAGGCCGCTTCTTCACGGGGACCGATCGCTTCCAAGGCTATTCCGGCCGCAGCTTCGGCCGATTGCAGAAAAGCACTGCCATTCCTAGCCCGCCGGCAGGCCTCGGTCGCGACCCCACGCGCCCGCAGCACCTTGTGCCGTTGCATCTTGCGGCCGCAGACACGAAGCGCGGCCAGAGTCCGATCGATCGCCTCCTCACGCAGATACTCACTCTCGCTCATGCCCTCGCCCAGCCGGACCACCCGAGAAAACGCATCGACCACCTCGAACCCCCCACCCGCCGGCCGGGCAACCAGCATGCGGCAGTTGTTCGTACCTAGGTCAATGGCTGCATAGGGGGCTCGCCCCCTACGCCCCGGATCCACCAGAACTGTCATGACAGATCCCAGTCTACAACGGCATGGCGGCTGGCTACACAGTCAGACGCGCCTATGGTAAGCAACCGGACTGGATCGTTGGGGGATCGTCTAACGGTAGGACAGCGGACTCTGACTCCGTAAGTCCCGGTTCGAATCCGGGTCCCCCAGCCACGCCTCACCTGCCTTCAACCACTTATTAACCAAAAACTCAGTATGCCGGTCTTCTATTGCGAAGCGGAACCGGCTCCATGGTCAAACTTCTCTTGCTCTGGCGATCCCTGCTAGCCCCGCCACCAGCCACGCCGCCAACAAAGGCGCCGCTCGTGGATACCCGGCCATCCGCCCAGGTTTACGATCTGCAGGCCTACCGGGCGCGCGTCACGGCTGAAGCCAAAGGCACCCCGCATAAGTTGCAGAACTCGCGTCCGGCCCGATAGCGGCCGGCCACAACAACCGCTGGCAAAACCCGCAAAAATATCCGAAAGTAATAACTCGGACTACCAGAAGAGTGATTCCTCAAAAGGGCCGTCTCTATAGAATGGAGCAACACGGACGTAGAGGCACTGATATGTCTTTGGTGGTAGACGACGCCACAGTCGCATATTTGAGCGAGCAGAGCCCGGCGCCGGAGCGCCGGTGGCCAGTCGGCTGGACCGTCCTGATTGTCGTTGCGCTCAGCACCGGTTTGTGGGCCGGCATCTTTCTCGCCGCCCGGCAATTGGCAGCCATCCTGGGACCGGTTTGATCACGACCGCAAAGCACGCCGCGACGGACTGCTGACGAGCCCTCCGTTCCACCCTATGTTCGGCCAACGATCGATCAGAGGAGTGGAATGCAAGTGGTCTCGAGCTTTGTCGAACAGCTACCCAAGGCGGAATTACACGTTCATATCGAAGGTACGTTCGAGCCGGAGCTGATGTTCGAAATCGGCAGCCGCAATCATGTGGACCTGCCGTACAACTCGGTTGCCGAGCTTCGGGCTGCCTACAACTTCCGCGATCTCCAGGAATTCCTCGACATCTATTACGCCGGCACCAGCGTGCTGCTGCACCCCCAGGATTTCTATGACCTCACCTGGGCCTACTGTCAGCGGGCGGCAGCGCAACAGGTCAGACACACCGAGATCTTTTTCGATGCCCAGGCCCACACCGAACGCGGTGTCAGTTTTGAGACCGCCCTCGACGGTATCGATCAAGCACTGGCCGATGCCCGCACCAAGCTTGGGCTCTCGACCAAGCTGATCATGTGCTTCCTGCGCCACCTGCCGGCCGACTCCGCCCAGAAGACACTCGAAAGCGCGGCCCGCCATCGGGACCGGATCGTCGGGGTCGGCCTGGACTCGTCGGAGAAGGGCTACCCGCCGCATCTCTTTGAAGACGTCTTCGCCCAGGCGTCGCAAATGGGATTTGCGACCGTCGCGCACGCCGGGGAGGAAGGCCCACCGGAATATGTGTGGGAAGCATTGGACAAGCTGAAGGTCTCACGCATCGACCATGGCAATCGGGCAATGGAAGACGACGCACTGGTCGAGCGGCTGGTCGCGGACCAAATGCCGCTCACGGTCTGTCCGCTCTCGAACCTGAGACTTCAGGGCGTAACGGATATGCGGGCGCACCCGCTACGCAAGATGATGCAGCGCGGTCTGAAGGTCACCGTAAACTCCGACGACCCGGCCTACTTTGGTGGCTATGTGAACGAAAACTACGCCGCGGTACAGGACGCATTGGAACTGACGAATGATGAGCTTGTTCAGCTGGCGCGGAACTCGTTCGAAGCGTCTTTCATCAGCGAGGACGAGCGCGCAAAGCACATAGCGGCGCTTTCAAGCTACGCCTAATCCGCTCAGGCGCGGTCCGGCATCGAAACGCGCCCCGACGTATCGACGATGAAGCCGAGTTCCCGCAGCACACTCGGTTGAAACACCAGCTCCCGGTAGCCTGGATACGCGCGATCAAAATCATAAGGCCATTCGACGGCAAACACCGCCGACAGGTGCTCGATATCGATCGCACCTTCCCGCGCTGCCACGCCCCCGCGCACCCGCAATATGCGCGTGATCGCCTTTTGAATCTCGGCTACTTCCCAGGAGTGAAGGTGCAGCGCGTCTGATTGTGCCAAGAATCTGGTGCCCTCGTCCGCCGAAACGAGCCTAGCCTTCGGGCTCGTCGGCCAACACATCGCACGCGACGAGCGCACTGCCAATCGCCTTGCCCGACCCTGTCAACGAAAACTCCGTCCGCTCGCCATCCGCCTCGATGACAAACCGCGTGCCGACCATCAATGCCCCAAGCAACCCCATGAATTCTTCGCGTTCCACCTCGGACAGCTCGTTCTTGAACAGGGACTTTCGCGTAGTCAGCGCCGTCAGTGCCTCACCCTTCCGCCGTTCCCAGGCCAATCCAGATTCGACGACGTCCAGCTTGTCGACACGATAGCGGACTGCCAGTTCTTCAGCCTCCAACATACGTTCGGGCGCGTAGATCGCGTGCAACACTTTTTCGTCTGTACACCGCACCAGCAAATGACCGCCATCGTTGTTTTGAACCGACGCGGTCACAACAGGAAGGTCGGTGAACTCATCGAGCTTCTCGACCACCTCCCATTGCTCGGCCGCCGCTACGCTCGAGGCCAACAACACGCCGCACAGCAGCGCCGAAGCCCGGCAGCGCCCTCGCCTCATCCCTCGCAAAAACATGCTTGCCGTTCTTGGTTCCCGCCCGCGCACTTTATGACTGTTGCAATCCGACGCAACAGTCATTTTCGGCTACGCCGCCGACAGCGCCTTGATCACATCCTGCAGGCGCCAACCCTCAACGACGGCCGAGCCATCCCCATTGAAAACATAGTAGCGGCCGCGGGCATTCTTCCCGATCCCAATCAGATGTTCCGCCGTCGGCGAGACACAGACGATCCGATCGTCGCCGCCCTCCACACGCACCACACCCTGTATCCGCCCCTGGCTCATGAGCGAACAGCAGACATCGGCAATCTCCTGGATATCCTCTTTGGAAAGACGACTCGCAGGAGTCGGAAGAGAACCGCCGTTTTTCACTAACTCGCCTCAAATCCTATCAAATGGAGGACGAGACCGCGTAACACAGGCCTCTGTGATTCGTACATCGCTCCATTTACCAACACTGGCAGCTTTTATTTGCTGCGCCCGGGCTGCCACACCCACCAGATGACACGTCAGGTCGGGTCAAGCATCATTGACAGATATATATTGATCCGATATATGATGATCCGTACGAAGGAGAGACATGGACACTAAGACAATCTGCCTAGCGGTCCTCAGCCGTGGCGCCGCCTCCGGGTACGAGATCAAAAAGATGTGCGAGGAGGGTGTTTTTCACCACATCCACGAAGTCGGCTTTGGGTCGATTTATCCGGCCCTGGGAAAGCTGCTTGAGGATGGTTTGGTGACGGTCACCGACACGCCGCAGGAGGGCCGCCCGAGCAAGAAGGTCTATCGGCTGACGCCGGCTGGGCGTATCGCGTTGCTCGACGCCCTTTCGACCCCGCCGGGGCAGGACAGAGTGCGGTCTGAATTCCTGGTCCGCATGCTGTTCGCGGAACTGCTTGGTGCCCGGACAATCGAGGACTTCTTGGACAATCGGCTGCAGTTCTTGCAGCAGCGCATCGCCGATATGGAGAACTGTGAGTGCGGCGAAATGCCCACGGTCGGCGAGCGGTTCGTTCACGGCTTTGGTTTGGCAATCTATCAGGCCATGGAAGCGTATTTACGGGAACACGGCCATGAGGTCGTCGGCGCTTCCCTACTGTCTGAGAGAGCCGCCGCCGAATAGGAGATTCGGAGGATGAGAAAGTCAGTATTCATTGCCGGCATCCTTGCGGTCGGCGTCGTTGGTTGGGTCGCATCCGGCCAGCTCGGCGCCGACGGCAGTCAGCCACCCGCAGATGCTTCGCCGGTCGCTGAAGATCAGCAGCAGGACGCGACCGAATTGATGGCGGTGCGCGTCGCCGACCTCCAGGCAGAGCCGCGTCCGAGAGTAATCGTCGTGAACGGCCGGACCGAGCCGTTCCGCCAAGTGAATATCAAGGCGGAGACCTATGGCCGGGTCGATCAGATCCTGGCGCGCCGTGGTGATCAGGTCGAGGAAGGCCAGGTCCTCGGCCAACTCGCGCTTGATGACCGCGAAGCCAAACTCGCCGAAGCAAAAGCATTCCTGCGGCAACGCGAGATCGAGTTCAACGCCGCCGAGCAACTGCAAACCAAGGGCTTCCGCTCCGATACGGGACTTGCCCAGGCACGCGCGCAACTTGATGCGGCCAGGGCGGTTGTCGAGCAGATGGAGCTTGATATCGAACGGGCCACCGTACGGGCCCCTTTCAGCGGGTTGGTTGAATCAGGCCATATCGAGGTCGGCGACTATCTCGCGGTCGGTGACCCAGCGGGCACCATTGTAGATCTCGACCCGATATTGATCGTCGGTTACGCGACGGAACGTGAAGTCAGTGAACTGCAACTAGGTATAATCGGTCAGGCAGAACTGATTGACGGAACGATGGTGGATGGCGTGATTGGCTACATCGCCAACATGGCCGATCCACAGACACGCACCTATCGGTTCGAGCTCGAAGCCCCGAATCCCGACATGTCGATCCGCGCCGGTATCACCAGTCGGCTGATCATCCAGACCACGGCCGAGAGCGCCCACTTCCTGTCACCGTCGGTGCTGACCCTGACCGACGAAGGACAGGTTGGCGTGAGAGCCGTAGACGCAAACAACCAGGTACAGTTTCACCCGATAAAGATCCTACAGGACACGGTCGACGGTGTTTGGGTCGGCGGGCTCCCGGACCGCGTCCGGGTCATTACAGTCGGCCATGAGTTTGTTGTTGAAGGCCAGGAAGTCAGGCCCGTGGCGGACCAGGGCCGCCAGATCGCGCGTGAGACCTTATGACGATCGTTGATGCGGCGGTAAACCGGTCAAGGACTGTCGTCGGGATCCTGCTCCTGCTGCTGGTCGCCGGGACCGCTGCTTACATCTCGATACCCAAGGAGTCCGACCCGGACGTCAACATCCCGATCATCTACGTCTCGCTGTCCCACGAAGGCATCTCGCCCGAGGACGCGGAGCGCCTGCTCGTGCGGCCGATGGAGATCGAGCTACGCAGCATCGAAGGCGTCAAAGAGATGCGTTCGACATCCTACCAGGGCGGCGCCAACGTCCTCATGGAGTTCGAGGCAGGCTTCGATGCCGACGCGGCCCTCATTGACGTCCGCGAGAAAGTCGACATTGCCAAGACCGAACTGCCGGACGACACCGACGAACCGACAGTCAACGAAGTCAACCTGAGCCTGTTCCCGGTTATCGTCGTGACTCTGTCGGGCGACGTACCCGAACGGACCCTAATGGCGATGGCCCGCGATCTGCGCGACAAGATCGAAGGCATCCCTACGGTGCTCGAAGTTTCGATCGGTGGCGACCGCGACGAGCAGGTCGAGCTTGTTTTCGAGCCGCGCCTGATCGAAAGCTACGAGCTTGACGCGGTCGAACTGCTCGACGTGCTGGCACGCTCAAACCGCCTCGTTGCGGCCGGCGCGCAGGATACAGGCGAAGGCCGCTTCTCAATCAAAGTCCCCGGGTTGTTCGAGACTCGCGAGGATATCCTCGGCATGCCGCTCAAAGTGGCCGGCGATGCGGTCATAACCGTTGGTGACGTAGCGACCGTTCGCCGCACCTTCAAGGATCGCGAAACCGTTGCGCGCGTCGACGGCAAACCGGCGGTCACTCTCGAGGTGTCGAAGCGTACCGGCGAAAACATCATCGATACGATTGAGTCGGTGAAGCAGTTGGTCACGTCGGAGCAGCAAAACTGGCCGACTAACGTCGTCGTCAAGTTCTCGCAAGATCAGTCGAAGACGATCCGCCAGATCCTTGGTGACCTGCAGAACAATGTCCTCAGTGCCATCATCCTCGTCATGATCGTTGTCGTCGCGGCACTTGGACTACGCTCTGGCATCCTCGTAGCAATCGCCATACCCGGTTCGTTCCTAACCGCGATGCTTGTCCTTCAGTTGCTCGGACTGACGGTCAACATCGTCGTGCTATTCTCGCTGATCCTCGCTGTCGGAATGCTCGTCGACGGCGCGATCGTCGTCACCGAGTATGCCGACCGAAAGCTCAGTGAGGGCGAAACGCCCGAGCAAGCCTACACCCTGGCCGCCAAACGCATGGCTTGGCCGATCACCGCTTCAACGGCAACAACCTTGGCCGCGTTTGCGCCATTGTTGTTCTGGCCGGGCATCGTCGGCGAATTCATGAAGTTCCTGCCGATTACGCTTGTGGCGACACTGACCGCCTCACTGGCCATGGCGTTGCTCTTCGTACCGGTCCTCGGCGTCAGCCTCGCCGCATTGGCGAGACTACTGATCCTGCTGTTCACGACAGTCGGCATGGGCGTTGTGGGCGGCGGCGCGGCCTTCATGGTTGCGACACGTGCGATCGGCCTCGAAGGTGGCCCCCTCGTCATCCTTCCGGTCGCTGTGCTTGGCCTGTTGGCGGCATTCGTCGGCAGCCGGATCGGCTTGCGGCTAGGCGGCCGGGCGTATCAGAGCATTCATGCGCCTGCGACACCAAACGCGGCGGATATGCGTGCCTTGTCAGCGCAAGGACGTTTCGACCCGAAGGCGTTGCGTGGTGGCACAGGCGTCTATGTTCGAGTCCTGCAGACCGCCTTGCGCCGTCCCGGACTTGTGCTGGGGGCGACCCTATTGGGCTTGGTCGGTGCCTGGGGCGCCTATGGTGTGTTCGGCAAGGGCGTTGAATTCTTCCCCGAGGTCGAGCCGGACGTCGCGATCGTCCAGATCCACGCCCGCGGCAACCTGTCGGTCCGCGAAAAGCTGGAACTGGTAAGAGAAGTTGAGGCACGAATACTCAAGCTACATGATGAGCACCAGGAATTCGCCTCCATCTACACGCTGGCCGGCAACCTGCAGTCTCAAGACGACGATCAGGCTGAAGATCTTGCCGGCACGATCTCCCTAGAATTCGCGGACTGGACCGTTCGTCGGCCCGCCAACCTGATCCTTGCTGATATTGTCGACCGCACCGACGACCTTGCTGGAATCCTGGTGGAGACCCGCAAGGAGGAATCGGGACCACCTGTCGGCAAGCCAGTTCAGGTCCAGTTGAGTGCCGTAGATCCGGACCTGTTACCCGCGGAGATCGCCAAGGTACGGCGCTTTGTCGATGGCCTCGAAGGCATAAAGGACGTCGAGGACACCCGCCCGATCCCGGGCATCGAATGGGAGATCGAAGTTGATCGTGCCCAAGCGGCGAAATTCGGCACGGATGTGACGGCCGTCGGCAACGCCGTCAAACTCGTCACCAACGGTATCAAGATATCGGACTTTCGCCCCAACGACGCCGACGATGAGATTGACATCGTCGCTCGCTTTCCGTTGACCGACCGCACCATCAACGAAATGGATCGCATTCGAATTGCGACGCCGCAGGGATTGGTACCGATCAGCAACTTCGTCACGCGCACACCCGTACAGCAAACGGGCCAATTGCGGCGCGTCGACAGCGCCCGCATCATGAAGGTACTCGCCGATGTCGAGCCCGGCGTGCTCGCGGACGACAAGGTGCAGGAGATCCGCGAGTGGCTGCCAACCGCCGGGATCGACCCCCGGGTGACGGTGGAGTTCCGGGGCGAGGACGAAGAACAGGCCGCGGCGCAGGCGTTCTTGCAGAAGGCTTTTGCTGTCGCCTTGTTCCTGATGGCGATCATCCTGGTGACCCAGTTCAACAGCTTCTACAGCGCCGGCTTGATCCTCTCGGCCGTTGTCATGTCGACGATCGGCGTGATGCTAGGCCTGCTGGTCACCGGTCAGCCGTTTGGTATTGTCATGAGCGGTATTGGTGTGATCGCCCTCGCCGGCATCGTCGTGAACAACAACATCGTGCTCATCGACACTTACGACCGCCTGAAGAAGACCTTCCCTGACCCGATGGAAGCGATCCTGCGCACCGGCGCGCAACGTCTAAGGCCGGTCCTGTTGACGACCGTAACGACGATTCTCGGTTTGATGCCGATGGTTCTGCAGTTGAACATCGACCTGTTCAACCGGGTCATCACCGCCGGCGCCCCATCGACTCAATGGTGGGTTCAGTTGGCGACGGCCATCGCCTTTGGCCTTGCGTTTGCAACCGTCCTGACGCTCATCGTCACGCCAAGTGCCTTGATGCTGCGTGCCCGCCGACAATACAGGAAATCTGGCGCCGACAAGTCCAGTGATGAGGTGGCTCCACCCCCGGTCACGGCACTGCCGCAAGCTGCAGAATAGTCAGCGGCCACCAAATGTCCTGCGAACGATAAGGACGCGGGTGACGGTTGTGACCCAACACAGGCCACCGAATACGAACGCAAAGGCAGAGAACCAGTTGGGCAACACGCACATCAGGACGAACAAGCCAATCGTCTCGGTGCCTTCGGTCAAACCGCCCAAATAGTAGAACGACTTCTTGCCGCGTTCGCTGGTCTCTTGCCCACGTTTCGCCGCCAGTATGGCGTACGCCAGGAAAGACGACCCCGTTCCCATGAAGCTGAAGATCAGAAACGCCGCGGCAACAGCGTTCTCTGGCCGCGCCAACGCAAACCCGAACACCACGGCAGAGTAGAAGACAAAATCGCAGACGATATCGAGATAACCGCCGAGGTCGGTGATTTCCCAGTTCCGGGCAACCGCGCCATCAAGGCCATCAAACAAGCGGTTGACCAGGATCACCGCCAGGGCCGCCCAATACCACTCGACCGCCAGCAACGGCACAACGGTCAGCCCAATCACGAAGCCCGACACCGTGACCGCGTTCGGGCGAACGCCAAGCGCAGCGAGCCTTCGTCCCGCCGCGCCTAGGGGCGGATCAATTACGCGCCGCATTGCCGCATCGAACATCGGACAGTCCCACCAGTACGGAGACGGCCCCTATCTCCGACACCGCCTGCGCGGGCAAGTCAAGCCTTTGTGACGAGGAGTTGAGTGCTAGTTCAGCTGAGTAGGCAGCGGCAGCATGAAAATCTGCCCCGGATAGATCAGGTCGGGATCGCGAATCTGGTCCGCATTCGCCTGATAGATAACGGTGTATTGAACGCCCCGGCCATAGGTTCGCCGCGCGAGCCGCCACAGGCTGTTGCCGGGCTGCACGACCACAAATCGGTCATCCGGCAGATCCGAGACCGGATCCGCGCGCAAGAACGGCACCTCGACTCTGGCTTCGACCTGGCCGGTCTCGGCAAGCTGATCGGCCCGCAGCGTGTATAGACCCGGCGCCACCGGCTGGTCCGGCAACACGGTCCATCGCCCGTCGCCACCTGTCTCCGCCGACCCGACCAGCGCATTATCCAGATAGACGTTCAATGACGCCCCGGGCGCCGCTTCACCAGAGAGACGAAGCTGCCCGTTGGCCCCGTAGTCGATCGCCGTGACCGAGATGGCTGGAACGGGCCGGTCCGATGTCGCAACCGCGCTCTCCGCAATCGGCGCCTGCAGGACAACCGTCTGTCCGTCGCCCGATCGCGGCACCGACAGCGCCAGCACGTCCATACTCTCGTCAGCGGAGGAACCTGCCGCAGTCTCCGGCACAACAATAATAACGACCCGTTCCGAAACCGCGTGACGCCCGGGCCCACAATCGGCGCTCAGACTGAGCTGCCGGTCGCCAGGCCGCAATGGCTCAATCGGCAACAGCACCCATTCGCCGCGGCGATCCGCCGTGGCGAGACCGATGACCTCGGAGTCGTCATGCACGGTCACGTCGCATCGCGGCGCCGCCCGGCCAGCGATGACCATGTTGCCGAGCCGGTCCACCCGGACGACATCGAACTGCGGCGGGACCACGCCACCTTCAGCTGGCGGCAGTGCCGCAACTTGCGGCCGAACCTCGACCCCCTCAGCAGCAACAGTCTCATTGACCGGCCCGTTCTGCGGTTCGGCATCGACCGGTAACTGGACGACGTCCGCCTCCACGGTATCGGTTGCGGCCACCGTCGCGGTACCGAGCGGCGGAGCAGCCTCCTGGCCTTCTTCGTTCTTGTCGGCGGCAGCCTCGGCCAGCTCCGCGACGATCGGGCCCGGCGCATCGGCAGACGATGCGATGGTTTCCTCGGGCGTCGGCTCTGCCACCTCGGCAACTGGCCGCTCGACCGCCTCACTTTGGAGGTCCACGGCGGAGACACCGGCCACTTCGGCGGAGCCACCCGTATCGCCGGGACCTGCCAGCGGCGCGTTAACAATCTCTGCCGGCCCAACACCCTCATCAGGCACTGACCGAGCATCCGCACGGGCAGCAGGCCCGGCGCCGTTCATCACCGGGCCGGTCACGATCTGACCCGATAGGCCCGCGGCAGGCTGCTGATCGGCCGAGAGGACCCCCGTCGGATCGTCGGCCGCCCCGGCAGCGCCAGCAACCACTTGCCCCCCGGGCTGACCGAGCGGCACGACCGCAACATCGCTCGACGGCTCGCCGGCAGGCGGCGGGGAAGCGGGATTGGCCAGTTCCGGGCCTGACAGGTTTTCGGTGACGGTGGCCGGCGACTCTGTCATGGGCTCCACCGGCGCGGAGGCCTCGGGCACCTCGACAACCACCGCCTCAGGATCGCCGCTGCTGGCGGCTACACCCTCGGCATCCGGATCCCGAGTCGCGGGACTCGGGCTATCGGCTTCGGAAGCAGTTTCGGACGGGCGCGGGTCGTTTTGGTCAGCGGCTTGGAAGCCATTGAAATATATGAAAGAGCTGGCGGCCACCGCTATGAAGAGAACCGCGGCCCCGCCGATGAGAACCTGCCGCAATGCGTCCTCGTGAGATCATTGGCCTTTAACCAGCACCGTAGTACGCTTCCTGGATCAAGGCAACGACGCCGCCGGCGTAACGAAATCGGGGCTCCCCGCAGCTGGCTGGCGACTTCATTTATAGGAGCGAGATCGTGAATTTGGACGCCCTATGCGTGTATTGCGGTTCGTCCAGCCGCGGCCCGGAAAGCCACAAGAAAGCGGCCCGTGACCTGGGCAAGCTGCTGGCCGACTCTGGCATTCGGGTGATCTACGGCGGCGGGCGTGTCGGGCTCATGGGGATCGTCGCGGACGCCGCCCTGGCGGCCGGCGGCGAGGTCACCGGGATCATCCCAAAGTTCCTTGACGAGTACGAGGTCGGCCATCCGAATGTGACCCGTCTCGAGGTCGTTGACTCGATGCACGAGCGAAAGGCGATGATGGCCCAGCTATCAGCCGGGTTCGTAATCCTGCCCGGCGGGCTCGGAACCCTGGACGAGGCGTTCGAGATCATCACCTGGAAGCAACTCAACCTCCACGACAAGCCGATCGTGATCGTCGATATCGACGGCTATTGGTCCGGGCTCCGGGCGGTCCTCGATGGCATCGTCGATCAAGGCTACGCGCGACCGGAGAACATCAACCTCGCCCGCTTTGTCACGGACGTGAGTGAGGTGCTGCCGGCCATCCAGGCCATGCCGGAGCCCAAAATCGCCGTTACGGAGAAGTGGCTGTAGCGGCTTGCGGGTACGCCATCGCAACCATATTGTCCCGCCCCACGGAACCTAACCAAACGCTGGGACTGTCTTGATGTCTAAGATCCGGGTGGCGAACCCTATTGTTGAAATCGATGGCGACGAGATGACCCGCGTCATCTGGCAGATGATCAAGGATCGCCTGATCCTTCCCTATCTGGACATCGAGCTCGACTACTTCGACCTCGGCATGAAGTCCCGCGACGACACCGACGACCAGATCACGGTCGACGCGGCGGAATCGATCAAACGGCATCACGTCGGCGTCAAATGCGCCACCATCACGCCCGACGAAGCCCGCGTCCGGGAGTTCGATTTGAAAAAGATGTGGCGCTCACCAAACGGCACCATCCGCAACATCCTCGGCGGCACGGTGTTCCGGGAGCCCATTATTATTACAAACGTGCCACGGCTGGTGCCCGGTTGGACGCGGCCCATCGTCATCGGCCGTCATGCCTACGGCGACCAATACCGGGCAACGGACTTCAAAGTCCCCGGTCCGGGCAAGCTGATGGTCACCTTCGTGCCCCGAGACGGCTCCGCCCCGATCGAACACGAAGTGTTCGACTTCCCCGGCTCCGGGGTCGCCATGTCGATGTACAATTTGGATGAGTCGATCCGTGGCTTTGCTCGCGCCTGCATGAACTATGGCCTGCAGCGCGGCTTCCCGGTTTACCTGTCGACCAAGAACACGATTCTCAAGGCCTATGACGGGCGTTTCAAAGATCTCTTCGAAGAAGTCTTCGAAAGCGAGTTCAAGGACCAGTTCGCGGCAAAGGGCCTGACGTACGAGCATCGGCTGATCGATGACATGGTCGCCGCCGCCCTCAAATGGGAAGGCGGCTTTGTCTGGGCATGCAAAAACTATGACGGCGACGTGCAGTCCGACACTGTGGCCCAGGGCTTCGGCTCACTCGGTTTGATGACGTCGGTGTTGCTCACCCCGGACGGCAAAACCGTTGAGGCCGAAGCAGCGCATGGGACGGTCACTCGCCACTTCCGTCAGTTCGAGCAAGGTAAAGAAACGTCAACAAATCCAATTGCTTCGATCTTCGCCTGGACCCGCGGACTGAAGTACCGCGGTCAGTTCGACAGCACGCCGGACGTCACCAAGTTTGCGGAGACCCTCGAGCAAGCATGCATCGCGACCGTCGAAGCAGGCCACATGACCAAGGACTTGGCGTTGTTGATCGGGCCATCCCAGCCTTGGCTGACCACCACCCAGTACTTCGACAAGGTTGACGCCAACCTGAGAGCATCGATGGGAGCTTAGG
Source organism: Alphaproteobacteria bacterium (assembly GCA_028279245.1). GTDB lineage: Bacteria > Pseudomonadota > Alphaproteobacteria > UBA6615 > UBA6615 > JANQOE01. Next base: position 22,768 of record JANQOE010000021.1, read on the forward strand.
CAAGGACCTCGTCGGCAAACCGGTCGAAGGCTGCCCAGAACTGGTCCCGTATATCGTCGGTTTCCATCAGCGGTTCGTGTCGTGAGCCGCTGATGGTTTCGATCCGCGCCTGAGGCATCAGCACGCAAACCGCATGCTGAGCGGCGTTGCTGACGACCGTATCCTCCCCAGCGCTCAGCACGAGGGTCGGGGTCACGATCTTCCGCGCCAGCGACTCCTGTTGCAGCAGCGCGGCTGACTTCAAGCTGGCCGACAGCCAGCCGAGTGTCGGCGCGCCGAGGGCCAGGTCGCTATTGTGCGCAATCCAACCGGCCATGTTCTCGAAACGCCGCCGATCATGGGTAAGCGGGTTCCCCTCGAACTGCGCCTGCTTCTCCCCGTAGTCACCGCCCCCCGGGACGTAGGAACCGCCGAACCCGAGCGCCGCACCGGTTTTGGCAACGACCCTGCTCACCGCCCGCGCAATACCCGGCATCCTGATGTCGACCATAGGCGCGGAGAGCACGAGCCCGCGAGCCCAGTCCTGGAATTGCGCTGCGTAGTGAAGCGCGACATGCCCCCCCATCGAATGCGCCAGCACGAGCCGCGCTTCAGGTACATCGCTCGGCAGACTCCGGCGCAGCGCCTCGCGAAGGTCGTTCAAGTAGGTCTGATAGTGGTCGATATGGCCCTTGTGCCGGTTCGGCAGCATCCGGCTGGATAAACCCTGGCCACGCCAATCGAAGGTCCAGACGAAATACTCCCGTGACAGCAGGTCGCTGATCACCTCGTGATACTTCTCGATAAACTCGGTACGCCCACTCAGCAACAGCACGCTACCCCGCGGGCCGTTGCTAGGGCGCCAATGGGCAACCCTGAGGGTCGCCCAATCGCCGACGGGAACCCATTCGACCGCGCCGCCGGGCGGCGCGCCAACCCGGACCCCGTCCGCCATGTGGTTAGCTAACCCCCGAGGGCAGTCTCAATAGCCGCCAAGGCGCCATCGGCCCCCTTGCTATCGGGTCCGCCGCCCTGGGCCATATCCGGGCGGCCACCACCGCCCTTGCCACCCAGCTTCTCGACCCCGACACGTACCAAGTCGACGGCATTGAAACGATCTGTCAGGTCAGCGGTGACACCGACAACCAAACTGGCCTTTCCTTCGGCGACCGTGGCCAGGGCAACTACACCCGACCCAACCTGCTTCTTCATTGCATCGGCCATCGGCCGCAAGTCCTTGGCCGGCACGTCGTCCAGCCGACGCGCCGAGAACGAGACGCCCGCAACCGTCTTGGCAGCCGCGGCAGAACCGTTCGACCCACCGCCGGTCGCCACCTGCTGTCGCGCCTCGCTGAGTTCACGTTCCAGGCGCCGCCGCTCCTCCAGCAATTGCGAAACGCGCGCCGGTACATCGGCCGGTTTCGCCCGCAGCATCGCACCGGCCTCGGACAACAAGTGGGATTGCTGCGACACATGCTGCTCGGCCGCCGCCCCAGTCAGCGCCTCGATACGCCGCACGCCGGCCGCGACACCGCCTTCGGAAACAACGGTGAAGAGGCCGATATCACCGGTGCGGTTCACATGCGTCCCGCCACACAATTCGGTCGAGAAGTAAGTTGTATCGTTCTCACCCATGCTGACGACGCGCACCTCGTCACCATACTTTTCGCCGAATAGCGCCAGCGCACCGGCTTCAATGGCCGCCTCCGGCGCCATCAGCCGGGTGAGGACTTCGATGTTCGCCCGAACCTGTGCGTTGACGCGTTGTTCGACCGCGGCAATTTCAGCCTCCGTCACCGGTTTCGGGTGGCTGATGTCGAACCGCAGCCGATCCTCCGCGACGAGCGAACCCTTCTGCGTCACATGATCACCCAGCTGCTGCCGCAGCGCCTCGTGCAACAGATGCGTCGCGGAATGGTTTGCCCGCAGCGCAGCGCGGCGGTCGGCGTCTATCCGCATTTCGACAGTACCGCCGACGGCAAACCGTCCGCGATTGACCTTGCCCTGGTGCACAAACAGATTGCCCAGCTTCACCGCCGTATCGGAAACGGCAAACTCCGCGCCGTCGGCGGTGAAGATCACCCCCGTGTCACCGACCTGGCCACCTGACTCGCCATAAAACGGTGTCTGGTTGGTGATGATAGCGGCGTCCTGGCCAGCACTTGCATCTTGTGCCTCTGCGCCGTCAACCACGATGGCCAGCACCTGTGCTTCGGCCATGTCGCTTGCGTAGCCGAGAAACTCAGTGCCACCGACGCGTTCGCGGATATCAAACCAAACGGTCTCGGTCGCCGCATCCCCCGACCCCGCCCACGCCTTCCGTGCAGCCTCACGTTGCCGCGCCATGCTGGCCTCAAAACCCTCGGAGTCGACTTGCCGGCCCTGCGCCCGGAGGATGTCCTCCGTCAGATCGAGCGGAAACCCATAGGTATCGTAGAGCCGAAAGGCCACGTCGCCGGGCAGACTGGCGTCCGCCGACAGCTTCTCGGTCTCTTGACTCAACAGACGAAGACCACGGCCTAAGGTCTCGCGAAACCGTTCTTCTTCCAGCTTGAAGGTCTCGCGCACCAACGCCTGGGCCCGCACCAGTTCGGGATAGGCTTGCCCCATCTCACCGACGATGGCCGGCACCAGCCGATACATCAGCGGTTCTTTGCAGCCGATCGAGTGGGCATGCCGCATGGCGCGGCGCATGATGCGGCGCAGGACATATCCACGCCCCTCGTTCGACGGCAGCACGCCATCGGCGATCAGAAAGCTGCCCGATCGCAGATGATCGGCGATCACCCGATGACTGACCGCATGCTCGCCGTCCGGCGCCACCCCGGAGGCGTCAGCCGATGCGTCAATCAAGACGCGCAGGCCATCGGTGTCGTAGTTGTCATGCTTGCCCTGCAGGATCGCCGCGACCCGCTCCAATCCCATGCCGGTATCGATGGACGGGCGCGGCAAGTCGGTCCGATTGTCCGGTGTCGTCTTCTCATACTGCATGAAGACCAGGTTCCAGACTTCAATGAACCGATCCCCATCCTCGTCCGGGCTCCCGGGCGGTCCGCCAGCCACGGTCGGTCCATGATCGTAGAAGATTTCGGAACACGGTCCGCAGGGACCAGTCTCCCCCATTTCCCAGAAATTGTCCGAGGTCGCGATGCGAATGATCCGATCCTCCGGCAGGCCGGCAATCTTCCGCCACAGATCGAAGGCCGCATCATCTTCCGCATACACGGTCGCCAACATCCGGTCCGCCGGTAGGCCGTATTGCCTCGTCAGCAGATCCCAAGCGAGTTCGATCGCCCGTTCCTTGAAGTAGTCACCGAAGGAAAAGTTCCCCAGCATCTCAAAGAACGTGTGATGCCGCGCCGTATAGCCGACATTCTCCAGATCATTGTGCTTGCCACCGGCCCGGACACATTTCTGAGAGGTGGCTGCCCGCTGGTAGGGCCGTGACTCAACGCCGGTGAAAACGTTCTTGAACTGGACCATGCCGGCGTTCGTGAACAGCAGGGTCGGGTCATTGTGCGGAACGAGCGACGAGGAGGCGACAACCTCGTGATCGCGCGCACCAAAGTAATCCAGAAAGGCTCTTCGAATATCGTTTGTGCTCGTCATCGCCAGCGGCCTCGAACCAAATAAAAGTACCGCGGCCGAGAGCCGCGGTACTTTGTCTTAGCCTTGCAGCGACTGGCTGTCGAGCGCGGGCCGGACTAGCCGGCCTCAGCCTCCTCTTCCGACTGCTCGTCACCCAGCATCGCGTCGGAAATCAAGCCGGCACTGGCCCTGATCTTCCGTTCGATTTCATCGGCAATATCGGTGTTTTCCCGCAGGAACTTCTTCGCATTCTCCCGCCCCTGGCCGATCCGCTCGCTGCCATATGAAAACCAGGATCCGGACTTGTCGACGACCCCGGCCTTCAGCCCGAGGTCAAGCAACTCGCCGGTTTTCGAGACCCCCTCGCCGTACATAATGTCGAACTCAACGACCTTGAACGGCGGCGCCAGCTTGTTCTTCACCACCTTGACCCGGGTCTGGTTACCCACCACCTCGTCCCGGCTCTTGATCGCGCCAATTCGGCGGATATCCAGGCGCACCGAGGCATAGAACTTCAGGGCATTGCCACCCGTCGTCGTTTCCGGGCTGCCGAACATCACCCCGATCTTGTGACGGATCTGATTGATGAAAATGACCATGCAGTCGGACCGCGAAATCGAGCCGGTCAGTTTCCGCAGGGCCTGGCTCATCAGCCGGGCATGGAGGCCCGGCAATGAATCGCCCATCTCGCCTTCCAATTCGGCCCGGGGCACCAACGCCGCCACGCTATCGATGACCAGCACATCGATCGCCCCCGATCGCACCAGCGTGTCGGCAATCTCCAGCGCCTGCTCGCCCGCATCCGGCTGCGAGATCAGCAAATCGTCCAGGTTTACGCCCAGCTTTCGTGCGTAAACGGGGTCTAGGGCATGTTCCGCATCAATAAAGGCGCAAGTACCGCCACCAGCCTGCGCCTGCGCCACCACATGCAACGCCAAGGTGGTTTTGCCCGAACTCTCGGGGCCATAAATCTCAACCACCCGGCCGCGCGGCAACCCGCCGAGGCCGAGCGCAATGTCGAGCCCCAGGGAGCCCGTCGGGATAGCTCGGACCTCGGCGACCTTGTCCTTGCCGCCGAGACGCATGATCGAACCCTTGCCAAAGGCGCGTTCGATCTGACCGAGCGCCGCATCCAGCGCTTTACCTTTTTCGCTCACAGAACCCGATTCAACAACGCGGAGCGAGTTGCCCGCCATACCACCATCCCCTCTTATTGAATGCCGCCAACAGTTGCAACGGGACCTATGTACCCCTTTTGTTCATGGCGACCAAGTTCTTTTTTTGTTCTGATCAAGAAGTGCCGCGTTCCTGAGCCGCCAGCACCTCTTTCACCTTGCTGGCCAACTGTGCGAGGCTGAACGGTTTCGCCAGGAAATGGATCGCCGAGTCCTCGCCAATGCGCTTACGAAACGCATCCTCAGCATAGCCGGAAATGCAGATGATTCGCAGATCGGGGATGTCCACCGTCGCCAGCCGAATGAGCGTCGGGCCATCCATTTCCGGCATCACCACGTCCGTAATGAGTAGATCGACGCGCTCGCTCCGTAGCAGATCGAGGGCATCTTCGCCGGACTGGGCCTCGATGACATTGTAGCCCTTGGCCCGCAGCGCCCGCGCGCTAAACTGGCGCACCGCATCCTCGTCTTCCACCAGCAATACGGACCCTGCGCCAGTCAAATCCTCTTGCGCGCCCTTCGCCGCCTCTTCGTCAGCCTCCGCAGCCTTCGATTCGTCTGCGCGGTGATGCGGCAGATAAATCGAGAAGGTTGTGCCCTCATTCACCACCGAATCGACGAACACGTGGCCTTCGGTCTGTTTGATGATGCCATAGACGGTTGAGAGCCCCAGGCCCGTGCCCTGCCCAACCTCCTTCGTCGTGTAGAACGGCTCGAAGATACGCTCCAGCTTGTCGGCCGGGATCCCATGACCGGTGTCGGCGACCTCGACCACAACGTAATCGCCGGCCGGCAGATACTCGGCATCGCGGCGTTCCGCCTTGGTCAGTTGCACGTTCCGCGTGCGGATTGTCAGCTCACCACCCTGGTCCATTGCATCACGGGCATTCACCGCCAGGTTGATGACGACCTGTTCGAACTGCCCCTGATCCACCCGTACCAGCCCAAGGTCATGGCCGTGCACCATGTTGAGCTTGATATTGGCGCCAATCAGCCGGCCCAGCAGGTGATTAAGCTCCGCCAGGATATCGGTGATGTTCAGCACCTTCGGCTGCAAAGTCTGCTGACGCGAAAACGCCAACAGTTGCCGCACAAGGTTCGCCGCTCGGCTGGCGTTCTGCTTGATCTGCATGATGTCGCCGAACGACTGGTCGCCCGGACTGTGCCGCAACAACAGCAGATCGCAAAAGCCGATCATCGCCGTCAGCAGATTGTTGAAGTCATGGGCAATGCCGCCGGCAAGCTGGCCGATTGCCTGCATCTTCTGGCCCTGCACCACCGTCTGATCGGCACTGCGCCGATCACCCGCCTCAAGGAAGTGCAGGATGAGGCCCTCGTCGATGCGGCTGACATAGGCCGTCACGTCGCGCCGGCGCCCGGTTTCCGCCATCGTCCGAAGCGTTATTTGCCGCGCCGCCGGCTCCGGGTCCGTCAGCGTTTTCTGGAGCCAGGCGCTGACCGCCGGAGCATCCTTCTCCACCACGAATTCGGTCAGCAAGCTGTCAACGATCTGCGAATGGCCCGGCGCAACAAGTTCGCGCCAGACCCTGTTGGCCTCGATAACCTTGCCGGCACTGTCGAGCAGCACGATGCCGACCGGCGCGTCCTCGAAGAAACGCTGAAATCGCTGTTCGGATCGGTGCAGCGCGCGTTCCCACGCCCGTTCCGGCGAAAGATTGCGCACCACCGACCGGGTCCGCATGTCGCCATTGTCGCTATTCCCGACAATCGTTTGACTGACAAACGCGTGGATCACCTCACCATCGGCGACTTTGAACTGGATCTCGCCACGGCTCTCACCGACACCTGGGAACGGACTCATGGCCGGGGTCCCGGCCGGCGGCCGGTCAGCGATCAGGTCATGCAGGCGCAGGTCCTTTGCCCGCACCTCCTCCGCGGTCGTCCCCAACCACTCCGCAAGCGTGCGGTTGATCAACAGGAAGCGGCCTTCCGGATCGACGGAGTAGAAACCGATCGGTGCGTTCTCAAGAAAGTCGACGAACTTCGCCTGCTCGTCCCGCAGCACGTACTCCATCTCACGGCGCGCCGTGATGTCTTCAACAGCCCACAACACCTGGGTTCGATTATCGCTAAGTGGCGAAACGGATATCTTCAGCCAGACCTGATCACCGCTCGGCGCCACATATCTGATTTCGTCCGACGCGGCGGTACCCAGCGCACCCGCCTCCTCCAACCGCTCCACGGAGCGGACGGCCGCATCGTCCAGGTTCAACTGTCGCAGACTCGCCAGCGGCGAATGGAGCGCATCGGGCCACCGCTCCCGGAACTTCCCGTTCGCGTAGGTCGCCCGGCCGGCACCATCGACGACGAAGCAAGGGAACGGCAACGCATCACCGGCCGCGCGCCACATCGCCTCCCGCTCCCGCGCCTCGCGAACCTGGCGGCGCGCCTGATAGACAAACCCGATGCCGAGCCCGCCGGTCATCAGCATTCCCGCCGCCGCCAGAAAGACCGGCAGCGCACCGACCCCGGACTCCCACAGAATCACCGCAAACAGAACCGCAACGCCGACACCCAGCAAACCGACCACCCATCCGGACAAATCGGTTGCCGCGCGCCGCGGCGGGAAGAGTGCACTCGCGCGCAGCGCGGGCGGCACAAAGGCCTCAGCAGACTCGGCTACGACGTCATTCCTCATTCAGCCTGCGTGTATCACGAGACTGGCGACGGAACCACCGGCGGTGCGGGGCGTTGCCCTATGACAAAGGCGATAATCTCGGCAACGACCTTGTAGTGCTCCGGCTTGATCTCATGGTCGATCTCAACGCCGTCATACAGGGCGCGCGCAAGCGGCGGATTCTCGACCAGCGGAACGTCGTTCTCAGTCGCGACTTCACGGATCTTCTGGGCCAACACATCGACGCCTTTGGCGACCACCTTCGGCGCCGCCATCGATTCCGACTCGTAGACCAACGCCACCGCAAAGTGGGTCGGGTTGGTGATGACCACATCGGCATTCGGCACCGCCTGCATCATCCGCTGACGGGCACGCTCAGTACGGATCGCCCGCAAACGTGCCTTCACATGAGGGTCGCCCTCGGTTTGCCGATGCTCGTCCTTCACCTCTTCCTTGGTCATCCGCATCTTCTTGAGATGCTCGTATCTAGTGTAGGCAACGTCGGCCAAGGCCATTACGGATAACGCCCCGACCACGCCTAGCAGCACCTTGACAACAGTCCCATACAGCAGGTCGAGACCGGCATTGATCGGCGACAACGGCGCGATCGCCAGCGGCGGCAGGATCGGCCAAATGATCGCGATGACAATACCGCCAACAATCAGCAGCTTGAAGATGCCCTTGAGAAGCTCCGTGACCGAGCGCAGCGAGAACATCCGTTTCGCACCGGCAATCGGCGAGATCTTGTTCGGGGTCGGTTTGATGCGCTCCGGCGCAAACAGCAATCCATGCTGCACCAGGCTTGACGCGATCGCCGCGACAACGAAAAGAGCAATCGCCAATACCAGTGTCTTACCCACCCCGAACACCGTGCCCACGACCAGCGTCGACATGGCTTCAGGCTCGATACGGAACGTGTGCGGTGCCGCGACAAACTGTGTCAGCAGGTCCCGAATGTTGCGCATGACACCCGGCAGCAGAAACGCCACCGCCGCTGTTCCCGAAGCCAACATGAACCAGTTGGCGACCTCGCGTGAACTCGCAACATCGCCCTTCTGCCGCGCGTCGGACAGACGCCGGGCTGTCGGCTCCTCTGTTTTTTGACTCGGATCGCTATTCTCGGCCACGGATTAGCCGGCGATAAACAAAGTGGCAAAGGCGTCGCGGAACTCTTCCAGGAACAGCAACATGCTGGCGGTCAGCGTGAAGCCGAGAATCAAGAAACCCGCCAGCAACTGGATCGGCAACGCGATGAAAAACACTTGGATCTGCGGCATCAGACGGGCCATCAAGCCCATGCCGATATAGATCACCATAGATACGATCAGGATCGGCATCGCCATCTGCATGCCCAGGCGAAACGCCTTGGCAACCAGCTGCGCAGCCAAGTCGGCAAAGTCACCCAGGGGCAATGGCGCGCCCGGGACAAACGCGACGTAACTGTCGGCCAGCGCCACCAACATCAGGTGGTGAAGATTCGTCACAAACAGTAACGTCACACCAAGAGTTGTCAGAAAGGCACTGGTAATTGCACCCTGCTGTTGCGCCGCCGGGTCAAACATCTGCGCACTGCCAAGCCCGGTATTAAAGGCAATGATTGTCCCGCCGATCTGCAGGCTCGTAATCAGCAATCGGCCGACCATCCCGATGGCGAGCCCAATCAGGATTTCGCCGCCCAGCAACAGCAACACGACGGATGAGTCTTGGGGCAGTGTCGGCAGATGAACCGAAACAACCGGCAACAGCACGAATGACAAGGCCAACGCGACGGCGAGCCGAACGCGTGCTGTCACGGTGACCTCGCCGAACCCGGGCAGCACCATGATGGCCGACCCGATGCGGGCGAACACCAACATGAACAATAGAACGTCCGTCGCCAGCAGTTCGGCTAGCATGAACCGGCCCGTCCGCTAACCGGTGACAATTCGCTCCGCAAGCCCGTTCGTGAAGGCCAAGAGCGTCGCCATCATGAATGGCAGAAAGATGAGGAGAGAAAGGAATATGACCAGGATCTTCGGGACGAAGGCCAAGGTCATTTCCTGGATCTGTGTGAGCGCCTGAAACAGGGAAATAACCAGGCCGACCACCAGCGACACGATCATCAGCGGCGCTGCCAGCTTCACCAAAACAATGATGCCTTCCCGAGCGATGTCGAGAACTGCCTGTTGATCCATTGCGACTGGGCCTGAATCAGCGGTTAGATCGGCATCCTTAGGATCTCTTGATAGGCCTGAACGACCCGATCCCTGACCGCCACCACCGTCTGCAAGGTTATCTCGGCATTGGCCAATGCCGTGACCACTTCGGTTACGCCGGCCTCGCCGTCGATGGCCGCCATCGTCATCTTGTCGGCTTTCTGGCCGGCCTGGACGGCGTCCGTTGCCACGTCCTTGAGCAAATCCGCGAAGGCACCGCCCGGCTTTGTCGGCGCCTCCAGGCCAGGCCCCATTTGCTTGGTGACCTGGGCATAGGCGGACAGTGCGTCAGCAGCTCGGATTGACATTTACGCCTCCGCCTATCGCAGCAGTTCAATGGTGCGCGAGACCATCGAACGTGCCGACTCGATCACGCGCAGATTTGCCTCGTAGCTCCGCTGTGCCTGACGCAGGTCCATCATCTCGACCAACCCGGTCACATTCGGCGTCAGCACATAGCCCTGATCGTCCGCCCCCGGATGATTCGGATCGAAACGGCGGCCGAACGACGTGTTGCGATCCTCCAGCACGCGGTCGACCTCCACCATGGTCGCCTGGAGCTCCCGGTCGAACGAATTGTCAAACACCACGACTTTCCGGCGGTAGGGTTCACCGCCTGGTTCGTTCGCGACCGAATCGGCGTTCGCCATGTTCTCGGCGATAACCCGGATCCGCGTGTTCTGCGCCGCGAGACCGGCAGCGGCGATGCCCATCGTCTTGTTGAATTCCATGACCTAGCGGCTCCGTCAGCCAGTCCGCCCGATCGCCGTCCGCAACAAGTCTAGATGCTTGCGGTAGAGGCTGATCGTCAGCTGGTACGCCGACTGGGTTTCGCCGACGCTGATCAACTGCTGTTCGATACCCACGGTGTTGCCGTTGAGCTTCGGATCGGTGTGGTCCGGACGGTCCTCGATGGCAAAACTCTGCACCGGCGTCCAACCCGCCATATGCATCGCATTGGTCCGCAGCGGCTGGGAGGCACCGGCAGGGCGGCGTGTCTCCTGGGCCAACTGATCTCGGAAGCTGATCTCGGCGAGGTCCTTTGCCCGGTAATCCGGCGTATTCACGTTGGCCACGTTTTCGGCCAGCACCTCACCCCGTTCGGTCAGCCAAGACAGCTTGCCGACCATCATCGACATCAGCGGCATTTCGCTAAAAAACATGGGGTGTAAACGGCCTCCTCCGGCGCTAGCGGGGATTATCCACGTGGCGCTGTTAAGAAAGCGTGAAGCGGTATACACTTCGGGTCGTGTCCGACGGGGGAGGCGACACGAGCGGTATGCTTTACCTGACCCGCAAAGTCGGTGAATCAATCGTTATTAACGATGACATCGAGCTTACGGTCGTTGAAATCCGCGGAAAGTCGATCAAACTCGGCCTGACGTTCCCGAACGACGTGTCGGTCTATCGGCGCGAGGTCTATGACCGTATCCAGGCCGAGAAGCGCCACAGCGAGTTGGAAGGCCCCCTGCCCGTCGCTAAGGCTGCCGAGGGCGACTAGCTCCCCAGAAGAGCCCCTGCCCGGCAAACGGAAGTGCCGGAACTTAAGCGATTATTAAGCACGTTCCCTGATCGTACCCCGGAGAATCGGCAAAATTTTCCGAGGATTGTATGGAGCGCGGTCCCACAGGGGATCACCGTCAGACGGCCGTCGCGATTGAAGAGCGGCCCGGCACCGACCAACGTCCCGTCATCGTTGCCAAAGGTCAAGGCAGCGTAGCCGAGCAGATCCTCGAACTCGCATTCGCGAGCGGCGTGAAGGTTCGTGAAGACGCCGATCTGGTCGAAATCCTCGAAGCCGTCGAAGTCGATTCGGAAATCCCGGTCTTCGCCCTGGCAACAGTGGCCGAGATCCTGACCTACGTGTATCGGGCCAACGGTCAACAGCCGCCTCCGAACCACGTCGCAGCAACCCTGGAAACGGAAAGGAGCGGCCAATGAGCCAGCTTGAAACCGTCAAGCGCGATATCCAAAACGCCAAAGACTTGGTCGACCAGTTCCGCGCGACCGTCGCCTCCGGTGGCGAAGTTGACTACGACGAATTCAACTCGGTCATCGAGGCTGCCTGCTCGAAGGCCATTGCTTTGCCATTCGATCAGGTCGCCGAGATTCGGTCTGACCTGTCGGGTCTCCTTGAACAACTCAGCTTGGCCAAGCAAGAGCTGGGCGCCAATGAGGCCGGCGAGGCGTCGACCCGCTAGGCCCATAACGCGACGCTAGAATGGATTTCGCGACCCTTCTACGCTTTGCGCTGGCGCTCGCACTTGTTCTGCTGCTCATCGTGGCGCTTGGCTGGGTTTTGCGCCGCTTTGGTCCAGGTGCGGCAACGCCGAGACGCAACGGGCGGCGCCTTGGCATCCTGGAAAATGCGCCGCTTGACGCCAAACGGCGGCTGGTTCTGGTCCGCCGCGACGATGTCGAGCATCTCCTGCTCATAAGCCCCACTCGCGAGACGGTCATCGAAACGGGAATCCGTTCGGACAATCCCGTGATCGAGACCGGCCCACCGCCGCAATGAAACGATTCGCCATCGTCCTCTTGGCCACGCTGCCCATAACACTGATAGCGAGCAGCGCCGTTGGTCAAAGCCTGAACCTCGATCTCGGCGGCACGAATACGACGGGCCGGGTCCTGCAACTCGTGCTGTTGCTGACGGTCCTGAGTCTGGCGCCATCGATTATCGTGATGGTCACCAGCTTCACCCGCATCGTGGTGGTCCTGGCGCTACTGCGCAGCGCCATGGGCACACAACAATCGCCACCGAACACAGTACTGGTGAGCCTGGCGCTCTTCCTGACGGCGTTTGTCATGGCGCCGACCCTGGAGCGCGCCTACACCGACGGGGTGGCGCCCTTGATTGCCGAGGAAATCGACGAGGCTCAGGCGTTCGAACGCGTCATGAGCCCCGTGCGGGAATTCATGCTGGCGAATGTGCGAGAGCAAGACCTGCGCTTGTTCGTCGATATCGCCGAGGTGGAGAACGTCGTAGCGCCGGAGGACACACCGCTGCAGGCGCTGATTCCCGCCTTCATGATTTCCGAACTGCGGCGCGCCTTCGAAATCGGGTTCCTGTTGTTCATCCCCTTCGTCATCATCGATATGGTGGTGGCGTCGATCCTCATGTCGATGGGCATGATGATGCTGCCACCGATCATGATCTCGTTGCCATTCAAGCTGGTGTTCTTTGTCTTGGTCGATGGCTGGTACTTGGTCGCCGGAAGCCTCGTCGAAAGCTTCGCTAGTTAACTAGCCGGCGCTGCGCCGCCGGCAATACGCCCGCGATACTGTTCTATAAAATCCTGGAAGTCGTCGACCGACGCGACCCGGCGCACCGCCGCCTGGATATCCGCCGGACTGCCCTGGCTGGACGTAACGATCCGAAAATCGATCGCGTAGGGGGTGTTCAGCATCGCCACCCCAAAGTCGCGGCGCATTTGCTCGAGCCCCTCGCTCTGACCATCAAGCAGCAAGGCAATCGCCCGGCGCAGCACGTCCCGCGCCTGGTTCTCGGTCAACTCATCGCTTGCGACAACCAGATCACCCAGTGCCAGTGCCGCACGCGACCAGTCTTGGATATCCCACAGAACGCTGGCACGCAGACGCGCGGCCTCCTCTGTCGGCGTCAGCTCCAGCAGGCTGAGCGCGTCTTCGATCTGGCCAATCTCGGCCAACGCCCGGGCACGGACGATCTGCCGCTCGTAACCAAGGTCCTCGGGCAAGACCGGTGCGCGCGTGCCGTCCAAAGCCTCAAGCGCCGCCGCCGGCTGCCGATCGAGCAGCCGTAGGCCGGCCAATCGAACACCGACCGCCGCTTTTTCGGCCGGATCGCTGATCCGAAACTCGACTTGATGCTGCAGCAACCCAGCCGCCTGATCGAGCAGATCGACGGAAGCCAAACGATCCGCAAGCTGCCGAATCATCTTGTCCCCCGCCTCGCCCGGCGGCGTGAGTTCGCGGAACTCGTTGAACAGCGCGATGGCCTTTACCGGCGCCAACTCGTCAGCCTCACCGCTCAGGAACAGCTCCTCGAACACTTCTTGCATACGCGCGGTGAGTTCGCCGACGTGGGGATGCTGTTCGAAATTAGACGTCGCCCGCTTCAGGGTTTGCATGCCTTCCTGCACCGAGCCGAAATCGATCTGCAGTTCGCCCAACCGGCGCAGCACGCCAAACTCGATCGAGTCGCCACGCCAGACGAACCGGACGGACTCGAGCGCCTCGATAGCCTGCTCGATGGTCAAGTCGCCACGCTCCAGCAGCAATTCGGTTCGCCCCAACATCGCAATGGCGCGGCTCCGCCGGTGCCCTTGCTTGATGACGTCCTCGAAAATCTCAAGCGCCGCGTCCGGTTCGCCCTCAAGCAACAGGGCCTTACCATCCAACACGCGGACCAAACTGGCTTCCTCTGCCTGGAGGGGCGATGCATCCAACGACGCCAGCCACGACCGAGCCACACCCGGCTCCTCCACCCTGAGACCGATGTCTGCGCCCAGCAATGCGAACCTGACCCGCAATGAGTCGGGATAACGGCTGGCATAAGGGTGGCCCTTCCGCAGACCGACCGCGGCCGAAAGAGACTCGCCGGATTCGGCCAGCAGCGCGGCCCGCCAAAGGCCGAGTTCCGGTTCATCGTCCAGGACGCTGTTATTCAGATCCAGCGCCGCACCTTCCAGGTCACCCAGCAGCAACCGGCTCGCGCCGCGCATCGCTAAGAAGTCCGGCGAGTTCGAGACCTCCGTTTCATCCCGGGCGATCGCCGAAAGCACCCCCAACGACCGTTCGAACATACCGTGCGCGAAAAAGAACCGTGCCAGGTCCATGCGCCGTTCATCCCGGCCATCTTCCCAAGAGTTGACGACCGCCTGCTGCAAGCTCTGCTTCTTGAGATTGAAGTCCGGCTCGTCGTCACTTCGCCATTCCTCGAACAGGAACAGCCGCGGCAACAGATCCTCGCCCTCATTGAAGTATGCAATGCGCTGTTCCGCGGTCGTGAGGTGCAACGGCGTGTCCGACCCGGAGTCGATCGCCAGACCGCCGGCCGCCAGCCGCACGTCGACCGCGTCACGCCGCGGCACCAGCACGATGCCCTGAGCACTCGCCAGGATTTCGAGGTCGACGGAGCGCTGGGCCGGCGCAACGCCATGACCGGCGGGTGTCACCGGCACGATTTGCAACTCGTCGCCAATCTCGGGGTCGCCCAGAGTAAGCGGTCGGCCAGCCGCCCCGGCATCCAGTTGGAACACATATTGTGGCCGACCGGCCTGTGAGTTCACATCGCCGATCAACTCGATCAGCGGATGCAACGGCCGCTCGGCAACATCGAGCAGCCAATCCTCGCCATCGTCAATGGCCACCGGATTGATGCCGGCCGCCGCCCTGAAACGCAGCACGGTCGCCCCGTCGTGCGGAAGCTGCTCCAAATCTTCCAATACACCCTGTGTCTCGATCCGCAGCCTGGGGACGTTCACCCGGCCGACCCGGTCCACGATGACCCAGGTCCATCCGCTCCGCGTGAAAACAGCCTTCGCCCATGGTTTGCCACCATCGAACCGAAAGACCCCGCCGTCACCCTTGGGTTCGAACGCCACCGGAATAATCGGCGTGCTGCTACTGGTCGCGGCAATCTCCTCTTCGGCCGCCGGCTCCGTCTCAACCCGCACCGCCGGCTCGAGCTCGGTCAAAATCTCCGTCTCGCTCGCCACATCCGCAGGCCCGGCCGGCCCGATTTTGCGCGGTGGCCCGAAGGCCGGTCGGCCATCGCTTGGACTGGTGACCCCTGGAACCGCTTCAACGGTAACCTTCGGCACCGGCGCGGCAGCAACCGGCAGCTCCGCCGGCGCGCTCGCCGGATGCACGACATCGACTGCAATTCGAGGACCGTCACGGAAGTGCCGGATCTCGGCACCTTCCGGGACAGTCAGCATCACCGACCCTTCACCGTCCGCCTTGGCGGACCGAACACCGGCGCTCCTGCCGTTAATCGCCGCGAGGTCGAATTGGGCGCTTTCGTCGAACCGTATGGTCACGGCTCCGTCGTCAACATCGACCGCGTACCCAACCGACTCCGGCCAATCAAAGACCGCCCGCGTGAACGTGTCGTGCTCACCGAGCCGCACGGCAACAGTCGAGATTTCCTCCGGATCCGCAGCTTGTACCGGAGAAACGAGGTCCACCACCACCGAACCGTTCAGTACGAAATGGCGAACGCTGTAGTCCTTCAGCAGGCCGACACGAACCCCCCGGCCACTTTCATCAAACTCGATTAGGTCGACATGCGCACCGAGATTCTTTCGGGCCGACCCCAGGTCAGCTTCGATCGGCCTGTCGAAGACCACCGACAACACGCCATCTTCAGCTGCGGCAGTGTAGTCGACCGCGCTGTCCCAATCGAAGACCAACCGCAGAAAGTCATCATGCGGCCAGGCGCGAATCCGAACCCGGTCCGCTGCCGCCTGTGACGCGGCAAACGCCGCCACCGCAAGTGTAACGACCGTTGCAATGAGGGTTCCGCGGCGCCGCATCAGTCCACCACTCCCGCGTCCAGGAGGATCAAATCGATCGTCCGAACCTTGGCGCGGCGCTCGAGCCCCGTGACCTGCACGAGTGTCTTTGCCGGCCGCCGGAAGCCAGCACTTCGAAGCGCCGACTCAAGCGCGTTCGCCCGCGCCAAACTGCTGCCGAGACTCTCCGTTCCGGCACTCCGCGAATAGGCGACCACCGCCACCGCGTTCCGGAGACCAGCCAGCACACCGCTCATCTCGAAAGCGAGTCGCCGCCCTTCGGCAGTCAACCTTGATCCGCGATCATCAAACAGCGCGGCCGTCGGCAGCGAAATGACCACCTGGTCGTCGTCGAGCCTGACAGTGGCACTATCGAAACCCTCAACCCGCGCGACCTGCCGTTCGAGCAAGGCCGACAAATACGGCAGGCTCTGCCCGGGTTGCACCTGGGTGACCGGGATGTTGCGCTCGGCTTGCGGACGCGAGGCAACCGCCTCATCGTCCTGAACGTAGGCGCGGCGCGACAAAGCATCCACCGCCCCCTCCCAACGGTCCGAATCAACCTCTGCCATCGCAAACATCATCACGAAGAAGGCAAGCAGCACAGCCGCCAGGTCAGCAAAAGTAATCAGCCAGCGCGGGCTACTGTCGCCAGCGGGCTCAAGCGGCGTCATGGCCGGCCCTCGTCCACCCGCACCCGAAACACGATCTCTACGCCGCCCGGCACACCGCCCTCGAGCCCAACGGCTAGACGGTTTCGCTCGATCCCGGCGGCGACCAGTGCCCGCCCAACGGCGACGGTGCGATCAACACCCAGCTCGCTATTACCGAAGTCATCGACCAGCGTCTCCGGCCAGAATTCGACGCCCGGGACCCGGACCGACAGGGCGTCTGCAATGATGTCCGCAACGTCGACTAGGCCCGGTTGCGGTTCGGCGGACCCACCCTCGAACAGATGCTCGGCAGCCAAGCCCAGGCTCACCCGGTTGCCAACCCGCCGCAGCTCAAAACGATCGATCCCAATGGCCGTACGCAGCGCCAGGTCCAGTGTACTCTCAAGCTTCTCGGCACCGAGAATCTGGCCGCTCAGCGACCCGAATTCACGGCGTTCGCCGAGCAGGTCAGTCGTCCGGAAGGTCGCGCTCAGGCTGCCTAGAACAACCTGTGTGCGATTGATCTCAAACTTGGAGATAGAGCCGAGCAGCGCGAAGAAGGCAAGGAGCAGCAGAAACAGTGTGAGGATCGGTAGTAGATCTGCACGCCGTCTCCGGTGCCCGGTAACCGGTTCCGGATGTAGGATCATAACCCACTCCGGGACAACGGATCAGAAATTGCCGATAACCGAGCTCATCTTCTGCTTCAGCGTCGCGGCGTTGAAGGGCTTGACGATGTAGTTCGAAACGCCGGCTTCCTTCGCTGCGACAACGTTCTCGGTCTTGCTTTCGGCAGTGACCATGATGAACGGAAGCGACTTGAGCTTATCGTCGGACCGAACTTCCTTGAGCAGTTGCAGGCCGGTCATTGGCTCCATGTTCCAGTCGGAAATGACCAATCCGAAGTCCTTCTGCCGAAGCTTCTGCAGAGCGCTACCGCCGTCGCTCGCTTCGTCGACATTGTTGAAACCCAACTGCTTCAACAGGTTCCGGATAATGCGAAGCATTGTTTTGTAGTCGTCCACAACAAGGACCGACATGTTCAGATCGACGGACATGGCTCTCTCCTTCATCGCCGGCGGCTCCAGCGCCTGAGGCCACCTGGGGCGAATTCACCACAACCCAGTAAAACCTTGGTTAACCTGCGGAAACTAACCGCTCGGCAGCTCCAGTTCCTGACGCTGGGCAAGCTCGGAAGTCACCTCCCGGGCCCGGGCGGGTTCCATCGCCGCCAACACCGGCGCCATGCTCCGCTCCTTCATCCGCTCCATGATTGAGAGCAGCACATCCATCTCCAATTCCTGGAGAATCCGGGCGGCGTCCTTGGGCTTCATGGTTTCGTAGATCTTAACGAGGCTCTCCAACTCGGCCTCTTCCTGCTCGTCATGCAGGCGAACCAGGGCCTCGATCTCCGATCGCAATTGCTTGAGTTCGCCGATCTTGTCGTCGACGCGCTGTTCCGCCGCTTGCAAAAGGCCCTCGCGTAGGCCGAGTTCCCGCTCCCACCCTTCGAGATCCTCACGGCGCTTGGCAAGCTCCGTCAGCACCTCGACTTCGGCGGCCGAAAAGGTCGGCGCGCCGACCAAATCTGGCAGCGGCAACGAGGGACCAGCTGCCGCACCGTGCCCGTCGTCAGCATGTGCGTCGTGCCCCGACCCATCGTCCCCATGGCCTTCGCCATGCGAATCGGCACCGGACTCCGCGTCATGTGAAGCATCGCCGTCGCCATGCTCTTCCTTTGGCTCGGCGTCTTTCTCGCCACCGGCCGGCACCACCAGCTGCAGCAGCGAGGATTGGGCCTCAGCTTCGTTGGTGAGGGAGACGCTAATATCCGTCCACAGCTCGCCGGTGCGCAACGCCAGTGTCAGCGATGCGGCCGCGATTGTGACCGGAAGGATCCTCAATGGCCCGACAGCCAGGCGGGATCGCGCCACTAGCCGAAGCCTCGCAATCCACGCGCCGGCGCATCCAGTTCAGTGGACTGCGCGCCGCTCTCGCTCGTCGCCCGGCGGCCCGAGCGGATAAGCCCATCAAGGCGGCCAGCCAAGCCATCACCCCGGTCCAACATGAAGGACAACTCGTCCCGCAGTTCCTTCGCCCGGTCGATCCTTCCTTCCAGGTCGGCTTGCCGTTCACCCGCGCTTTCCTTCAGTGCCACAATACCCGCCTCGGTGCGGACCGCCGCCGCGCTGAATTCGGCGACCAGCTTCTCGAACTCCGCCCGACTCGTCCTCAGATGGCCAAGCTTCCGATTGAGGATCACCGCATAGAAGATGGTCACCACCAGCAGCCCGGCGACGAGGAGATCAATCATCGTGGCCGCGGTCATCCGGTAACCTGTTCGCGGTTTTTCGTGCCGATCTGCACCGCGATGTTGCCGTTCTTGCGGCCCAGCGTGCCGCTGAACATCGACACATCGCCGCAATGCAGGCTGACATCGCTATCCGGCGGGCTGTTGAGCAGCAGCCGCGATCCCACCTGCAGACTAATGATCTGGCTAAGTGGCAGCGTTTGCTCGTCCAGCACCGCTGTCAGGTCGACGTCCGTGCCCCACAGCTCGGAGGCAAGGTGAGTCTCCCAAATCGAGTCGCGGCCGAACTTCTCACCCATGAACATCTGCAAGAGCAGTTCACGAACCGGCTCCAGCGTCGCATAGGGCAGCATGAGTTCGAGTTTGCCACCACGATCCTCCATATCGATCCGGAGGTGGGTGACGATACCAGCATTGGCGGGGCGGGCGATTGTTGCAAATCGCGGGTTTGTCTCAAGGCGGTCGAACGCGAAGTTGACCGGGCTCAGCGGCGCGAACGCGGCGCCGAGATCCAGCAGCACAACCTTGACCATTCGCTCGACCAAACTACGCTCGATCGTCGTATACGGGCGGCCTTCGATACGCATCGCCGCGGTACCGCGGCGTCCACCCAGCAACACGTCGACAATCGAATAGATCAGCGAACTGTCGACGGTCATCAGACCGTAATTGTCCCATTCCTCCGCCTGGAACACACCGAGCATCGCGGGAAGTGGGATCGAGTTCAGATAGTCACCGAAGCGGATCGACTGGATACTGTCGATACTCACCTCGACATTATCGCCCGTGAAGTTCCGCAAGGACGTGCTCATCATCCGAACGAGGCGGTCATAGACCACCTCCAGCATCGGCAGGCGTTCGTAGTTGACGAGCGCGCTGTTGATGATGGCCTGCACACCCTGGTCATCGCCAAAGCCGGTGTCGTTGTCAAAACCCAGCAGACTGTCGATTTCATCCTGGTCGAGGACGCGATCGGTACCGCCGCCGCCATCCGCCATTTCGGCGGCGTCGCCGGCCTCCTCGTCGTCATCATCTCCGGCCATGGCCTCCCATTGGGCGGCCATATCCTCATCGGAGAGTTGTTCTTCTTCTTCGTCAGCCATGGGCCTACTGAATCAACATCTCTTTGAACAGGACATCGCGGACTTCGGCGGGATAGGCAGCCGCATTGACGCGGAGGAGCAACTCCTCCCGCAGTCGGTAGATGCCGGCCGAACCTTTGAGGTCCTCAATCCGGAGTTCGCGCAGGTAGACCTGAAAGTTGTCGACGATACGCGGCAAAACCTGCTCCAAATGCGCAATGTGCGCCTCATCGCCCAATTCCAGGGACACGACGATTTTCAGAAAGTTTACCCGCCGACCAGCCGTATTCAGATTAACCAGCATCTGCGGCAGGTCGTAGTAAACGGAAGGGGCAACCTCCTCGACCTCGGCAACCTCTTCTTCCTCACCTTCGACCGGTTCGTCACCGCCCATCAGGAAGAAAAACGCACCACCGCCCGCCAACAACAGGACGACCGGCAGGACGAGAAGAACAAGTTTCTTCCCGCTTAGCTTCTTCTTCTTCGGAGCCTCTGCATCCTCTTCTTCCGATTCAGCTTCGGCGCCCTGATTCTGGTCTTTCTCGTCGGCCATTCACTCTGCATTCTGAGAAGACGGATTGCCGCCAATACTTTCGTCTGAAGAGACTACGAAACGTTCAGTTAAGATTGTCTTGAATCCCCGGCATCCGGCAAAGTCTGCCGGAACATCCTGACCCGCGACCCCGCAGAGCCCAGCCCGCGGCAGGCTAAACCACTGAAAACAAACGACGTTGCCCGCTGGCACGCCCCCTGCATATCGACCGGGCATGAGCAGCACGTCCACCATCGCCCTGTCGCACCAATTGGCGCTTCGTAACCAATTGGACATCATAGCGAACAACATCGCCAACAGTTCGACCGCCGGTTTCCAAGGGCAGCGGATCCTGTTCCAAGAGTTCCTCGCCAAAACCGAGACCGGGGACAAGATCGCCTATGTGCAGGACATCGGCACTGTACGCGACACCAGCGCCGGACCGATCGAGCCCACCGGCAATCGGCTGGACGTGGCCATTCAGGGCGAAGGCTATTTCGTCGTCGAGAATGACGAAGGCACCTTCTACACCCGGAACGGATCCTTCCGGCTGGACCCGGATGGTCAGCTGACCACCCGTGACGGCGCCGCGGTCCTAGGTGAAGGAGACGTCCCGTTCGTCTTCGCGCCGGGCGAGAAGGACATCCAGATCAGCCGGAATGGTGTTGTTTCCACTGAGAATGGTGTCATCGGCCGCTTGCGAATCGTCTCGTTCGAGAATGAGCAAGCCATGACCGCCGTCGGCAATGGCCTGCTGAAGACCGATCAACCGGTCACGGAAGTGCCTAACTCAATCTTCGTTCAGAACGCCATCGAGACCGCCAACACCCGCCCGGTAATCGAGATCACCCGCATGATCGAGGTTCTGCGGTCGTACCAAAGCGCATCGCGCGTGGTTCAATCCGAGGATGACCGCGTCAAGCGGGCCATCCAGTCCCTGACAAGAAACGCCTAGAGGAAGCCATGAGAGCACTCAGCATCGCGGCAACCGGCATGTTGGCCCAACAGCTCAACGTTGAGGTCATCTCCAACAATATCGCGAACATGAACACGACCGGCTTTCGCCGGCAGCGTGCCGAGTTCCAGGACCTGCTCTACCAATCCCAACGCCGGGTCGGCTCAACCTCGTCGGACAGCGGCACGGTCGTGCCGGCCGGCGTGCAAATCGGCTTGGGTGTCAAAACAGCGGCAGTTTACACGATCGCCTCTCAGGGCAACCTGAACTCCACCGAAAACCCGCTGGATCTGGCGATCAGCGGCCCCGGCATGTTCCAGGTAACGCTGCCGAACGGCACCACCGCCTACACCCGGGCCGGGTCTTTTCAGTTGAGTGCGACTGGTGAGGTCGTGACAGCCGACGGCTACACCGTCGCGCCCGGTATCACCGTCCCCACCAACGCGACCCAGATCACCGTCAACGACAGCGGCCAAGTCCTGGTGAAGGTGACTGGCGTCGCTGGCGAACAGAATGTCGGCCAGTTGCAGCTAGCGAGCTTCGCCAATGTCGCCGGCCTGCAAGCGATAGGTGACAACCTCTTCGAGGAAACAGCCGCTTCCGGAACGCCGACCACCGGCAATCCGGCATCAACCGGGTTTGGCGACATCATCCAGGGCTTCCTGGAGACATCGAACGTCAACACTGTTTCAGAGATTACCAATCTGATCACGGCGCAGCGCGCCTACGAGATGAACTCGAAGGTCATCCAGACCGCCGACGACATGCTCGATTCAGTTAACCGGCTCCGGTGAGGTTTGGCATGATTAGCTTGCGACTTCTCGCAACCCTGGCCGTCACTCTGGCTATCGTGCTGCCGAACGGCGCTGAGGCCCAGCTTCAACCGACCCTGCGCACCGAGATCATCACCGAAGCGGACAACCTGCGGCTCGGCGATTTTTTCGAGCCCGCCGGCGAACACGCCACGAGTGTGGTCGCTTACGCCCCGCAGCCCGGGCGCCGCGCGGTGTTCGACGCCAACTGGCTGGCGCGGGTTGCCCACCGCTATGGCGTGGAATGGCGGCCGTCGAGCCGCCAGGACCGCACCGTGGTCGAACGGCTCAGCACCGTCGTCACCTCGTCGGATATCGCCAACGCCTTGCAAGATGAACTCGCGTCCCATGGATATGGCGAGGAATACGATCTCTCCCTGTCCAATCCACAGATGCAGATTCACATCTCCCCGGATCTGCCCGCGACAGTGTACGTCATCGACCTCGTCGTCTCGCCGGCCAACGACCGGGTCACGGCCGTTGTTGCCGCGCCAGCGGGTGATCCGCACGCCAAGCGCTACAAAGTGCACGGCCGCATCCACGCCGTCGTCGACGTGCCGGTCCCCGGCCGCGCCGTCCGTCCGGGCGAAGTGATCCGGGAAGCGGATCTCACCTGGACCAAAGTCCGGCGCAACCAACTGCGTGACAACTTCCTGTCAAACCCAGCTGACCTGATCGGCCAAACCGCCCGCATTCCCCTCCGCGCCGGCCAACCCGTGCGCAAAACGGAAGTCCACCAGCCGGCGATGGTCAAGAAGGGTACCAACGTCAGCATGATTTTCCAGACGGCCTCAATGGTCTTAAGCGCCAACGGCGTTGCCATGGCCTCGGGCGTTCGTGACGAAGTCATCCCGGTCCGCAACAACCAAAGTGGCCTGATCGTCGAAGCGGCGATCGTCGGTCCAGGCCGCGTCGAAGCGCGACTGGCCGGCCGGTCGGCAACGGGAGGCAATTGACATGCGGCGTTTGCCCGTCTCGCAACAGATTGTGATCGGCCTTGCCCTCACCCTGAGCCTTGGCGGCTGCAACGCCCTTTCCCGGCTCAGCCAGGTTGGCGAACCGCCGGCACTCACGGCAATTCAGGATCCCACGGCGGCACCCAACTATCAGCCTGTCTCGCTGCCCCAGCCCACTGCAAGGCCGATGGAGCGGAACCCGAACTCGCTGTGGCGCACCGGCGCCCGGGCCTTCTTCAAGGATCAGCGAGCGAGCGAAGTCGGTGACATCCTCACGGTCGAGATCGAACTTGATGACAGTGCTACGATCAACAACACGACCTCGCGCGAGCGCACGGCGGGCGAGGACGCTCAGCTCCCGGCCCTCCTTGGCTACGAGACCTCCCTCAACCGGATTTTGCCGCAGGCGATCGACCCAACCGATCTGATCGAGGGCGACTCGACCTCCGAATACGAAGGTGCCGGGTCGATCGAACGGGACGAGAAGATCAACGTCAAAGTCGCCGCGGTGATCACGCAGGTGCTGCCGAACGGCAACCTGGTCGTCCACGGGCGCCAGGAGACCCGCATCAATTTCGAGGCCCGCGAACTGCAGATCGCCGGGGTCATCCGTCCCGAGGACATCACCTCAGCAAACACGATCCCGTACGAGAAGGTCGCCGAGGCCCGCTTGGCCTATGGCGGGCGGGGTCAGCTCACGGATTTCCAGCAGCCGCGCTACGGGCAGCAGATCTTCGACATCATCTTTCCGTTTTAGGCCAGGTAGGCCGGCCGGCCGCAAGGCCGGATCAAGCGGGGGCCGGACACCAGGTAGGTGGCCGGTCTTCGCGCTTCTGCTAGTCAGAGCGGTGCATGCGCTCCATACGTTCGTGCCGCTCCTGGGCCTGCAATGTCATCGTCGCGATCGGTCGCGCCATCAGTCGCCGCAGACTGATCGGCTCCCCGGTCTCCGTACAAAAGCCGTAGCTGCCGTCCTCGATCCGCCCCAGCGCCGCATCGATCTTGGAGATCAGTTTGCGGCCCCGATCGCGGGTCCTCAGTTCGAGTGCCCGATCAGTCTCCGACGATGCCCGATCCGCGATATCGGCCTCTTGGCGCGTCTCTTCCTGCAGATTCTGTATCGTTTGGTCGGAATCCCGCAGCAATTCGGCACGCCAATCCAGCAGACGATTCCGAAAGAACGCCAGCATCCGGTCGTTCATGAACTCTTCGTCGTCGGAAGGAACATAGTCTGGAGATAATAGCGTCGAGGACATTACCTCTCCTCTCGGCACCATCGCCGCGGCGCGGAGTATATGAAAAACCGCTCGTATCTCAAGAGGTTACGAACGCACCCTAGGAACCGCCTGAAGCTGTGGACAACTTTGCCAACTCAACCCTGACCCGCAGGTCGATCTCATCCATGATCCCGCGTAGCTGGGGCGAGACGGCAAACGAGGACTGGCACTTCAACATATCCGCCAGGGCCTCCAGACTACGCCTTGGTATCCGGCCCAAAAGAAGCCCCCGCCGGATGGCCTCGAGCTCATCGAGCAAGGCATGGCCGCGGTTGGTCTCATCCCGGTCGGTGGTCCAGCCCTCGCTATCGCCCTGCAAGGCGAGCAGCGCATCGATCGAGCCGAGCCCGGCCGCACCGGCGACCTGCGCTGGGGTATCCGCCACTTCCGAACTCGAAAGGCTCCGCGCAAAGTCGGCGCCACCGCCGGCCGCGGTCTTCTTGGCCTTGCCAACCCCGCGGCTCATCGGGTTTGGACCGATAATCTTCATGTAAGCGCCTGTCTATTAACGCTGGCGGGACGTTGCTGGAGTTCTGTTAATGCGTCGTTAAGGCGCAAACTCGGCAAATTGTTCCGGTCGGTCCCGTCCGGCGCCAACCGAGACGCACCGTCCTCCCAAAAAAGCACCGAATTACAACGGGTTGGCGCGGCCGCATCTGGCACGCTTCTCGCTTGATAGCGGTCAGCACAACGTGATGGACAGTATGAACCGTCGAAGAATCGCCGCGTCCCTAACCGCCCTCGCCTTCTTGGTGCTGACGGCATCCGTGGCAGAAGCCCAGTCGCGCCTGAAGGATCTCGTCGATTTCGAAGGCGTGCGGGACAACATGCTGGTCGGTTACGGGCTTGTAGTCGGGCTGAACGGCACCGGCGACACGCTCAACAACGCACCTTTCACCCAGCAAAGCCTGGTCGGCATGCTCGAGCGTCTCGGCGTGAACACCCGCGACGATCTGTCCAGCATGAAAACCGAGAATGTCGCCGCGGTCGTAGTGACGGCAACACTGCCGCCCTTCGCCCGCCAAGGCACGCGAATCGATGTCACCGTGAGCGCTTTGGGCGACGCCGAGAGCCTGCTCGGCGGGACCCTGCTGGTCACCCCGATGCTGGGTGCCGACGGCGAAGTCTACGCGGTCTCTCAGGGCACACTCGTCGTCGGCGGGTTTTCCGCCCAGGGCGAGGGCGAGTCCATCACCAAGGGTGTCCCGACATCCGCCAGGCTGCCGGCCGGCGCGATTGTCGAACGCGAACTTGAGTTCGCCCTGGCCAATCTGCAGTCCGTGCGACTCAGCCTGCGCAATCCGGACTTCACGACGGCCCGGCGCGTTACCCGCGCCATCAACGGATTTCTCGGCACCAACGCCGCACGCGCCCTCGACCCCGCCACTGTCGAGATCGACGTCCCACCGAGCCACACCGGCGACGCCGTGGCACTGGTCACCGACATCGAGCAGCTAACGGTCGTGCCGGATCAGCTCGCCCGTGTGGTGATCGATGAAGAATCCGGCGTGATCGTCATGGGCGAGAACGTCCGCATCAGCACCGTCGCGATCGCCCAGGGCAACCTCACGATCCGCATCACCGAGACCCCGCAGGTCAGCCAGCCCAACGCCTTCGCCGCCCAGGGCAACACCGAAGTCGTCAACCGCACGGATGTCACCGTCGACGAGGACGAGGAGCAGCGCCTCGCCCTGCTGCAGAGCGGCGTGACCCTGCAGGAACTGGTCGACGGCCTGAACGCCCTCGGCATCGGGCCGCGCGACATGATCTCGATCTTGCAGACGATCAAAGCCGCCGGTGCCCTCCAAGCAGAAATAGTGGTGATGTAATGACCCCTGAAATCGGTCTAGGTACTGCCACCGACGCCCTGCGTCAGGGCACCGACCCCCTCAAGAACAGGACGTTCGACTCGCGCGCTGCGGCGGAGAAGGCAGCTCGCGAGTTTGAGTCCTTCTTCCTGATGCAGACGATGCAGGAAATGTTTGCCGGTGTCGGCCAGGACCCCCTGTTTGGCGGCGGCGCTGGCGAACAGATGTTCAAGTCCCTGTTGATCCAGGAATACAGCACCGAACTCGCCAAGGCCGGTGGCATTGGCCTCGCGGATCAGGTGCTTGGCGAACTTATCAAGACCCAATCGGAGCCTCCGCTATGACCGGCAGCACCGCGAACAGACTGACCGAAGCCACCAACCGGCTGTCGGACGTACTGAAACGTGAGACCAAAATCCTGCGCACCATGCGCCCGCAGGACATCCAGACCCTGCGCCAAGAAAAGGAAGTGGCCGCGAACACCTACCTCGGCCTGATGAGCGAAGTGCAGGAGAATGGCAAGGCCGGACTGGCACAGCGTGAAATCGCCGCGTTGCGTCAGGCCGCCCACAATCTTCACACGGCCACGGAGGCGAACGCCGTTGCGCTCGAAGCCGCCATCCACGCCAATGAACGGTTTGGCGAGAGCGTTGCGGCCGCAGTCCGGTCCAAAGTCGCCGCCACCGCCACCTATGGCCGGGACGGCCGGCTTGGCGGTGCAGGACGCGGCGCCGGTGCACCCGTCTCCATCAGCAAGAGCCTGTAGTACGCCATGTCGCTGACAATCGCCCTGAGATCGGCGCTCGCCTCGATGCAGGCGGTGCAGACGTCCTTCCAGGTCACGTCAAGCAACGTCGCGAACGCCAGTAACGAAGACTACACGAGGAAAGTCACCAGCCAGTCGACACTCATCGTTGACGGGCTAGCGTCCGGCGTAAAGATCGAGTCTATCCGGCGGGTCGTCGATGAGAACCTGGTGCGGCAACTCCGCGACCAACTCAGCGTCGTCTCAAACCTGTCGGTGCAGGACAGCTATTACGCCCGAATGCAGCAGTTGTTCGGAACACTCGCCGACGACAGCAGCCTCAGTCATTCAATCTCGGAACTCGGCTCGGCGATTGACGCTTTGTCGACCACACCGGAGAGCGCCCCCGCACGAACGGATGTGGTGAACCTAGCAATCAGGTTTGCCGACGAGCTCAACAAGATTGCCAATGACATTCAGCAGATGCGCAAAGACGCCGACGGGGAGATCTCGAAGGTCGTCAAAGACATCAACGACCAGGCGACGCTGATCAACGACCTCAACTTCCAGATCGCCACCGCGAAAACAAGGAACCAACCAACCGGAGAGCTGGAAGACCAGCGGGATGTCGCACTCTCAAAGCTGGGTGAGCAGATCGATATCAGTACGTTCTCCCGCAGCGACGGAACGATCGTCGTCTTCACCACGGCCGGCCGCCCCCTCGTCGACAACTCCGTAGTTCCCCTGTCCCATACGCCGACCGCACAGCTATCGGCCGGCACAACCTTCCCCAATGGGATCAGCACGATCAGCTACGGCTCGGGCGGGCCGGACATCACTGGCGAGGTCCGCGGCGGACGGCTCGCAGCGCTTGTCGGCATGCGCGACGACACACTCGTCAACCTGCAAGCGGAAATCGATGTCCTTTCTGAGACCCTGCGCAACGAAGTGAACAGTCTGCACAACAACGGCACGTCGTTTCCGGCGCCGACAAGCCTGACCGGTGCGCGGACGGTCGGCGCGACCGATGCTCCCTCAATGACCGGGACTTTTCGTGTCGGCATTTTGAATGCAAGCGGCAACGTCGTGGAGAGTCTCGACATCAATCTCGGGACCCTGGCGCCGGCGACAATCGGTCAACTTGTAACCACCATCAACGGCATGACCAACGCCACGGCCAGCATCAACGCCCAGGGCAAAGTGGTCATATCGGCGACCGGCGGCAACACGGTGGCCGTCAATGAGATGACCAGCGCTGTCACGTTCGGCAACGAAACCCGCGGCATGGCCCACTTCCTTGGCCTGAACGATTTCTTCAGCGGAGAAGAGGCCTACAACGACTACACCAGCGACCGGTTCACCAGCAGCACGACCGCCCTCGGCGTTACCGGAGCACTGACCTTTGCCTACCCCGGAGGCACGACAGCCGTAAACTACGTGGTCGGCGACAGCCTGACGGCCATCGCTGCGTCCATCAATGGCAATGCCACACTAACCGCACAGAACATCTCCGCCGCCGTGCGGAACGAAGCGGACGGGTTCCGGCTGGAAATCACCGATGCCAATGGCGACAATTTCTATGTCACCGATAGCTCAACCTTCCTCAGCACCTACGGCGTCCGCGCCGGCGAACCCGGCGTGTCCAGCCGCTTGGCCCTGCGCACCGACATCGCCGCCGACCCGAACAAGATCGCCTTGGGCACCCTGGACTCCGGCACGCTGACTGTTGGCAGCCCAGCGGCGTCCTCCGGCAACGCAACGACCATTAGCGCCATCGCCGCCAAGTTCACCGGCACCGTCGACTTACGTGCCGCCGGCACCCAGCCAGCGGCCACCACGCGCCTGGCCGACTACGCAACCAGCATCATTTCGCTGAATGCAACGAATGCAGAGAACGCGGCCAACCAACTCGCCATTCACCAGGCCCGCGCGGAGGCCATCCAGAACCGGGCACTCTCTGTCAGTCAGGTAAACATCGACGAAGAAATGTCGGAAATCATGATCCTGCAGCAGGCCTATTCGGCATCAGCCCGTGTGACGACCTCGGTCTCGGAGATGCTCGATACGCTGCTGTCGGCCGTGAGATAGGAGTCCAGATATGACGCGGGTCGCACCCTTTTCGCAGCAGAGTCTGATCCTGTACCACACGCTGAATCATCAGCAAACAATGCTGGACAAGCAGGTTCAGCTAAGCTCCGGAAAGATCGCCCAAGACTATTCCGGCATCGCCCGCGACTCGAGCCGCCTCGTCACCAACGAAGCAGCCAAGGAACGCACCCTGCAGTTCATGAACAACATCGATGTGGTGCAGCAGCGGCTCACCCTGACCGACGACGCAATGTCGAGCATCGACAAGATCACGCGCGAAGCCCGCAAGATACTGAATGCAACTCTCGACGGTCCCGACTCCCATCAATCCGACTTCATCGATTTCATGACCAACGTGCGTGCACTCGTCGCCGACGCGCTGAACACCAAAGACGGCACCCGCTTTATCTTCAGCGGCAGCCGTGTCGACCAGGCGCCAGTCTCATTCGGCAGCCCCTATCGGTCCGTCAGCTTGATCGAGTCAAACGGCACCACAGTCGATCGGACCTTCTACGATTCCTACTATGAGGATGTGCTCGGCAACACCCTCCCCTACACCGCGGGCACCGGCTCCTTCTATGAGCAGATCTATTTCGACAAGAACGGTGTCTTGCCAAACCTCGTCGGGTTCCCCGTCGTCGATACCGATAACCCAACGATGACGGAGTTCAATTCCGAGGATCCGGGGTTGTGGCAGTACTACGTCGACAGGCTTGATTCGACGCAGATGCTGGCGAATCCGAAAACCGACTACTACAACGGCGACAGTGTTGACTCTCAGGTTCGGGCGGACGACGGCTTCACCATCAACTACGGCGCCCGTGCAAATGCTCCGAGCTTTCAACAGCTGATCACCGCTGTTGACGCAATGGTCAACCTACCGCAGTCGACAATAGCAACACCCGAAGGTCTCGCACTCATCCAAAAAGCACGCGACATGGTTGAGAACGTTCTGGTTGCAGATGCTGCGGATGGTTTCCAAAGCCTCAGTGAGCTACAAGTCAACGTGAATGGTCCACGAAACACCCTGGCCAGCATCCGGGAACGGCATGAACAGTTCACGATCTACGCCGACACAGTTATTCAAGAAGTGGAGGGTGTAGATCAGGCGGAACTGATCGCCAGCCTCCAATCCGATCAGGTGCAGCTTGAGGCGTCCTATTCGGTCCTCAGCCGCATCTCCACGTTAACCATCCTCGACTTCCTTCGCTAGATAACAGTTCGGTAACGCCTGCCGTGTGAATCTGGCTAGGACAGGAGACATAGGTCGATGGTCGCTGGTCTAAAAAGCAAGTTCGATACGATTTCTATCGCGCAGCAGTTCGCCCTTACAGCACAGGCGAGCCAGCGGCCGGCGTTCGAACTCGCCTTCTTTAGGACGCAGAACGCCGTGCTCGACCGCATGGACAAGGAGATTGCGGCACTCCAAGAACAACAGTCCACGACCGGCGCGACCGCCCTGCTGGAAACCCAGGTCACCCGTCTTGAACGAGAACTGGCTGACCTTAAAGACTATGAAGCGCGTACCAAAACCAACGACATCAACGCCCAAACCGTTCTCGACCAGATCACCGACCTGAAGGCGATCGCCAGCGCCGCGACGGTAACCGAGTTTGACGCCCTCAAAGCGGAGTTGGTTAATACGCTCAACAAAATCGAAACACCGTTCTTCGAGCGGTTTGGCGCGCCGGACGGGCTCCGCAAACGCAAGGCTGATGCGCTCACGGCGCTCGAGGGCATGACCCACAACAACTTCGCGACCCAAGGCGATATCGACGCCGTCAACGCCACCCTTGATGGGATCTCACTGGACTTCATTAACTCTAAGGCAGTCACCGCGATCAATCGGGACGCCTCCTTCGATCTCTCGAACAGCACCGAAGAGCGCGTCAACGATCTGAAGGCACAGATCACCGCCATCAAGCTCGAGGCACAGGCCGAACAGACCGAAAAAATCGAAGCGGAACGGGAGCGCTTCAGCAGCATCCTGACCGCGGTGTCATTGGCCTTCGAGGCGTCACAGAACGTCACGAACTTCGTGACTCAAAACACCCTGGTGGCGCAAAAACCTGCGCCGGGGTCGGTACTTAACCTATTTAGCTAAAGTTCTATCTAAACCAGCTTAGGGTTTCGTTAGGACTCCGAACCTACCCTCCATTCTGCATGCCGATGTCCGCGCAAGAAGTGTGGGCGGCTGCCGGGGCAGGAAGCTCCGCACATCACCCTTCAGAATGGAGGAGCCAGGTATGGCTGAGATTACCCTTAATGCAGCGGTTCGCTCGAACCTGCTGAACCTCGCATCCACTCAAAAACTTGTCGATCAGACCCAGAACCGGTTGGCCACTGGCTTGAAGATCGCCAGCCCAGTCGACGGCGCCCGGAAGTTCTTCGAAGCCAAGTCACTGTCCGACCGCGCGTCGGACTTCGGCGACCGAAAAGACGGCATTGATCAGGCCATCAGCCAGGTGAAAGTCGCCCTCGAAACGGTCGACGCCATCGACTCCCTCGTCAACCAGCTCAAGGGTCTGGCCATTAGTGCCAAGTCCGCGTCCGGTTCCGAGCTGGCCTCGATCGTCAGCCAGTACAATGAACTCCGTACCCAGATCAACAATCTGGCCGCGGATGCCGAGTACCAAGGTCTGAACCTGACCAACAGCTCCAGCAGCTCTCTTAGCGTGTCTTTCGGGACGCTGACCAGCAGCCAGCTGACCATCACCGGTCAGAACCTGACGGCTGGCAGTGCAGCTGGTCTGTCGCTCAATGCGGCCGGTACAGCCGGCGGCGCCGTAGGCTCGTTCACCAACTCCGCCAACATCGACTCTGCTATCTCAGAGCTCGACTCGGCGATCACCACCCTTCGCGGTGCGGCTTCAACGCTCGGTTCGAACGTCGCGCTGTTGCAAACACGTCTGGACTTCACCAGCACCTATGTGAACGCTCTCGAAGAAGGTAGTTCCAAGCTCACGCTTGCGGACATCAATGAAGAGGGTGCGAACCTGGTGGCGTTGCAGACCCGGCAGCAGTTGGGCATCTCGTCCCTGGCCTTCGCCGGTCAGTCCGAGCAGTCCGTCCTGTCGCTGTTCAGATAAGAATCAGAACGCCGAACTCGGAGGGGGCCGCTTTGGCCCCCTTTTTCTTTTACGAGATCCTTAACCAAATCCCAGCAGATATCGGTCTCAGCCCACAATCAGCGGAGACCAAGACAATGCTTGTGGTGGCGTCAGCCCGTAAAGGCCTTCTCGATTGCCTGCCAAACCAGTCTGTGGTCGCCGAGATCGGCGTTGCTGTAGGGGATTTCTCTCAAGAGATTCTTATCAGAACACTGCCCAGCAAGCTTCACTTGATCGACCCCTGGCTGCACCAGGGTCGGAAGGACTACCAAGACGACCCAAATAACGTACCGCAGGCAGAAGCCGACCAAAGATATCGAGACGTGTGCAAACGATTTGGGAGCCATGTTGAAGCGGGCCGAGTAGAGATCCATCGCACATTTTCTGGCGAGATCGTCAGTCGTTTCGATGACGCATACTTTGATTGGATATACATTGACGCTCTTCACACCTACGAGGGATGCCTCGCGGATCTACGCCAGTATGACCAGAAGGTTCAGCCGGATGGATTCATTTGCGGACATGACTACGCCAATCATCGCACCGCCAAAAAAATGAATTTCGGCGTTGTTGAAGCTGTAAACGAGTTTGTCCGCGACACAGGCTACGAGTTAGCCTTTCTCAGCTACGAACCATACCCAACGTACATCATCTCCAAAGACCCAAAGAGCCAGCGGCATCACGAGTTGGTGACGGAAACCCGCAAGCAGCACGTGCCCCTAGTGGAGATTGAGGCCGCCGAGCAAAGGAGCTTCCAGCACGTCTTCGTAACCCATGTCGACGGTACCGAGAGCTTTCACTACCGCTTTAGCTAGGGCGCATTTCGCTAGTTAAAGAGCTGCAGCACCGCCTGTTCGGCCTGACCGGCGAAAGCGAGCGCTGAAATACCCAGCTGCTGGCGGGTCTGCAGCGCAACAAGGTTAGCGCCCTCTTCATTGACGTCAGCGAGTGTCAACTTGGCGGCGCCCTCTTCCAGGTTATTTATGTAAGAACCGGTGAAATCCAGCCGGGTCTGCAGCAAGGCGACTCGTGACCCGAGCGCCTGTGCATGGCCGCGCAGCGTGCTAATAGCTGTGTTCAACTCAGTGATTGCCGAGTCGATGTTGGCGGCGTTCGTGAAAGTTCCCACCGCGCCCCCGGCGGTGCCTGCCGCATTGATGCTCAGACCGCTCACGGAATGCGCCATCATGTTCAGCCCTTGGATGACCAAGATGCTGG
Organism: Alphaproteobacteria bacterium; assembly: GCA_028279245.1. GTDB lineage: Bacteria > Pseudomonadota > Alphaproteobacteria > UBA6615 > UBA6615 > JANQOE01. The sequence continues at coordinate 56,390 of JANQOE010000021.1, forward strand.
CCGTACTGGTACTGAATTCAACGCTCAGGCTGGAACCCGTACTGTTGACCAGGTTAACGCCTTGGTAACTCGCATCGTCGGCCAGGTTGTCGATCTGACTGCGCAGTTCATTGTACTGGTCAACGATTGCCGTCAGCTCCGTCCCGGTCGCCGACTTGGCGCTGATCGCCAAGCCCTTCATTTGCTTAACCAAGGTGTCAATCGATTCGGCAGCATCGAGGGTCACCTTCACGGCGTTTATCGCCTGATTGATCCCATCCTTCTTCTCGGCAATGTCCGACGCCCGATCGGTCAGGGCCTTCGCCTCGAAGAACGACAGGGGATCGTCGAGCGGAGACGCAACCCGCAACCCCGTCGCCAACCTATTCTGGGTCCGTGAGATCAGATCTTGCGTACCCTGAAGCGACAGCAGGTTAGCGCGCACGGAGGCGGTAAGCGTGACATCGTCGGCCATCGTTGTCCTCTTCTTCCAACGTGACCCACATAAAGCAACAAGCGTGCCACCATATTATCAAGGGATTTCATATGGTTATGTGAAACTCGGATACGGGGCACCCGGCACATCCTACCGCCGCCGCGCCTGAAAAGCGCAGAGAATGCCTAGCGGCCCTCTTTCCTCGACCCCGTCGGCACACCCTGGCGATAAAAGCCTGGTCAACCTGCGCTCGGCAGCAATTGCCGGGAACCGGCAGCAGGAGCACCAAAGCTCCTCCAAGCCGACGCCCAGAGACGACTGCAACCTGTTGAAAAAACGGAGATCTTGAGACTGGCACGGCCATTGCAGCACCGGGTTTCGAGTTATCTGCCCCATGAACCGGGCGTTGAGAACCAAGAGGTGCCGAAATGGCCAATGACGTCACATTGACAGCGGCGGTTCGTTCGAACCTGTTGTCGCTGCAGAACACGTCCGACTTGATTGCTCGGACGCAGAACCGGCTATCGACCGGCCTGCGCATCGCGTCTCCGTTGGACGACGGCCGCGCCTTTTTCGAAGCGAAGGCGTTGACCGATCGCGCCGCCGACATCGCGGAAAAGAAGGACGGCATCGACCAAGCCATCAACTCGGTCAAGGTCACCCTCGAGGCTGTCGAGTCCATCGACAACCTGATCAAGCAAATGAAGGGTCTGGCCACCGGCGCGAAATCCGCCACCGGCACGGAGCTGGCCGCAATCGTTGACCAATACAACGAGCTGCGCGCCCAGGTCGACGCCCTGGCGAACGACGCCAGCTATCAAGGCGTCAACCTGGTGAACAGCACCGGCAACAGCCTGACCGTTGAGTTCAGCACCAACACCGCCAGTGTCCTGACCATCCAAGGCGTCAACATCCAGGCACACTCGGTCAACGGCCTCAGCATCAATGCGGCCGGCACCGCCGGTGGTGCCGTTGGCACCTTCACCAATATCGCCAATATCGACTCGGCGATTGGCGAAATAGACACGGCCATCGCGACCCTGCGCGGCCACGCCCAGGCGCTCGGTTCCCGCGTTGCTTTGCTCCAGACCCGGCTCGATTTCACCGACTCCTACGTGAACAACCTGGAAGAAGGTGCCGGCAAGCTGACCCTCGCCGACATCAACGAAGAGGGCGCCAACCTCGTCGCGTTGCAGACCAGACAGCAGCTCGGCATCTCCGCGCTCGCCTTCGCCGGTCAAGCAGAGCAGGCCGTCCTACAGCTATTCCAGTAACGGACACAGCCTCCAAACCGTTGAGCCTCAGAACATAGTGCGCTGAGCAACGATCAATGGCCGGCTCGACGAACAGAGACTGGGGTCCGGAAGAGTGGACCAAGAATTGAGAACCGAAGGATGCCGAAATGGCCAATGACGTCACATTGACAGCGGCGGTTCGCTCGAACCTATTGTCGCTGCAGAACACCTCCGACTTGATTGCTCGGACACAGAACCGGCTGTCGACCGGCCTGCGCATCGCCTCTCCTTTGGACGACGGCCGCGCCTTCTTCGAAGCCAAGGCGTTGACCGACCGTGCGGCTGATATCGCGGAAAAGAAGGACGGCATCGATCAAGCCATCAACTCGGTCAAAGTCACCCTTGAGGCTGTCGAATCCATCGACAATCTCATCAAACAGATGAAGGGTCTGGCCACCGGCGCGAAATCCGCCTCCGGGTCTGAACTGGCCGCAATCGTTGACCAATACAATGAGCTGCGCTCGCAAGTTGATGCCCTGGCGAACGATGCCAGCTACCAAGGCGTGAACCTGGTGAACAGCACCGGCAACAGCCTGACGGTCGAGTTCAGCACGAACACCGCCAGCGTCTTGACCATCCAAGGCGTCAACATCCAAGCGCACTCGGTCAACGGCCTCAGCATCAACGCTGCCGGCACGGCAGGTGGCGCCGTCGGCACCTTCACCAATATCGCCAACATCGACTCGGCGATCGGAGAGATAGACACGGCAATTGCCACCCTGCGCGGCCACGCCCAGGCGCTGGGTTCCCGCGTCGCTTTGCTGCAAACCCGACTCGATTTCACCGACTCCTACGTGAACAACCTGGAAGAAGGTGCCGGCAAGCTGACCCTGGCCGACATCAACGAAGAGGGCGCCAACCTCGTCGCACTGCAGACCAGACAGCAGCTCGGCATCTCGGCCCTGGCCTTCGCCGGTCAGGCGGAACAGGCCGTCCTCCAGCTATTCCAGTAGCCACCAGGACGCAGTTAGCGAACGGTTAAACGAGCCATCATAGCTTCATCGATGATGGACCACCTCGCCACCGCCAACAGTCTCGTGCCAAAACTTCTGCGGGCGGCCCGCGCCAGCCTTGATGCCGACCGCCACGCTGACGCAATCAGGAGGTGCGAACAGGCACTCCAGGGCGATCCGAACTGCACCGACGCCATGCTCCTGCTGGGTCTCGTCAGTTTCGAGATGGAACGGCCGGCCCAGGCCCTCACCTTTCTCGATCAGGCCCACGCCCGTGCGCCGACATCGCGCGAATACGCCGACGCACTGGCCACGGTTCACACGCGGATCGGCAACCTCAACGAGGGACTTTTCTACGCAAAGCTGGCCACCACCCTCGAGCCGAACCCTCAGACCAGCGAACTCATCCCCCCGCGCTTCTCGAACTTCTTCATGAGTGTCGAAAAGGCGCAGCCCTTTCGCTTCCGCGGCCGCGCCGAATTCCTGGCCGCCCACGGCTATGCGAAAGAAACGATCGACGCCTGCGAAAAGCAGCTCGAACTCACGCCGGATGATTCTGAGACACACCGCCTGCTCGCCCGTGCCACCCGCCTTGACGGCCAGATTGCCCGGGCGATAGCGATCGGCCACGCACTGGTAGCGGCGGAACCCGACAACCGCGATGACCGCATCGAACTGGCCCGCGCCCTTAGCGCCAACGGACTGTTCGACGAGGCAACGGCCGCTTTCGAGTACGTTCAGTATCGCTGGGGTGACGACCCGGAGCTCGCCTCGGAGCAACTATCAAACATGCTGTGCAAACCCACCACCAAGCACAGCGAGATTGACGCAGCCCACGCAGCCCACGCAGCCCACGCAGCCCACGCAGCCCACGCAGCCTGGCGGGCAGCTTCACCGCCCGGCGTCAACCCGACCTTCGCCAACGCGCCGGACCCCGAACGCCCGCTCCGCATCGCGTATCTAAACCGGTCATTCGCGCCAACGTCATGGAGCGAGCTGGTCGCGCCGGCGATTTGCGGTCACCGCCGTCAAGGCAACGATGTCTACATCTACACCGAGGATCCGGGCGACAACCTGCTCGGCGAGCGCATTCGCAGCCAGGTCACCAAGTGGACCGATATGAATGGCATCGACCCGGAGACAGCAGCCGAGATCCTGCGTGGCGATCGCATCGATGTCGTCGTCGACCTGACGGGCCACGGCATCGGCAGCCGGCGGACAACGCTGGCCCACCAGCCGGCACCGGTCAGCTTCGCCTGGCTTCCCGAACCGCTGTTGGAACCGGGCGCCGTCGATCACGCCTACCCGTCCTCAGACCCGTCAAGTCGTCCCCTATTCGCGCCATTCGTCGAACCAGGGGTCTGTCCCGAAGTGAACGAACTGCCGGCGTCACGCACAGGTCAGGTCACCTTCGGCGCCAACCTCGATCTCAACAGCATCGGAGCGAACACGGCTTCGGTGTGGGCTCTCGTCCTTAACACCGTCGAAAACTCCCGACTATTGATCGGCAACGCGCGTGCGCTGGACGCCAACTGCATCGAACGCTGTGCCGCCCTGTTCGCACACTATGGCGTTCGGGACCGGGTCGACATCATCAACCTCGAAGACAATTTCCAGAACCGGCATGAATTCTACCATCACGTCGACATCGCCTTGGATGGCTATCCGCTGAGTGATCTGGCCGAGCTCCACAGCGCGTTGTGGATGGGTGTACCGGTCCTCTCATTGGCGGGACGCGACCAGGGTGTCGGGTGTCAGACACTGAACGCCCTGGAAGCAGCGGAATGGACGGGCGCGACCCCAATGGAGTACGCGGAAGCGGCGCGAAGGCTGAGCGGCGACCTTACGGAACTTGCAAAGACTCGCGCCGACCTGCGTCAGCGCCTGAGTGACTCACTGCTGTCCGATGTCCCGTCCTTTGTTCTCGGTCTTGAGAGCGCCTATCGCGTCGCCTGGCGAGCTTGGTGCCGCTCGGTTGCTAACTAGGAAGCGGCAGCCACTGCGGCTTCTTCCCGGAAGTACCGATCGATAACAGTCCAACTGTCGGTCCAGTTGTGAGTCTTTACCACCAGGCCCACAAACGCCCGCGACGGTCCACTCAAGAAGTGCAGGAAATAACAGTTGTGGAACGCTGTGTTGACGCACAGTGCACTCATTCTCTTGTCCTGCGCAAACCCCGACACCGCCAGGAACGGATAGGTCTCGATCATCATCGTGTCCCAGATCTTGTTGAACCGCGAATCGAGCGGGTTCACCAAATCCCGGGAGATCAGATAGTGCGTTAGCGCCATCTGTTCCTTCGAGGTGTGTGGGTTCTCCTGATAGTTCTCATACACATATCGCAGCGCTTGTCGGTGCGCTTCGTTCTGTTTGAACACCAGTACGCCGGTGTTCATCATCTCGTCATAGTCTAACGGATATCCCCCAAGTTCGAAGAACTTCTGAAACGTCGGGTTCTCGATAGCTCGCACCCACGGCGCCTGGTTGTTCTCCCAAACCCGCCGCATACCATTGTCGAAACGCTCGGCATTGGGTTTCTCCGAACCCTGCCAGGTCACCCCGCCAACCTTGCCTTGTTTGGCCCCCTCCGCGTTCGCAGAAACAATGCAGGGCGCAGTGTGATAGTTAATCAGAATATCGGAATCGACCCAAACGACATCCTCATAGTCCTGGGTATCCGGATGCTCCAGGATCATGCACTTCTGCCAATGCGGACTGCGGGCGTAACCGACCCCGCTCTTGTCGATGTAGTCGTCGATGGAGACAACATCGTAACCGTGCCGTTCACCATAGGCGTGCCAGGTGTCGGCAAAGCTATCCTCCCACATTTTCTTGTATTGCTCGCCGATGTTCAGCGTCACCAAAGCCTTGGAGTTCTTCGCCATATCGCTACCGCATGGGGTCGTTTGGTAAACTTTTACTAAGAAGCCTGGAAGTTAAGGGAGCCTTAAGCCAGCGCGGGCGACCCTGTAGGAGTCTTCCATTCCGAGGTCCCGCATGGCGACGAGCCCACAAAAGTTCATCCTGGTGACAGGCGGCGCCGGGTTTCTTGGCTCCCACCTCTGCGAAGCACTCCTCGGCGACGGCCACCGGGTCCTATGTGCGGACAATCTGCAAACCGGCCGGCTGGAGAACATTGATCATCTGTCGCGGGAGAACCGGTTCGAGTTCATCGAGCATGATGTCGTCGAACCGATTTCGGTCCGTGTCGACCAGATCTACAACCTCGCCTGCGCCGCATCGCCGCCCCATTATCAGGCCGACCCGATACACACGCTAAAGACCAGTTTCCTCGGCGCCCTAAACGTCCTGGACGTGGCGAAACAGACCGGCGCACGAGTCCTGCAAGCCTCCACCAGCGAGGTCTATGGCGACCCCGACGTCCATCCCCAGCAGGAGGACTACTGGGGCAAGGTCAATCCCAACGGCCCGCGCGCTTGCTACGACGAGGGCAAACGCTGCGCCGAGGCACTATTCCTCGAATACCATCGGCAGGCCGGCGTTCAGGTGAAGATCGCCCGCATCTTCAACACATACGGTCCGCGCATGAGCCCAGGAGACGGCCGCGTCGTCTCGAACTTCATCGTGCAGGCACTGCGGAATGATCCGATCACCGTCTACGGCTCCGGCGGACAGACCCGCTCCTTCTGTTATGTCGACGATCTGGTCCGGGGCTTCATCGGCCTGATGAATTCGGACGACTCCGTCACCGGCCCGATCAACCTGGGCAATCCTCAGGAGGTGCGCGTTCGCGACCTGGCGACCATGATTGTCCGCATGACCGATTCGCGGTCGTCCATCCAGCAAAAGCCCCTGCCCCAGGACGACCCGACCCGCCGCTGTCCGGACATCACCCTGGCAAAACAGCAACTGGACTGGTCACCGGAAGTACCGCTCAGCAACGGCATCAAGCAAACCGTCGCCTACTTCCGCCAGCATCTGGCGCAAGACGCGGAGACGCCCGTCGCCCTTTCAGCCTAGGTTGCAGGCGATCCCGGGGATCTTGAAGTCGCTCTCCGAAGGGATCGGTATCGCCCGCGACGATCGCGTCAGAACGTCATCGATCTCGTTGATCAGTTGCGACACCACATGCTCGGCATGCGCAATCGCCCGGTCCATAAGGTCGAAGGCAATCGCGCGGCATTGTTCCCGGGCCTCGTCGGACGCCATCCGTTTCTCGTACCACCAAAACACGCCGAGCATCAGCACGAAGGACCCGAAGAAGTACGACTTGACCAAGGGCGGCTGGTCGACCTCGTAGCGGATGGCGTCAACCAAATCGTCCATCCATTGCCGGCCGTTCTTATCTTCGGCCCTGGCGTGCGCAACAATCTCGACCAGCTTGTGGGTCAGTGCTCGCAGATCGGCGAGTTGGGTCTCTTTGTTCCAGCACCGGTCGAGCCAGTTCGCATCGATGGTCGGCAGCTTTCCGATGATGGAGTCCCGCAAGTTCGCCCGGTCAACCGGTTCACCGGCTAGCTCAACGACCCGCGACAGCTTCGGCGTGGCGCCGATAATGCGCGCACCATCGCTGCAGTTCATCACGTCGAGTTGCGGATGCAGCCGCAGGAAGTTCTCCAGCATGTAGCGCGACCAGAACAAGATGCTCTCGGCCGACGCTTCACCGCCAAAGTTACCCGGCACGGACACATCCGGTTCGTCGCCGATCTCCTTGAAGTAACCGGCGCCGTAGACCGAATGCCGTGAGTGATAGGTGCCATCGGCCTTCGACCCCATGTCGAGACCAAAGAAATAGAGCTCCCGGTATCCCATGCGGACGGCCGCACTGAGCGCCGCATTCGCCACCGTCGGGCCGGACGGCTGAATCACCCCGCGACCCTCGGCAAACAGCATGGTGGCGCTGCTCCGCTCCCGGAAGAACAGGATCGATTCGTCGAATAGGCTCCGCACACTGTCATGCAGCGACACAGCGCCCACGAGCAGGATGCCCTCAAACCCAAACTCGTCCCTCACGACCTTGATGAAATCCGCATTCTCGTATCCGTTCTCCACCTCGACATGAAAGTCGGGCCGGATACCCTGGTCGAGCAGCACCCGGAGCCCCGTGCCGACCGTCATCACGGCGGCCTCTCCGGACAGCTCCCGGACCCGTTCCAGGTCGCGGTCGATGGACGGCCCCGACCCGACGATCAACAACGCCTCGGGTCGGCGCGGCAGCGGGTCGGCCAACACATGAACCCGACGGAGCGCAATCGCGCTCGCCGCGTTCGCCGACATCTTGTACTCGTCCTCCAGGAAGCCAAGGCCAGCAACCAGCAAGGCAAGGTCCTTGTTGAAGCTGTCCCGCGCCCGCTCGAGGGCGCTCGAATGATAGTGCGTGTAGAGGTAGACCCCGTCGATCAGCGCCGGGTTGCGGTTGCGAATGGCGTTGCGGAGTTGCACCAGAATGGTGTCGACGCCGCCCTCGATAATGAACGACATCTCGCGCCCGTCGTGCGCCGCCTTGTCGAACATCGCGGCCCAATCGACCACCGACAGGGAGTGAAACAGGTTCTCGATGTTGGGCTCGATCAGCATCATCATCTGACAGGCCGTGATGTCCTGCAGCGGTTCCACATGCAAGCCGAGGCCCAGGCCAAAGACAATCGTGTAGTAGCCGGAGCGGTCTCTCGGCGCACCGACCGCAAGCTCCCGCCCGTCCAGTTCCTGCCGTAGCTGCCGCGCGTACGCCCCGGCCATGCCACGCAACAGGTTCGTATCCGGCTCGTTGAAGAAGCGGCGGGTCGGCTCTTCGGCAAACCGCGAGAGCTGCTTCTCCACGTAGGTAACCGCATCCTCATCGTAAAAGTACGTGCCCTGCAGCAGCATATCGACGCCGCCATCGGGACGCACCGCCAGCGACGAATGGGGTGTACCCACGCCGGAAAGCCGTTCGTGGATGGCCGGAAACCGCTTCGCAAAAGCAGCCATATTGCGGTCGAACAGGCCGTCGCCGGCATTCGCGTCGGAAACTTCGGAGAACATGCGTTGGGAGCCAATCGCCATAGAGTTCGGCGAAAGGTGCGCGCAGGCCATTAACGTTCTGTAAACCGCATCTGATCTCAGAATGCCGAAACCCAGAGAGTTAAGGACTCCTTTACCGGCAACCGTTGTATTCGGTTGAATGCCGCGCGATGTGCGTCGGCGTCGTAAGGAGAGTCTGGGTTAGCGATGCCGGCCATTCTTGCCATAGTCACCGCCAGGGGCGGGTCGAAGCGGCTACCGGGCAAGAATCTGCGTCGGCTCGGCGGCAAGCCGCTCATATCCTGGACTATCGAGGCCGCCCAATCGGCTCGGTCGGTATCGCGCACGATCGTCTCTTCGGAAGACCCCGAGATCATCGCCGCCGCTCTCGCGACCGGTGCCGAGGTTCCGTTTATTCGCCCGCAGCAGCTATCGACAGATTCGGCATGCTCGATCGATGTCGTGCGCCACGCCCTCGACGCGGTCGGCGAACACTACGACATGTTTGTCCTGTTACAGCCCACGTCCCCGCTGCGGACCGGCGAGGATATTGATCAAGCGATCCGCCTCTGCCGCGACCGCCGGGCGCCGACCTGTGTATCCGTTTCGCCGTTCCAGAAACCGGCGAGTTGGCTCTACGACGCCGGACCCGACGACATCATTCGCCCCGCGCTCGATGCAAAATCGGCGGCCGGAGAAGACAATCGGACGGTCATTCCGAACGGCGCCATTTATGTGGCTCAGACCGATTGGTTCCGCCGCAATAGGGCCCTCATTTCGCCCAAAACCGTTGGTTATGTAATGCCGCGAGAGCGATCGGTGGATATCGACGACGAACTCGATTTCATCTTGGCCGAAACGCTGCTCGCAACTGCGCAACCGCCGCTCGAAGACATCCCCGTCCGCCGCGTAGCCGTCGCCTAGGTACAGACCCATATGCCAGCATCGATCATTCGCTTCCTCAACCAAGTCGCGGCCCAGCCAGACCACATCGCCGTCTGCGAAGCAGAACGAACCGTGACATACGGCGAACTCGGCACCCTCTGCCGCCGCCTCGCCGCGCGCATCGCCGGCGTACAGCCGCGGGTCGCTATTGTCCTGCCGCCCGGCCCGGAAGCCTATGCATCTTGTTTCGCGACACTCATGGCCGGTGGCTACTACGTCCCGCTCGACCCCGAGATGGCAACCGACGATCGCAACCGTATCCTCGAGACATTTGCGCCGGACATCCTGGTTGCCGCACCGGCAACCGCCCAAGCGTGCAAGAACGGACACAGCGCGGCCGTCATCGACCCTTACACCGCAACCGGCGATCAGTTGGCTCAGCCGTTACCGCCACACCGCCTGGCGCTCGTTCGGTTCGAGACCCACGGCGACCGCCCGTCCGGTGTAATGATCTCTCACGAAGCGCTCGACAACCATGTCGGCTGCCTGCTGCGCGAGTCCGGAATCACCCCCGACGACCGCTGGTCGCAAGTCACCGACATCGGTGCCGATCAAAGCATTGCCGATATCTTCGGCGGACTCTGCGGCGGTGCGACACTGTACCCGATCCCCGGTGACAATCCGGCCACGGCCTTGCAGGCCAGCGGCCTGACGGTCTGGCACACCAACGCAGCTCAACTAGCCAAAGTAGTCGACACCGCGGCGGTCGAGGCGCTGACAAAACTGCGCCTTGTCATCCTGTCCGGCGGAGCGGTACGGCCGGAGCTGTTGGACCGCACCTTTGCGGCGAATCCAAACCTCTTGATCCTGCGGACCTTTGGCATCGCCGAGGCCGGGGCCTCGTGCAGCACCTTGCTGCACCTCTACAATGATAACTTCAAAACCGCCTGCGCCACGACCGTTGCCATCGGTAAGCCGATCGACAACGTGCATATCCATCTGGTCGGCGGCACCTCGCCGGAGGAAGGCGAGTTGGTGATCAGCGGCCTGCAGCTTGCCGACGGCTATTGGAACGACCCCGAAGCGACCGAAGAGTCCTTCCGTCCCTTGGAAGAAGGCGGCGCCCCGGCCTACTTCACTAAGCAGTGGGCCGAACGCATGAACGGGCACATCTTCATCCGGCCCGATCACAAGGTGGCTGCGGCCTAGTTGGCCGCCTCGACAGTATGCAAATCGCCACGCCGGACGATCCGATCTGGCAGGAAGCCTACGAGCAGTTGCCCGCGGCCCAGCGTGACGTGTTTCACGCGCCGGGCTTTGCTAAGGCCTGCGCCGCCGGGCTCTATCAGGATCATCAGGTACGCTGCGCCATAGAAACCGACGCCCCGAACGGCCCGATCATCTACCCCTTCGTCGAAAGAGAACTCGGCCCCATGGCCCCCTGGTCCGACACGGCCCAGTCCCTGCGCGATGCAACGGGCCTTTACGGAAGAGGCGGTGTGGTTTGCGCGTCACCAGCCGTCGATGACCTCGGATCGTTCCATGCTGAGCTAGCCGACCATTTCCAGCAGCGCCGCATCATCACCTCCTTCGACCGGTACCACCCAGTGCTGCGCAACCAGGCGGCATCCGACCCGCGCACGGAGGTCCGCGAGACCGGCGACTTCGTCGTCGTTTCCCTGGCACCAGACATGGAAGCCATCGAAGCGAGCTACAAAGGGAAACAGCGGAACACCCTACGCAAGGCCGAGCGGTTTGGCGTGTCAGTCGAATTCGATGACACCGGGCAAAGCCTCGACGCCTTCCTCGAAATCCACGCCGACACGATGAAGCGGCAATCCGCCGGCGCCTTCTACTATTTCCCGAGGAGCTTCTACGAGACGCTCCTGCGCGAACTGCCGGAAAACACCCTGTTCGCCAACGCCTACTATGAGGATGAGATCGTCTCGATGGACCTCATTCTATATCAGGGCCCCTATGCCCATCTCTTCTTGTCCGGCACCCTGCCGGAACACTTGGACAAGAGCCCCAACACCAAGCTGAAGCACGAATCCTTCCGCTACCTCAAGGAACGCGGCGTCGAACACTATCTGCTTGGCGGGGGGCACAAGGGCCAGGACGGCGTCTACAAATACAAACGGTCGTTCGCCCCGGCAGACGCCACGCCGTCGCTGATTGGCTGCACCGTGTTTGGCGACGATGCGTATCGGGAGCTGAACCGCGAGTTCGAACAACGCGGTGCGCTGACCTGCAAGGACCGCTTCCAGTTCTACGAAGCCTGAGCAGACCCGGCGAAACCTTTCGTTAACTCTGTCAGGCCAACCTCGCTGCCTCACAGCAAATCGCAGGCGCGTGTCGACTTACATCATTGCCGAAGCAGGCGTGAATCATAACGGCGACCCGATGATGGCGCTGGAGCTCGTCGACATTGCTGCAGCTGCCGGCGCCGACGCCGTGAAGTTCCAGACGTTCGAGCCCGAAGAAGAAATCAGTACCGCCGCGCCCAAGGCCGAGTACCAGCAGCGCACAACCGGCGCCGACGAATCCCAACTCGACATGGTGCGCCGCCTGAAACTCCGTGACGAGGATTTCGTCAGGCTTGCGGAGCGCTGCACCGAACAGGGAATCACCTTCCTCTCCTCCCCATTCGATGCCAGGAGCATCAGCTTCCTCGTCGAGACGATTGGCGTGGACACGCTCAAACTCCCGTCCGGCGAAGCCACCAACGGCCCGTATCTGATGGCCGCCGCGGCCACCGGTTGCGACCTGATCCTGTCAACCGGAATGGCCGATCTGGAGGAAGTCAAAACCGCCCTGTCGGTCCTCGCCTTCGGCCTCACCCGCCGCCAAGACACCCCTAGCAAAGAGGCTCTGGCGGATGCATTCGCCTCCGCCGAGGGGCAAGCGGCATTACAGGCCAAAGTCTCACTCCTACATTGCACGACCGAGTACCCCGCGCCCTACGAATCAGTGAACCTGCGCGCCATGGATACGCTGGCCAGCACCTTCGGCTTGCCGGTCGGCCTGTCGGACCACACGAACGGCATTGCCATTCCCTTGGCCGCTGTCGGCCGCGGCGCGACGATTATCGAGAAGCATTTCACGATGGCCCGCACCCTGCCCGGCCCGGATCATCAGGCATCATTGGAGCCCGAAGAACTCAAGAGCATGGTCGCAGGGATCCGACAGATCGATATGTCCCTCGGCGACGGCACCAAACGCCCCCATGCCTGCGAACTGAAGAACATCAACGTCGCCCGCCGCAGCCTGGTCGCCAGAACCGCCATCCGCGCCGGGGACAGCTTCACCGAAGACAATCTCTGCGCAAAACGTCCCGGCGGCGGGTATTCGCCCATGCGCTTTTGGGAGATGCTTGGCCGCCGCGCCGAACGGGACTACGCGGCCGACGAGCTGATCTAGATGCCCAACCAGCGGCACATCGGTGTCGTCACCACCGCCCGCTCCGATTTCGGGTGCCTCACCGATGTCTGCCGGCTGTTGCAGTCTGCCGACGATGTCCGCCTCACCTTGCTTGTCGGCGGCATGCACCTCTCCGACCGCCATGGCCGCACCATCGATGAGATCCGCGCTAGCGGTTTCGATCAAGAGATCGTGCAGGTACCCGCCGACCAATCCGACGACACCCCAACCGGGGTCGGCGACGCAATGGCCACCGCCGTGGCGCGTTTCAACCAGGCCTACGCTGACGCCCGCCCGGACCTCCTGCTCATCCTGGGCGACCGCTATGACGCGTTCCCAGCGGCAGTCGCCGCCATCCCCTGGAACATCCCGATCGCCCATCTGTGTGGCGGGGAGATCACCGAAGGACAGATCGACGAAGTAATCCGGCACGCCTTCACCAAGTTCAGCCACCTCCACCTCGTCACCCACGCCGCTCATGCCAAACGCGTGGCCCAACTCGGCGAGGAACCGTGGCGCATCACCGTCACGGGCCACCCGAGCCTCGACGGCCTGGATGACCTACCCACCAAATCGAAAAACGATCTGTATAAGGAGCTGGGCCTAGACCCAGCCCGGCCGCTGATCCTCTACACCCAGCATCCGGAAACCCTCGATCCGGACGCCACCGGTGCGCTCACCGACCTGATCCTCGGCCATGTCGGCGCGCAGGACGCCCCGGTTCTGTTCACCTACCCCAACAGCGACACCGGCTCGGACACGATCATCGCTAAGATAAGCGCGTTCCAGCAGCAACGGTCGGACTGCGTGGCGGTCCCATCGCTCGGGCGCCAACGCTACTTCAACGTGCTTCGCTATGCCGAATGCATGGTCGGCAATTCATCCAGCGGAATCATCGACGCGGCTTCGTTCGAACTGCCGGTGCTCAACATCGGCAACCGTCAACAGGGCCGGATCACGCCGCCCAACGTTGTTTCGGTGCCCGCCTCCGCCAGCGAAATCGAGGCTGGCCTCCACCGCGTCCGAAGCCAGGCGTTCCGCGACAGCTTGGCGGGCCTGGTCAATCCTTATGGCACCGGCAACGCGGCCGAACGCATCGTTGAACGGCTACGGACGGTCCCACTAGGGCCTGAACTCATCCGCAAACGGTTCGTCGACCTCACCTAGAAGGCCGGCCTCAGCGTTCCGCTGTAACCAGCCACTCGGCAACCTTCACCGCACCGTCACCGTCGGTCCGCACGATGGAATCGATAGTCAGCGTCTTGAAGCCACCGAACAGGCTGCGCAGTTCCGCTTCATCGAAGAAATGGGTCAGGTGACCCTGACAAGGCCCGGTCTCGGGGTTGTCCATCGTCCCGTTCTCATAGGCCCAGACCGGGTCGTAGCCGGTCGTGTCCTTACCGAACATGATGCCAAAGAACACGCCCCCGGGGCGCAACACGCGCTGAATCTCGCCCAAAACGGATTGGATCGTGGTGAGGTTGTTGGCGTAGATCGCCTCGACGTCGACAACCGCGTCGAAGCTCCCATCGGCCCACGGCAAGCAACTGAAGTCGCCATGCCGCAAGTCGACCCGGCCATCCAGCCCGTCGTCAGTCAGCCGCCCCCGGGCTTGTTCCAGAGCCGATGGCGAGAAATCGATCGCCGAGACCGAAAAGCCCTCGCGTGCCATGTACCAGACATTCGCCCCGGGCCCGCAGCCCACTTCCAGCAGCTGAATCTTGCTGCGGTCGGACTCACGCCCAAACCGGCGCGCGACGAATCGCACCAGGGTCTCGGGCGGGTATTTGCCCCAACCCCGGTTGGCAAAAACCTGTTCCCAGCTCGCCGCATTGGCACTGGCGACAGCCTGCATCTGCACCTCCAAGTGTGAGGCGGGATGCTAGGAACGGCGCTTTAAGAACGTATTAACCAGGTTTAACGGCCCGGGTCTGACAGCCGAGGTTCGACAGCTAAGCCTGTTGCGCTTTGCGTCGCAACACGTGCCGCAGCTTTCGCACGGCGGCCTGACGCAGATAATACTCGTGCATGTTGCTCGTGCCCTGCACGCAAACTTCGGTCATCGTGACCGGATCAACGGCACTAACTTTGACGGCGTTACCGACCCGATAGAGTTCGATCAACACGCTGCCGGTGTCTTCTGGATCGCGAGCGTAAGGCATTGTTTCCAGCATTCTGCGCAAGAAATCAGCCGAATTCTGCGGCGCAAATGCTTGATAATCCGTAGATGTGGCACGGTTTCACAGCATTTTAACGGGATTTTAAGCTTGCCCCCAAAAGACTGGCACCCGTGGGAAACCCAACGGTACCGAAGCGATGCCGCTAAAGCTCAGCCTGGCGAAGGGCGAAAAGATGGTCGTGAACGGCGCAGTCATCCGAAACGATGGCGCCGACGCAAACCTTATTTTCGAGAACCAAGCCAACATCCTCCGCAACAAGGACATCCTGACTCCGGAGAAGGCGGTCACGCCGGCATCCCGCGTCTATCTGGCGCTGCAATGCGCCTACATGTTCAGCGACAACGCCGAGAACCATCTCGACGATTTCCGGCAACTGTTAGCCGACTTCGGTGCAGCCGCACCGAACTCGATGCCGATCGTCCAACGGCTGCTCGGCCAGGTCGATCAGGGCAACCTGTACGGCGGTCTCAAGACCTGCCGCGAACTGCTCGACTACGAGGCGGAGGTTCTCGCCCATGTCGCGTAGCGCGACAACCAGCTATAACCAGCCGAACAAGCGCGGCGGCTCACCCCGCGAGACCGAGGGCCGTGCCCTGCTGGAAGCGGCGCGCCGCCTGGCTGCCATTCAAGAGAAACCGGATGACCGCGACAGCTTCCTGGAGAATGTCCGGTTGAACTGGCGGCTTTGGACCATCTTCCAGGCGGAACTGACGGAACCCGAAAGCCAAGTACCGCTCGAAATCCGCCAGAACATGCTCAACCTGTGCAACTTTGTCGACAAGCGCACGGTCGAGATCCTGGCTGATCCGAAGCCGGAAATGCTGACGGTCCTGATCAATATCAACCGCAACATCGCCGCCGGCCTGCTCGCCGACCCAACCGCCGCGATGACGGAACAGCCGGCCACCGAAGAGGCTGCCCAGCCCAAGGCCCCGCAACGCGGCATCTCGGTCTAGGCAAGCACGCGAGATCGGCTCCTGGGGATCGGCAGTTTAGCCCCCCGCATCCTTCAAAGAACCCGGCAAGTCTTACCCCGCAGCGGCAAGACAGCCGGCACCCGGACAAAAACACCGCAGAAATTCAGTAGGTTGAGCGACCGCCCCGAACTGGCCCGCGTCTTGCGTAATGACTGCCGTAATTCACGCGTCAACGCAGGTAGCGAGTATGGACGTCGCGGCAGTATCCGATCCTCATCCGAAATCCGGCAACCATGGTGCCACGTCGGCCGTGGTGGAAGGCAACATGTTTGCCCAGCTCCTCGACCAGCACCTTGCCTCGCAAGAGAGTGCTGAGAGCGGCGATCATGACCCGGAGATGGCCGATGACGGCCAGGATGACTACGAAGACAACGATCACGATGACACCGGCCCGGAAGACGACGCCGCGCCATCTAGCGAATCCGCCGCAAACGATCAGCCTGACCTGGCGGCCGACGCCGCCCTCGCTCTAGCCCTGCTGGGCGATAGCACCACCACCACCGAACCCGCCGCCGCAGCGACCGCTCAAGCCAATCAGCCGACCGTAACCGCAGCCACCGGCCAGACCCAGGCGAACGAAGCAGGCGCAGCCCGCGCCAATAACGCCGCCCAGACCGCGACCACCGGCGATAATCTGAATAAGCCGACGGAGACGAGAGCGGCCGGCAAAGCAACGCCTGACCAACAGCAGGCAAGACAGCCGGGCGCCCAGGTAACCGGCCAAAGCAATCCTGAACTGCAGGCACGCCCCGCCACCGTAACCGCGGCATCGGCAACCAGCATCCAAGAGGCCGGCCAGCAACAAACCAGCCTCCGCGAAGGCCGCTATGACGCAACTCTGCGGCAAGCCCAGGACGCGCCTGAGCAGGCACCTCCGCCAAACCAGTCAAATGCCAAGACTGCCGGTGACAATACCGCCTCACGGACCCCGGTAGCCGAACGGCCGG
The DNA here is from genome assembly GCA_028279245.1 of Alphaproteobacteria bacterium. GTDB lineage: Bacteria > Pseudomonadota > Alphaproteobacteria > UBA6615 > UBA6615 > JANQOE01. Next base: position 73,426 of record JANQOE010000021.1, read on the forward strand.
ACGCCCAACAAGCTGCGTCCCAGCCCCAGACAGCCACCGCCGTGAAGCCGGCCCCCAGCATTGTCGGCATGCCATCGGCCGGCACCTTCCAGCCGGGCCTGAACGCCCTGATGACCGTCGATGACGCCATGAAGCTGGATGTGGCCGGCGTGCGCGGCACGACGACGCAAACCGCCGCCAACACAGCGGCAAAACCAGCCACCCCACCACCACCGGCCCGCACTGCCCAGCAACCCGCTCAGCAGGTTGCCATGCAGATCAAGCAGGCGGTGAAGACCGGCACCGATCACATTCGCATCCAGTTGCAGCCGGCAGAGCTCGGCAAGGTGGATGTGCAACTGACCATCCGTGATGATGCGGTGCAGGCTACCGTCACCGTGGAACGGCCCGAGGCGCTGGAACAGCTCCAGCGGGACTCGCGGCAGCTTATTCAGGGGCTGGAGGATGCCGGTCTGCGCACGAACAGCGACAGCCTGACCTTCCGCCATGGCCATTCCGGCCAGCACGATCCGAACAGCGGCACATCCGATGACAATGCATCGGCCCAGGCCGACGACCAGAACGGTGCTGAAACAAACGAGGATACATCAAGCAACCGATCGCGCCGCCACGACGGCTTGATCAGCATCGAGGCCTAGCATGGATATTGGTTCAGTCGGCAGCGGCACGACCGACAAGACGGCCGCCCTTCGGTCACTGACCGATGATTTCGACACCTTCCTGACGCTCCTGACCACCCAGTTGGAGAATCAGGATCCGTTGTCGCCGATGGATTCGACGGAGTTCACGAACCAGCTCGTCCAGTTCAGCAATCTGGAACAGCAGATCACCCAGACCGGCAAGCTGGACGACCTCCTTGCCACCCAAGTCGCCGCCCAGAATGCCGCGGCGGTCGGTTATCTCGGCAAAACCGTTCAGGCAAGCGCCCCCTTCACTAAGCTGACCGACGGCACCGCCGACATCCCCTATGCCATTCCGGCCGGCGCCGTCGAAGTGTCCATGGCAATCGTAAATGGAGACGGCCAATTGGTGCGGGTCGAATCCTTGGATCCCGCCGAGCTCGCAGGCGAGTTCGCCTGGGACGGCAAGAACGCCGATGGGGTCCAGTTGGACGACGGCACCTATGGGGTCAGCCTTATCGCCATGAATGGCGATGGCCAACCCATGCCCGGTGCCAACACGTTCTTCACCGCAACCGCTGAGGAAGTCATCGTCGAGAACGGCGCCATTACCTTGATGGTCGGCGGCGTGGCTGTGCCACTGAACGACGTCATCTCGGTCAAGACGAACAACTAACAGGTCAAACAAAGGCTTTCAGGAGCAGACTATGAGCCTCTACGGCGCAATGTTCTCGGGTGTTTCCGCGCTCAACTCGCACAGTAACGCGATGGGCATGATTTCGGATAACATCTCCAACCTCAATACCATCGGCTACAAGCACAACCAGGCCCATTTCTCGACCCTGGTCACCAACTCCGGCTCCACTAGCAAGTACGCCCCTGGCGGCGTCCGCTCCAACCCGTTTCAGTTGGTGGACAAGCAGGGACTGCTGCAGGCCTCAACCAGCAACACCGACGTCGCCATCTCCGGCAACGGCTTCATGGTAGTGAACGAGGCTGCCGTACCCGGGACCGGTGACCGCTATCTTTACACGCGGGCTGGCCAGTTCAGCGTCGATAGGGATGGCTATCTGCAGAACACCGGCGGCTACTATCTGATGGGCTGGCCAACACTCACCAATGGCTCGTTCGACGTGGATCAGAACGGTGTCGCCGATCCCTCCAACCCCGACCCGACGGATCTCAACAGCCTCGCCGCGATTCGGCTGAGCGGCCTGACCGGCTCCGCCAGCGCGACAACCACCGCCTCGCTCGGGTTGAACTTGCCGGCAACCGCCGCGCTCAACGACACCCACAACCTGACGGTCCGGATCTTTGACTCGCTGGGCATCGCCCATAACGTCGCCCTCGAGTTCGAGAAGACCGCCAACCCGGCCACCTGGGATCTGGATGTCACAGGAATAACCCGGGCCGATACCGGCGCGGCCTCAACCACGGGTCTGGCTTACCCCATCAACGTCGACCAGATAGTGTTCAACGGGTCCGGCTCGCCTGCGTCATTCAGCCCCACGGCCCTTTCGATTCCAACCGCGAACTGGGTCTCAGGTGCCAGTACCAGCACCATCTCGTTCAATCTGGGCACCGTCGGCAACACCGACGGCCTCACCCAGCAAGCGGGCAGCTTCACGCTGAACTTCATCAACCAGGACGGTGTGCCAATCGGCCGCTTCCAATCCGCGGAGATATCGGAGAGTGGCCTGGTGTCGGCGCTGTTCGACAACGGCACCCGGGCGGCCCTAGCCAGGATCCCCATCGCCACCTTCGCCAACCCGAACGCCATGACGGCGGTCTCGGGCAATGCGTGGGAGGAAACCGACGCCGGCGGTCCACACTTCCTCAACCAGGCAGGCACCGCCTCGGCGGGGTCGATTTCACCATCGAGCCTGGAAGCATCCACCGTCGATCTGGGTGAAGAATTCACCAACATGATCATCACCCAGCGGGCCTTCTCGGCCAGCACGCGGATCATCACCACCGCCGACGAAATGCTTGAGGAACTGGTCCGCGTGAAACGGTAACCGGTTCGTTAACGGCTAAAGACGGGCGCCCGCATTTAGGGCTTTCTTAAGCGGGCGCCCGTACTTTTTAACCAGATGCCCAACGCTCTCACGTTCAGGCAGAAGGTGGGAAATGAACGACGACCACTCCCTCAATCGCACGACGGTGCAGCACCGTATGCCCGACCAAGATTCCATTCGGCTGGAAGACCTTCCACCGCCGGGCACCACGCGCTGGGTGGTCCGGCGTAAAGCCGCCGTGGTCGCCGGTGTCAGGGCCGGCCTGCTGTCCCTCGACGAAGCCTGCGAACGCTATCGGCTCTCCGTCGAAGAGTTCCTGTCCTGGCAGAGCACCATCGAACGGCACGGCGAACGTGGCCTCCGGGTAACCCGCCTGAAGGACTATCGGGAACCGCCGGCAAAGGCGGCCGAGTAGGGCTAATAATACATTAAAAAACAACGGCTTACGTCGGCAAATTTTGCCTGCATTTTAACTGCTTCTTCACCGCGTTGACCGTACCGTGACACTGAGCGGGCCGTAGAAATCCCGCGTTTGTGTTTCTTCCGGTGAGGTCGCGTGAGCAACAGTTTCGCTGACACTCTGCGCCAATTGGGTGCCGGCCGTCTGATCAGCATGGCGGTCGTGGCACTGGGCCTGATTGCGTTCTTCGTTTTCGTCACCGGACGGCTGACGACGCCGCCGATGGCGCTTCTCTACGGCGATCTGTCGCTTGAGGACTCCGGCGAAATCGCCGGCCGCCTAGACGCGCAGAACATCACCTACCAGATCAAAGGTGGCGGCACTCAAGTATTTGTCCCCGAGGACCAAGTTGGCCGCCTGCGAATCACCATGGCGGCCGAAGGACTCCCGACCGGCGGCTCGGTCGGTTACGAGATCTTCGACGAGTCGGACCGACTCGGCACCACCAGCTTCGTCCAGCAGCTCAACCAGGTGCGCGCCCTCGAAGGCGAGCTTGCCAGAACCATCGCCGCGATTGCCCAGATCCAATCCGCCCGTGTCCACCTCGTCCTGCCGAAGCGGGAGCTGTTCAGCCGCGACAAGGTCGAACCCAGCGCCTCGATCGTCGTAAAGCTCCGCGGCGCGGTGCTGCATGACAATCAGGTCCGCGCCATTCAAAACCTGGTCGCCAACGCCGTCCCCTCCCTCGACCCCAAGCGGATCTCCATTGTCGACTCCCGTGGCAACCTCCTTGCCAAGGGCAATGACGAAGGCGACGACACCACCTCACTGGTGAACGCCGAGGAGGCCCAACTCCGCTACGAGCAGCGGCTGTCAAACGCCATCGTCCGGCTGATCGAACAGTCCGTTGGTCCCGGCAACGTTCGGGCCGAAGTCGCCGCGGAAGTCGATTTCGATCGGGTCACGACGAGCGATGAGATCTATGACCCGGACGGACAGGTCGTCCGCTCGACCCAGGTCCTCGAAGAAGACGAAAGTTCCAGCGAACGCGACGGAGCCGACGCCGTAACAGTCGCCAACGCCCTGCCAAACCAGAATGTCACCGGCGAAGACGCGGCGCGGAGCGCCAGCAACAATCGGCGCACCGAGGAGACCGTCAACTTCGAGATCTCCCGGACCGTGCGGACCCTGGTCCGCGAAGGCGGCGCCGTCCGCCGCCTTTCCGTCGCGGTCCTGGTGAATGGCACGCTCGGCGCGGAAGGCGCTTATCAGCCGCGTGCCGAAGCCGAGATGGAGCAGTACGTCGCCCTGGTGAAATCGGCCATCGGCTACGATGCGGAGCGCGGCGATTCGATCGAAGTCGTGAACCTGCGCTTCGCCGAAGAAGAAGAGCTGCTGCTCGACGAAGAGGCTGACGCGCCGCTATTTGGCCTGACAAAGTCCGACATTATGCGGCTGGCCGAGATGGGCGTACTCGCCGTTATCGCCCTGCTGGTGATCCTTCTTGTCGCCCGCCCGTTGGTCACCCGCTCATTCGGCATTGCCGGCCCAGCCGCCGCAGCCGGCGGTGACAACAAGCTGCTGCCCGACCATAGCGGTGGCGCCGGCGCACCCCAATTGCCCAGCCCCGATGGTGAAAGCGGCGCTGGCTTGGAAGGCGCAGTCGCACCCCGGTCGGCAATCGACGAACAGATCGACACGAACGCCGTCGAAGGCGCGGTGCGTGCTTCATCCTTGAAGCGCATCGGCGAAATTGTCGAACAGCACCCAGATGAGACCGTCCAGTTGCTCCGTCAATGGATGGTCGAGGGCACGACCTAATGCCCAAGCAGGAGATCACGGAGCTCACCGGCCAGGAACGCGCCGCCGTCCTCATGCTTGCGCTTGGCGAGGAGTCGGCAACGCGCCTGTTCGCGCTCATGGACGAGGAGGAGATCAAGGAACTCTCCCAAACCATGGCGAGTCTCGGCACGGTCAGTTCCGATATCGTGGAAGGGCTATTTGTCCAGTTCGTCAATCAGATGACGTCCACGGCGTCGCTGAGCGGCACGTTTACCAGCACGGAACGGCTGCTGACCAAGATCCTGCCGGGGGATCAGGTCGACGCGATCATGGACGAGATCCGTGGTCCTGCCGGACGAACCATGTGGGACAAGCTAGGCAATGTCAGCGAAGCTGTCCTGGCAAACTACCTGAAGAACGAATACCCGCAGACCGTCGCGGTCATTCTCTCCAAGATCCGGTCGGAGCATGCCGCCAGAGTTCTCGCCGTGCTTCCGGAGTCCTTCAGCATGGAGGTTGTGACCCGGATGCTGCGGATGGAAGCCGTGCAAAAGGACGTCCTCGACGCCATCGAAAAAACGCTCCGCACCGAATTCATGAGCAACCTCGCTAGGACCAGCCGCCGTGACGCCCACGAGGTCATGGCTGAGATCTTCAACAATCTCGACCGCAACACCGAGTCGCGAATGATGGAGGCTCTCGAGGAACGCAACCGAGACGCCGCCGAAAAGATCAAGGCACTGATGTTCACCTTCGACGACTTGGTCAAGCTCGACGCGACCGGCATCCAGACCGTCCTGCGCAGCATCGAGAAAGAGAAGTTGGGCCTAGCATTGAAGGGCGCCAACGACGAAGTGAAGGAGCTGTTCTTCTCCAACATGTCGGAACGCGCCGGAAAGATCCTCAAGGAGGATATGGAGACACTCGGGCCGGTCAGAATGCGCGATGTCGACGAAGCCCAGGCCGCCATCATCCTAACGACCAAGGACCTTGCCGCGAAGGGCGAAATCGTCATCTCCGACGAAAAGGGCGACGACGAGTTGGTGTACTGACATGCCCCAGGCCAACCCGCTCTTCGATCGCTGCTTCGACATCGCCCAGGACGAGTCCCAGGAAGCCAGGTACTCCGAGGAGGATCTTGCCGCGACCCGGCAAGCGGCCTTCGAAGAAGGGCGTCAGTCCGGCATCGCCGAAATGGCGCAGAAGAGCGAAGCCGAAGTGTCCCGGCAGTTGATCGAACAATTGGCAACGCTGTCCACACAAGACGACGAACGCCGCCGGGAAATCGCCCAAGACTGCGGCCAAGTGCTGCAAGCAATCTGCACCCGAATGGTCCCAAGGCTTGTCGAAGAAGGCCCACTGACCGAGATCTTCGGGATCGTTCAGGACTGCCTCGCCACCCAACCGAACGAGCCGCGGATCGTCGTGCGCGTCGCGCACGACATTTCCGAAGCCGTCCAGCAACGGTTGAGCGAGCTCTCCGGCCAGTCCGGATACAACGGCGAACTCATTCTCGTGCCGGACGACGCGCTGTCTCGAAACGACTGCTCGGTTCTGTGGGCCGATGGCGGTGCCGAACGGCGCTGCGACGAAATCTGGTCGCAGATCGAAGAACTACTCAGCAGAACGCTCGGCGCCGGCAACAGCACCGAGCCCGAACCCATCGACCAGCCGGCTATACCTTAGGAGTTTCCGATGGCTGACGAAGACAATCTCGACTTGTCGGAGCTTGAAGAGCAGGCCCCGCCGGAAGAAAGCGCCGAAGCGCCGCCGGAGCCGGAAATTGATCCGATACCGGACGACGCATCCGACGCGCGCATCGCTACGGAACTGCAGGCCGTTTACGACATTCCGGTCCAGGTGTCGGCCGTCCTCGGCAAGTCGACGATGCAGGTGAACCAACTGCTAAAACTCGGCCGTGGCGCCGTGGTTGAACTCGACCGCAAGGTCGGCGAGGCCATCGACATCTATGTCAACAACCGATTGGTGGCCCGCGGCGAGGTCGTAATCGTCGACGAACGCCTCGGCGTGACCATGACTGAAATCATCAAGTCCGACAGGAACTAACCCCGTGCCCAGCGACATCACCGAGGAAGCGCGGCACGCACCGCTGCGCCGCCGCGGCGGCTACATCGACACGATGACGACACTCGGGTTGATCCTGGGTTTCGCCATGCTCGGCACGGCTATCGTGCTCGGCGGCTCGGTCGATGCGTTCATCGACGCCCGAGCGATGCTGATTGTTTTTGCTGGGACCTTCGCCGTTACCGCCGTCAGTTTCAGCATCGAAGACATTATCCGCACCCAGCGCATCCTGCTGAAGAGCATGATGCGGGGGCCACGCGACACCACCAACGCGGCGTATCAAATACTGGATCTCGCGGAACTCGCACGGCGCAAGGGCGTTCTGGCCCTGCAGGACATCATCCCGGAGCTTGGCCGCGACCCGTTCCTGGCGCGTGGCCTGCAGTTAGCCGCGGATGGGCTGCCGGGCGACCAGGTCGAACGCATCATGCGTCAAGAAATGATGGCGACCGCCGAACGTCACAGCCGCGGTGTTTCGGTCCTCCACCGCGCCGCCGATGTGGCACCGGCCATGGGATTGATCGGCACGCTCGTCGGCCTCGTGCAGATGCTGGGCCGTCTGGAGGATCCCGCCACCATCGGTCCAAGCATGGCCGTCGCACTGCTGACCACTTTTTACGGCGCAGTTCTCGCCAACATGGTCTTCACACCGTTGGCCACCAAGCTCGAGAAGAATGCAGCCGAGGAACGTTCTCTGAACGAAGTCTACGTCCTCGGCATCACCTCGATTGGCCGGCAGGAGAATCCCCGCCGGCTGGAAATCCTCATCAACACCGTTCTCCCGCCATCGAAGCGGGTGAACTACTTCGCCTAGATCCGGGGACAAGCCTCATGAGACTTCTCATCATCGGACGGCTCGGCGGCCACATTACCGAGGCGACAAAGATCGCCATGGCCCGCGGCGCCAAAGTGTCCCAAGTCGACGCGGTCGAACTCGGTCTGCAGGCGTTGCGGGCCGGCCAAGGGTTCGAACTCGTCATGGTCGACCTTGCCTCGGACGTCCCCGGTCTCATCACCGCGATGGAGCGGGAGCGCATCAACACACCGGTCGTCGCTTGCGGCATCGAGAACGATGCCGATGCTGCCGTCCGCGCGATCAAGGCCGGTGCTAAGGAATATGTACCCCTGCCGCCGGACCCGGATCTCATCGCCGCGGTGCTCGAGGCCGTGGCCGCGGAAAACAACGAAGTCATCTTCCGCGACCGCTCGATGACCGAGGTGCTGGAACTGGCCGACCGCGTCGCGCCATCCGACGCCAGCATCCTCATCAACGGTGACTCCGGCACCGGTAAGGAAGTCATCTCCCGTTACATCCACCGCAAGTCGCGCCGCAGCGGCGCCATCTTCGTCTCGGTCAACTGCGCCGCCATCCCGGACAATCTTCTCGAGTCCGAACTCTTCGGTCACGAGAAGGGTGCCTTTACCGGCGCCGTGGCCCGGCGTATCGGCCGGTTCGAAGAAGCAAACGGCGGCACTCTGCTACTTGACGAGATTTCGGAAATGGACCCCCGGCTCCAGGCCAAGCTGCTGCGCGCCATTCAGGAGCGGGAGATTCAGCGCCTCGGCAGCAACAAGCCGGTCAAGGTCGACATCAGGCTGCTGGCCACCACCAATCGGGATCTCTCGGAGGAAGTGCGCAAAGGCACTTTCCGCGAAGACCTGTTCTACCGGCTGAACGTGGTCGGCCTGCGCATCCCGCCGCTGCGTGAGCGGCCGGACGATATCGCCGCCCTGTCCACCCATTTCGCGAGGCAGTTCGCCAGCGCCAACGGCGTGGAGTTCCGCGACCTCTCCACAGCCGCCCTCGACATGTTGAAACAGCACCACTGGCCCGGCAACGTGCGCGAACTTGAGAACACCATTCACCGCGCCGTCCTTCTGTCCCAGGGCCCAGAGATTTCGGTCAACGCCATCCACGTCCCGGGCCTCGCCGGACAGGCGGCGATACTGGCGCAACCCGACGAGCAGGGCAACGACACCCAGTCACTCGTTGGCCGGACCGTGGCCGAAGTCGAACGTGATCTGATCCTGGACACGGTCAGCCATTGCCTCGGCAACCGGACCCATGCCGCCAACATCCTCGGCATCTCCATCCGGACGCTGCGGAACAAGCTCAAGCAATATGCGCAAGAGGGCGTCCAGGTCCCGATGCCCGGTGCGGGCGAGCGCCTTAGCGCCTGATACGGCGTCGGCATCCCGCAATGACTGACGCACAGACAGAGATCGAACCCATGGATAGCGGCGGCGCCACCGCCGGTGGGGGCAGTACGTCTGTCGACGCATTGGGTCAGCAACTGGCGGGCGGTATCTCCGCAATGCTGCGCCGGGGCGACATCGCCCTTGCCCTAGGCATCGTCGCAATCCTGGCGGTGCTTATTCTGCCGATGCCGCGCTGGATGCTGGATATCAGTCTGGCGGTTTCCATCACCTTCTCGGTCATGGTTCTCATGACCGCCTTGTTCATCAAGGAACCTCTGGAGTTCAGCTCCTTCCCGACCGTCTTGCTAATCGCGGCCATGTTGCGGCTGTCGTTGAATCTCGCATCGACCCGGCTGATTCTGGCGAACGGCCATGAAGGACCAGCCGCAGCTGGTCAGGTCATCGAATCCTTCGGCCGCATCGTCATGAGCGGCAATTTCGTCATCGGCATTATCGCCTTCGCCATCCTGGTGATCGTCAACTTCGTCGTCATCACCAAGGGCTCCGGCCGCATCGCCGAGGTCGCCGCCCGTTTCAGCTTGGACTCCCTACCCGGCAAGCAGATGGCCATCGACGCCGATCTCTCCGCCGGCTTGATCAACGAGGACGAAGCCCGCACCCGCCGGAAGACCCTCGAAGACGAAAGCAGCTTCTTCGGCGCCATGGACGGTGCCGCCAAATTCGTGCGTGGTGACGCCATCGCCGGTCTGCTGATCACCTTCATCAACATCATCGGCGGCATCATCATCGGTGTTGGCCAGCAGGGTTTGACCTTTGGCGAGGCCGGCGAGTCCTACACGCTGCTGACCGTCGGCGACGGGCTGGTCAGCCAGATCCCGGCTCTCATCGTCTCTACCGCGGCTGGTCTCGTCGTCACCAAAGCCGGCGTCAGCGGCAGCGCCGAAAAGGCAGTGTTCGGCCAGCTCTCCGGATACCCCAGTGCGCTCGGTCTGACCGCCGTCCTGATGATCAGCCTCGGTTTCATGCCCGGGCTTCCGTTCCTGCCCTTTGCCATGCTCGGTGGCACCGCCGGTTACGCCGCTTGGACAATGACGAAGCGGCAGAAGGTGCAAGCCGAGGAAACGGCCCAGGCCGAACTCGCGGCGGCGGCGCCCATTGCCGAAGAACCAATCTCAACCGCGCTCCACATCGATCAGATCCGGCTCGAACTCGGCTACGGCCTGCTGTCGATGATCGACTCTGAAAAAGGTGTGCAGCTCACCGACCAGATCAAAGCACTGCGCCGCCAACTGGCCAACGAAATGGGCTTCATCCTGCCCGCAGTTCGCATTCAGGATAATCTGCAGCTCGCCTCCAATGCCTACACGATCCGCCTCAAGGAAATCGAGAGCGGCCGCGGCGAACTGCGTCCATCGATGCTGCTCATCATGGACCCGCGCGGCGAGGCCATTTCGCTGCCCGGCGAAAACACCGTCGAGCCGACGTTTGGGCTGCCGGCCATGTGGGTCGGGGAACAGCACAAGGAAGAAGCGCTGTTCCGCGGCTACACCGTGGTCGATGCGCCCACCGTTATCACCACCCATCTGACCGAGCTGATCAAAGACGGCATGGCCGAACTCCTGTCCTACGCCGAAACGCAGCGGCTGATGGACGAGTTGGACAAGAGCCAACAGAAGCTGATCGCCGACATGGTCCCCACCCAGATCACCGTCGGCGGCATTCAGCGCGTGCTCCAGAACCTGTTGAGCGAACGGGTGTCGATCCGCGATCTGCCGACGATCCTCGAAGCCGTCAACGAAGCCTGCGCCAGCACTCGCAACGTTATGGCCATCACCGAACATGTACGGGCACGCCTGGCGCGGCAACTTTGCGACGACTCCGCAGCCGAAGATGGCTCAATTCCCATTCTGTCCATGTCCCCGGATTGGGAACAGGAATTCGGTACGGCACTGGTTGGTGAAGGCGATGATCTCCAACTGGCGATGGCCCCGTCCAAACTGCAGGAGTTCATCACCGCCGTCCGCCGCGAGTTCGATCAGCAGGCCCTGCATGGCAACATCCCGGTCCTGCTGACCAGCCCCCGCATGCGCCCCTACGTACGTTCGATCGTTGAACGCTTCCGGCCGCAGACGACCGTCCTGTCGCAGAACGAGATTCACCCGAAGGCGCGCATCCGCACGCTCGGGGTGGTCTGAGCGCAGCGGTGAGACCGTGGCAGAATGTCCGAGGTAAACCGCACCCAGGCCCCGCAAGGCGCCGGTCCGCTGCCAGCATCGGGACCGTCCAACACCGGCTCTGGGACCGGCGGCGCAGGTAACTTTTCAAGTTCCGTCACGATCTTCCACCCCGGCGCCGAGCTGGCAAAGCTTGTCGTCGGCCAGCGGATCGACGCCACGGTCCTCAGATCCGACGAAGCGGGCCTCACCCGGCTGTTGCTGAACAACACGCAGGTCTCCGTCCACCTCAATCCGCCCCCGGCAAAAGGCACGGTGGTCCGCTTCCAGGTTGCCTCGGTCACGCCCGCCGTATCCTTGCAACTGTTAGACACCGCCTTGGCGATCCGGCCCAACGGCAACATCATCGGCCAGCAACCGGCAACCAGCGCCCTCCCGCGCATCGCGCCGGGGCAAGTGCTACAGGCACATTTCTCCAACGAGGGCCCGGCCCGGCTGGCGCCCACCGGGCACCCGCTGATGTCCGCCAAGTCACCTGTGAAAGCCTACGTCGCCAACGCGGTCACCACATCGACGACCCCACCGGCATCCAGCCTGCTGGCGGATGGTCCCGTGGCCATCCGCGTCCTCGCCATCCACACCGGCATCGCCAAACAAGCCAGCACCGCCGTCCAACTGACCAACCCGGCAGAGCCGAAGGGCCAGATTGTCACGGGCGAACTCTCGACCTCTTCCACCGGCCGCCCGAGCATCGAAACACCGGTCGGGCGCTTCACCCTGGACCGGCCGCCCGGCTTGCCCGAGGGCACCCGCATCCAGGTGCAGGTCAACCCGCTGGGACCTCGTCCCGGTATCATGACCGGCGCCAACGTCACCCCGGTTATGACGACCACCCATTTCTGGGACGACTTCCAGACGGCACTGCAACAGGTCGTCGCCAACCCCGCCGCCCCACAGGCGGTTGCCCAGGCGACCCCGCAAGCCGGACCACGCCTGACCACAACCGTCGTCTTCCTGCTGAGCGCGCTGTCCGGCGGCCGGCTTCAGGACTGGCTAGGACGCGAGTCTCTGGAAACGCTGCAACGGGAACAGCCGCAACTGCTCGGCAGGCTCACCGAAGCCTTCACCCAGCTAAGCCAGAATAGCCGCGAGTCGATCCAAGGCGACTGGCGGCTGCTCTACCTGCCCTTCCTCAGCGACCAGTGGCTCAGCCCGTTGCGCCTGTTCCTCCGCAATCAGCACGAAGACGGTTCGGCCGGCGGCAAACAGCACAACCAGGGCACGCGATTTGTCTTGGAAGCCGAGTTGAGCCGGCTAGGCCTGTTCCAACTCGATGGCTTCGTCCGTGATCGAAACTTCGACCTGACCATTCACACGACACAGCAACTTGCGGAAAACCACCGCACCGCCATCAAACAGATCTTCAGTAAGGCCGGCGAAGCGGCCAACTTCTCGGGCCGCCTGGAGTTCGTGGCGTCGCCGGTGGTGCTGCACGAAAGCAATCCCACCGCCCCGGCCACCCACAACGGCGTGCTGGCCTAACCCCTCGCCGCCCGCTGCTGGGCAATCTCGTCCATCGCGGCCTGCTCTTGCCGCGCCCGCTCGACTTGCGCTTCCTGGAGTCGCTGCTGCTCCAACAACTCGATCCGCTTCCATTCACTGAACGCCGCGGCGACGACCGCGCGATGCGCGTCGAGCTCCTCGTCCAGCCTGGCAATGGATTGACGTCCCGCCTCCTGCCGGGCGCGCGTCGCGTCGGCAAAGCGCGCATAGGCGGCTGCCGTCTCCACCGTCTGGCCGGCGAGCGCCGCTTCCGCCGCCAGATCATCGTCCAGCTGTTGGATCGACCGCTCGATCTCCGCCCGCTGCGCCTCCACCGTGGAGACGACCCGCCGCGCCTCGTCCAGTTCAGACTTCCGCAAGCGGACCAGCTTGGCCAGCCGGCTCATTTGGCTTCAGGCTCCGGAACGTCTTCACCGGGTACGCCCAAGATCGTCGCCAGTTGGGCATAGCCATCTTCCAGCGACGCCATTTCGTCTTTTGTCTGACCCAGCAACCCTTCGAGCGCCGGATACAGGCGGATCGCTTCGTCAACCTCCGGATCGGCACCCGCCTTGTAGGCGCCCAGCCGGATCATGTCGGCCATATCGTCGTAGCGGGCCAACAGTTGGCGCGCCCGGCTGACCAGTTCGGTTTCCTGGGGCGTGTTGCAGTCCGGCATCGTCCGCGACACCGACCGCAAAATGTTAATAGCCGGGAACCGGCCCCGTTCGGCGATCGCCCGGTCGAGCACGATGTGTCCATCGACAGTGCCGCGCACCGCATCAGCGATCGGTTCGTTATGGTCATCGCCCTCGACCAAGACCGTGAACAGGCCGGTGATGTTGCCGCTGCCCTGAACACCGGGCCCCGCCCGCTCCAACAGCTTCGGCAGCTCGGCGAACACCGTCGGTGTATAGCCCTTGCTGGCCGGCGGCTCGCCGCTGGCCAGGCCGATCTCCCGCTGGGCCATCGCGAAGCGGGTGATACTGTCGATCAGGCAGAGCACTTCGTTGCCCATATCCCGGAAGCACTCGGCCAGCGCCATTGTAATGTGCGCAGCCTGCCGCCGCATCAGCGCCGTCTCATCGGACGTCGCCACCACGACAATGCTGCGCTCCAGACCGGCCTCGCCGAGATCGTCCTCGATAAACTCCTGGACCTCCCGCCCCCGTTCGCCGATCAGCCCGATCACCGCCACATCCGAGGCGGTGAACCGGGTCAGCATCGACATCAGCACCGACTTGCCGACACCCGAACCGGAGAAGATGCCCATCCGCTGGCCGCGGCAGCAGGTCAGGAAGGTGTTGATGGACCGGACGCCCAGATCCAGCTTCTCGCCGACCCGGCCGCGCAGATGCGCCGGCGGCGGACTACCACGCAGCCGGTAGGAGACCTTGCCCATCGGCAGCGGCCCTTTGCCGTCGATCGGCTCACCCATGCCGTTGATGACCCGCCCCAGCCAGCCGGCCGAAGGATGCACCGTTGGCGTGGCATCGCCCACCCGGGCCATGCAGCCGACCCCGACCCCATCCAGCGAGCCGAAGGAAAGCAGCAACGCTCGGTCGTTGCGGAAGCCGACCACCTCACAGGCCACGGTCGAGCCGTCCCGGCCGACAATATGGCAGCGCCCGCCAACGGACAGCGTGCGTTGCACACCACCCACTTCCACCATCATTCCGAGTATCGCCGTCACCCGACCGAACAACTGATACGGCGGCACCCGCTCGATCTCAGCAACTAGATGGCGAAGAACGTCTGTTTTCATGCAGAAAAGGGCTGTAAGAAGGCCTCTTCAGTCTCGATTTACCTCTTTAAGTTTCGGTAAAATTTCTTTCCGGGTTATTTGCCAACAAGAATTTGTTAACCACTTAGGGCTAGATTTGTTAATGATCCTTAAGTGGCAACGGCGCGTGGGGCGCCAGATTGCGCAGGTTCGGAGCAAAAGATGCGAATATTGTTGGTAGAGGACGATTCGACCACCGCTCAGAGCATTCAGATGATGCTCAAGTCGGAAGGTTATGTTTGCGATACCACCGATCTCGGCGAGGACGGCCTGGAGATTGGTAAACTATACGACTACGACATCATCATTCTCGACCTGATGCTACCCGACATCGACGGGTACGAAGTGCTTCGACGCTTGCGCGCGGCCAATGTCCGTACACCGATCCTTATTCTGTCGGGACTGAACGAGCCCGATAACAAGATCAAGGGTCTCGGCATCGGCGCCGATGACTATCTGACCAAGCCGTTCGACAAGCGTGAATTGATCGCCCGCGTCCAGGCGATTGTCCGACGCTCGAAGGGCCATTCGGACAGCATTATCAAGACCGGCCGTCTAACGGTGAACCTCGACGCCCGGACCGCCGAAACGGAGGCTGGTCCAGTCCATCTGACCGGCAAGGAATACGGCATCCTCGAGCTCCTGTCGCTGCGCAAGGGAACGACCCTGACCAAGGAAATGTTCCTCAACCACCTATATGGCGGCATGGACGAACCCGAATTGAAGATCATCGACGTATTTGTCTGCAAGCTGCGCAAGAAGCTGGCCCAGGCATTGGACGGCGACAACTACATCGAGACGGTCTGGGGCCGCGGCTACGTCCTGCGCGACCCGCCGGAGAAGACATCGGAAGGCCCGAGCCGCGACGCCGTCGCTGCCTAGGCCAACCCCGCAAAAGCAAAGAGCCGGCAAATGCCGGCTCTTTTTTTGTCTGCGTTTGTGAAATGCCTAGCTTGCCTTGGCAATCGGCGTACCCGCGCCTTGTTCGTAGAGGCCGCGCTGTCCCTTGATCGACACGAACTTATCGGTCATGCCAAGCACGGTTTCCGCGCCGCCAAGCACCAGGTGCCCATCGGGCGGCAGGATGCCGGACATGCGGTTAAGCACCATCGTTTTGGTCTCTTGATCGAAGTAGATCAGCACATTGCGGCAGAAGATGATGTCGAACTTGCCGAGCGCGCGCATCTCGTCCAGCAGGTTGAATTCCTGAAAGCTGACCATCGCCCGCAGCGCCGGGTCGATGCGCCACTTGTCACCATCCTGCTTGAAATACTTCACCAGCAGCGTAATCGGCAAACCGCGCTGCACCTCGAACTGGCTGTAAACGCCGGCCTTCGCCCGCGTCAGCACCTCACGGGAAATGTCGGTCGCGACGATGTCGATTCGCCACCCGGCCAGCTTCGGGCCAGCCTCCTTCAGCACGATCGCCAGCGAATACGGTTCTTGACCGTTCGAACAGGCGGCGCTCCAGATCCGGATATGTTTCTTGTCGCCACGGTTCTCGATCAGCTTCGGCAGCACATAGTCGCGGAACTGATCGAATGGCGTGATATCGCGGAAGAAGAACGACTCGTTGGTTGTCATCGCGTCGACGATCTCGCGGACCATCTCGGTCGATCCGGCCTTCTGCGAAGCCGTCGCCAGCTCGTCCAGATCGGCCAACTTGTATTTCCGCGCCACCGGCATCAGCCGTGACTCGAGCAAGTAGCCCTTCTCTTCCGAAAGGACGAGCCCCGACTCCTTTTTCACGAGAGCGCAGTAGTGCGCAAGACTTTCCTTGTTCATTTGCCGCCCCCGATCGCTTTGGTCACGGCACCGGCGATACCGTCAATCGGCAAGACCGCGCTGCAGACACCGGACTCGGCCGCTGCGCCGGGCATGCCCCAGACGACACTGGTCTCTTCGTCCTGGGCGATAACCGATCCGCCGACATTGACGATAGTCTTACAGCCGTCACGTCCGTCGTGGCCCATCCCGGTCAAGATCACTGTCAGGATCGCCGGACCGTATACCTCGGCCAAACTATCGAGCATCGGATCCACCGCCGGCCGGCAGAAGTTCACATGCGGTTGCTGATCGAGGCGAAGCACCACATCCGTCCCGCTCCGCTTCACCCGCATATGATAATCGCCGGGCGCGACATAGACGTGCCCGCCTTTCAAGACGTCGCCGTCCTTCCCTTCCGCCGCCGGCGCGCCAGTAGCCTTCGCAATGTGCTGCGCCAGGATTGTCGTGAAATTCGGCGGCATATGTTGGGTAATCAGGATCGGCAGCTGAACACTGGTCTTCAGCATGCCGAACAGCTTCAGCAGGGCCTGCGGGCCACCTGTCGAACTGCCGATCGCCAGCACCTGCGGCTTGCTCTTGCCGAACGGGCGCAGCTCGATTCCGCCGCTGGCGCTGCCGGCTGCGGTCTTCGCCTTGCCGATTAGCGGCTTCTTCGCCGTGGCCGCCGCAACCGGACGCTTCTTGCTGGCGAGGGCCTTGATCTTTTCGAGCAGGCTGCGCTTGAACTCTTCGGCGGTGCTGAGATGGATACCGCTGCCCGGCTTCGGAATGTAGTCGGAAGCACCCTTGGCCAGAGCCTCCAGGCTGATCTGGGCATTATGCATCGTCAGCGTCGACGCCATGATGACCTTCACACCGGGGTCGGCGCTCAGCAGCTTCGGCAACGCCGTCATGCCATCCATGACCGGCATCTCAATGTCCAGAACGATGACGTCAATCTTGTGTTTATCCTGCGCCTTCAGCGCGTTTTCGCCGTTGGAGACCGACGCCACGACCTGGATCGCCGGATCCTGTTCGAGCGTCCGCACCAACAACCCGCGCACCACCGCGGAGTCGTCGACGACCATGACACGGATGCAGTCGGAGGAACCGGCGGATTGCCCGTCCCCAGCTTTGGCTGCGGCGAGGCCCATGTTAGAGCAGTCCGACTTGCCGGAACTTGCTCTGGATGATCTCGCTGTCGAAGGGCTTCATGATGTACTCATTCGCCCCTTCGGCGATCGCCTCCTGAATATGTTCGATATCGTTCTCGGTCGTGCAGAACACGACGGTCGGCGCATCGCCACCATCCATCTTGCGCAGCGAGCGCAGGAAATCGATGCCGCTCATGACCGGCATGTTCCAGTCGAGCAGCACCGCATCGGGCATCTTGTCCTTGCAGACGTCGATCGCCGCCTTGCCATCCGCCGCTTCGGCCACGGAGAACTCGAGCTCTTCCAGTATCTTGCGCGCGACCATCCGGATCACGCGTGAATCGTCTACGACAAGACAGATCTTTGTATCCGACATTCGTCGCGCTCCTAGGCAGCTAACGATTTGAGCGACAAGAGGTTATTCACCTCAAGTACGATCATGAGTTCACCATTAAGCCGGTAGATTCCCCCGGAAACCTCGCGCCAGGTCGGATCGAGTGTCGGGGGATTCGACTCATAGGTATCGGCCGACATGCTCAGCACCTCACCCACCGCGTCGACAATCAGGCTGTAGAGTTCGCCGCCATGCTCGACCACGACGCTCATGCATTCGGCATCATCGTCCTTCGGCGCCAATCCAAGCCGCCGGCGCACGTCGATAGCGGTGACGATGCGCCCACGCAGGTTCAGCGCACCGCCGACCTCTGCCGGCGCCAATGGGATCTTGGTGATCTTCTGTGGCCCAAGAATGTCTTGGACGACGAGGACGGGGATGCCAAACAACTGGTCGGCAATGGTGACCGTAACGAACTCGTCGGAGTCACCCGAGTTGATGGCTTGGTGTAGATTGTCGCTCATGCCGCGCTCCGCGTAATGGACAACGCCTGCTCAAGGCTTTCCAACAGGCTGTCCTTATCCAGCTTTCGCACATAATCGGTGAACCCGACCTCGCGCCCGCGGTCCAGGTCCCGCTGTGCCGTGTGCGAAGACAGTGCAACGATCGGCACTTCCTTCCAGCGGCTGCCGGTCCTGACCTTCTCGGCAAACTCGAACCCATTCATCTCCGGCATCTCGATGTCGGAGATAATGATGTCGAAGTCCTTGCCATCGTCGCATAGCTTCAGCGCCGAAACCGCCGATTCCGCAGCGGTCACGCGGTAGCCCGCGATCTCCAGCAACGGGCTGAGCATGTTGCGGAAGAACGGGCTGTCGTCGACCAGCAACAGGCGTCGGGCGTTGTCGTCGCCGAACGCCTCGTCGCCGTGATCCTTGAACCAATCCGGCGCCGCCTCCGTGAGGAAGAAGCCCGCGTCGATAACGTCCGTCGCCTTCTCGGCAATGACGGCGCTGCCCAGATAACCCGGTACCTGGCTGGCGATCTCGACCGAGAGCCTGGTTTCGACAATGTCGATAATCTCCTCGACCATGACGCCCATCGTCCGGTCCTTGTCTGCGAAGACAAGGACCGGCTGACGTCCCTCTTCCCGCAGTTTCTGATCCGGCGCGATCGTGATCAGCGGCATGAGTTGGCCGCGATACTGCACTACCCGCCGGCCATCGGAAATCTCGATCGTGTTGACGTCGATCTCCTCCAATCGCGCAATCAACTCGAGCGGCACCGCCAACGGCGACTCGCCACCAATGCCAAACAGCAGGATCGCAATCTCGTCTTCGCGGCGCACGCCCCGCGCATCGCCGATCTGGTCCGTCGCGGAGTCCAGAACCGACATATCGCCGCTGGCCGCGCTGGCAATGCCATTCGGATCCAGGATCATAATCACGCTGCCGTCGCCGAGGATCGTGTTGCCGGAGAACATCTGGATGTCCCGCAGGATGGGCGCGACCGGCTTGACCACGATTTCTTCCGTATCGAACACGCGGTCGACGATGATACCAAAGGTGTTTGCACCGACTTGCGTCACCACGATGAAAGCGTCAGCAATATCCTCTTCGGTCACAGCTGCCGAACCGGCCTCGGTCGCATCCTCGGTGCCGAGCTGCAGCAGCCCGCGCAAAGAAACCAGCGGCAGCAACCGGTCGCGTAGGCGTAGGACCTGCGCGCCGTTGATGTCTTCGATCCGGTTCTCCGACGAGTTGGACGCACGAACCAGCTCGAGCACGCTGATCTGCGGGATGGCGAACCGCTCGCCACCACACTCCACTACCAAGGCAGAGACAATGGCCAGGGTCAGCGGGATCTTGATCGTGAAAGTCGTGCCTTTGCCCTCAACCGAGGCAAGTTCGACCGTGCCGCCGATCTTCTCGATGTTGGTCCGCACGACATCCATGCCGACGCCGCGGCCCGACACACTGGTCACTTTCTCGGCGGTCGAGAAGCCAGCCTTGAAGATGTACTGATAGATCTGCGAATCCGACATGCTCTCGAGTTCGGCCTCGGTCGCCATCTCGTTCGCAATGATCTTCTTTTTGACCTTCTCCACGCCGATCCCGCGGCCATCGTCTTTGATCTCGATGATGATGTGGCCGCCTTCGTGGAAGGCGTTCAGCATCACCGTACCAATCTCGGACTTGCCGGCAGCGAGCCGTTCCTTCGGACCTTCCAGGCCGTGATCGCCCGAGTTACGGACCATGTGGGTCAGCGGGTCGCGGATGAGCTCTAGCACCTGCCGGTCGAGTTCCGTTTCCTGCCCATGCATTTGCAGCTCGATCTTCTTATCGAGTTCATGGGACAGGTCGCGGATGATACGCGGCAGCTTCGACCAGGCATTGCCGATCGGCTGCATGCGCGTCTGCATGACACCTTCTTGCAGCTCCGACACGATGTGGTTCAGGGTCTGCAGCGGCGCCGCAAAGATATCGGCTTCATCGCTAGAGCGTTGTAGCTGCATGAGCTGATTGCGCGTCAGCACCAGCTCCGAAACCATGGTCATCAGGCTTTCCAGCACATCCACGCCAACACGGATCGACTGGGTGGCCAGGGAGGAGGACGGCGCATCGCCCGCCGGCTTGGCCGGGTCAGCGGCTGGCGGTGGCGGCGGGGCTGCGGCTTCGGCGGTGGGCGCCTCTTCCGTCGGCGCGGCCTCTTCGTTGGCAGC
>JANQOE010000024.1 GCA_028279245.1 Alphaproteobacteria bacterium
GTCGTGTCCCCCAAACTGACGAGAGACGCCGCATCGCCACTCGGCTTGCCGGCGGACGTGCCCGACGGGCTGGCGCAGGCCGCAAGTGTCAAGACGCTCGCAGCCATCAGCAAGTTGACCAACGATATAGGTCTCATTCGCTAGGTTCCACTGCTATGTGGGGTTTCAAGCCATGCTAGGGTCACGAGTATTAGCGGATCGTAAACGATATTCCGCCAGGACCCGGCGTTTCCTTCGGAACGCCGCTGGCGCCGCTGCTCTGGAGTACGCTTTCACGGCTCCGATCATGCTAACCGGCGTGGTCGGCATCATGGAAATCGGCAACATTCTGTTCGTCAATACGCTGATGGAGGGTGCCGCCGGTGAAGCGGCCCGGTACGGGTTGACCGGGCAACACACTGAAGCGGAGAGACTCGCCAATATCCAAGCCATCATTGGCGAGCATACGATCGGCCTGGTCGATCTGGGTACGGCCCTGGTTACAACCACCACATACGACAATTTCGACGAGATCGGCGAGCCGTACACCGACATTGCACCCTCCAACGGACAATACGACGCGGGCGAAGAGTACATTGATGTCAACGGCAACGGTGCCTTCGACGCCGACGCGGGAACACCCGGCGTCGGGGGCGCCGGTCAGATCGTGGTCTACCGGATCGAATACGACCTGCCGCTGCTAACCGGCTTGGTTTCTGATCTGCTGGGCAACGATGGCAAAATGAAGCTTCGGACCGCCATTCCAATCGTCAACGAACCCTTTACGGTGGGAGCGGCGCCATGAGGAACCACCTCGTTAGTTTCGGCCGTTTCCGGCACGATCGCCGCGGCGGCGTGATTGTTGAGTTCGCCTTCATCGTACCGATTTTCGCGACGCTGCTAATCGGTGCGGTCGAGTTCGCCAACTTCGTGAACATGAACCAGCGGATGGATCGGGTGGCAAACACGGTGGGCGATTTTGCCGCCCGCCAGGACCAAGTGACGCCCGCCGATCTCGGTAACTTTTTCTCGGCGGCCCAGCACATCGCCGCCCCCCACAGCCTCAACGCGGACGGAGCGATCATTCTCTCTTCCGTGCAGGGTGACGACGCCAGCGGGCCGCAAGTCCTATGGCAACAGATCGTGGGCGGCAGTCTCTCAGCAGCCAGTCAGATCGGCAGCCAAGGCGGGAACGCCAACCTACCCACCGGTCTGACAGTCAACGACGGCGCGACGCTGCTCGTGACCGAGGTCTATTTCGACTACCAGCCGGAGTTCACCAGCAACCTGATCTCACCGGTTCAGGTCTACTACCGCGCATTCCACCGGCCGCGCGGAACCAACGTACTGGCGCTCGCGCCATAGCGAGTCTCAGGAGGAGGGGAAATGACTAACGGTTCGTTAAACCTTGTGCAGGATAGTCGACCGAGTGTTCAGGCAGACCCCGGGAGACTGAGTGGCGCTATGTACGGCGACATCACGCGTTTGATCGAGCGGTTGCACCGCCGCCACCTTGACGTCATCCGGCTGGAACTGAGCCGCATGAACGTCGATGACATCAACGCCGTCCAAGCCCTCTTGCTGGTCAACGTCAGTGACTCCGAGGTCTCTATTCGTGAGCTGGTCGACCGCGGCTACTACATCGGCTCGAACGTCACCTACAACGTCCGGCACCTGGTCGAACGCGGCTACCTCGAACAGACCCGGTCGGAGCGGGACCGCCGCTCGGTGAAGATCAAGTTGAGCGAACAAGGGCTCGATCTCTGCCGAAGACTCGCCGAGATGGAAGCCCGCCACGCCAAGGAGCTTGCCGACATCGGTGGCGCCAATCTGGATCCGGAATGCGCCCGGGCCATGCTACGCGCGATGGAACGGGTTTGGTCGGATTCGATCCAGTACGGGAACTTCTAAGCGCGCTCTCTTACGACTGATCGTCGTCCGGCGGCCCCTTGAGCTCGACCACGTTACCGTCCGGGTCCCGCAGGTACATCGACGGGCCGTAGCCCTGTGCCCCGTAGCGCCGCTCGACATCAGTCGGCGTGACCCCAACAGATTCCAAATGCGCCCGCAGTGCGGGTTCGTCGAACGTCGCAATCTGCACGGCAAAATGATCAACGTTGCGGCCGTCCGCCTGAACCGGGCCGCCGCCAGCACGGCCCATCTTGCTATCGACGGGCACCAGGTCGATCAACGCTGAGCCGATGCGGAGTTGGTAGAGCCCAAACTCAGGGAGTTTTCGCTCCATGACGGCACCCAGCACACGCTCATACCACGTCACCGACGTATCGATGTCCGCGACGCGGAGCACCACATGATCAAGGCCAAGTACCCGCATTCCTTTGCTCCCATGAGATCCGAAAGCGACCACACTAGATCATACACACATCAACTCGTGCCAAGCGCTGCCGGTACCGATACCATTCGCGTACAAAGCGGACTATCATCAATCCGGCGGGGAAGTCGGGGGCAAACATGGTCGATCTTGCGGCGGAAAACATCAAGATCATGAAGGCCGTTTACGACGTGTACGTCGCGTCGAAAGGTCAGAACATCGATTTGTTGCTGAGCTACCTTGGCGAGGACACGCGTTGGTCCTCTATCGGCAGCAATGGGGTCGCGAAGTTTTTGCGAGACCATCACGGGCCAGATGATGTTCGCGCATACTTTCGTGATTTGTACCAGGACTGGGAGATGGAGCGATACGATGTGACGGAGTACGTCGCGCAAGACGATCGAGTCATTGTACTGGGTGAGGTCGCCTTCCGCCACAAACTGACCGGCAGACACGTCGAAACGAAAAAGGCCGATATCTGGCGTCTTGAGGGCGGCAGGATTATGGAGTTCTTCGAGTTCTTTGACACCGCTGCAATCGAGGCGGCCGCCACACCCTAGGAAACAGAAGTTAGGCGGCGACAGCCCCGCCTAACGAGTAGCGACATCAAGATGGTGGCGCCTGGCAGGAAGTCCCGGATCCGGAACCCATCACCCCCTCTACGGCCACCAGAGTCTGCGAAACGCGCTGCTAACACCAGCCATGAAAGCCGTTGAACCCGGGAACAACCCGCCACACGCTCCGGCGCATTCTGGTCGCATTCATACCAATTTGCTGTAGCGCGCAGCCCCGGCGAGTCGGTTGCCTAACAATTGGCAATTCAACAATTGCCAATCAGAGGCAGCCTAAGAGTATCCGTCAATGCGGCGCTGAACATGCCACGCGAAGTAGCCAGCATAACGCGACTGCAGCTCCGCGATTCGCCAATCCTGGCCAGTAATCACGCGCCGGCAATCGGCTGCGCCACAGTTGCAATCCATCTCGTAATCAAGGTCGTCCGTGGTGGCCCAGTCGTGGCAAAGCTCTTCACCGGCCGCAATGGACCGCATGGCCACAAACACGATCTGCCCCTGCGGCGCGATGTTCGGGGCACAGGAATGATTACTGTAGAGCATGCTTCCCTCGCGCCCGGCCTGATCTGTCGGCGCAATGAAAAAGTCACGACCTATCTGGATCTCGCAGGACCCGAGGGAAGGCTCCAACGCTGTCCAGGCCGCACCCGAAAGAATGAACCCGCCCTTGATCCCGACAATCTCATCCTGCACGAACGGCCCAGTCGCGAACAAGCCTCTACCCTGGATCGGGCTGGCACGAACCTCGGTCTTGGGCGAAAGCCAGGTGAGGGGAGGGCGCTCCACGACTCAGGCTCCTGTGATCGAGAGGAGCCTGACCGTTAGTCGGAGGTTAGCGCGAACGTCAAGAGCTCGCTTTCCGGATCAGGGCAGCACGAGCGTCGAACTCGCACCGGTCGCCGTCTAAACCGAAGGGCGCTAGAACATCTCCATCTGATTAGAACCGAGGCGGGAAGGGCGCCGCCGCGTTTGGACGGCACCGTTTTCGAACAGCGCCGTCTGATCGCCCCACGCATCCCAACCGGTCCGCGCCTGCCGCGCGAACAGCTCCAGGTACGGGCCTTCGACCAACCGTTCAATGCGTTCATAGGTTTCGTCCGGCTTCCGGCTATGCTCGCGACGTGCCGCCACCAGCAGGCGTTGCACATCGGTCGCCTGACGTTTTGGGTTGCCGCGGGTTGCCAGCAGGCACTGCTCGGGATTGGCGCGTGTCCAATAGCCGAGCCCGGTAAAGAACGTGCCGGTGTCGATCTTGTTGGTCTTCACCCAATAGAAGGCGACGGTCTTGTAGGTGAACCCCCACGACTTCAGAAGCTTAAACGCCTGATCGAGCAGCGGGTCGACCGCCCACAAGAACAACGCGCAGTCATCATCCGCCCAGTCTACAACCGGCAAAGCAGCGAGTTGCTCCAGCGACAGGCAGTCATAGTGGCTGGTAGCATTGCGACCTTCGCCACGGGCACTGTAGTTCCGAAAGTGCCACGGCGGATCAGCATAGATCACGCCATACCGACTTGTGTGCATGGGGGTCCAGTTGCGAGGGAAGACCAGGAAGACGCCGGCATGATGCCCGTCCGAATCAACGCCGGTCCACTCGCGACACGGTGGGGTAGGGGCCAAAATGTGACAAAATCCGCGGTGCATAACCCGTCCGGGGGACATGTTTTCGACACGTCGAGCCGCGCCAGAATCGCCCTAGACTCCTGATTACCGAGCACGTGCCGCCGCAGTCCTCCCGAGAGCAAAGGGTGTCCTGGCAGGCAGGCGGGTAGAGTGACAGACGCGGCGGCACGGCTCGGGCCAACGCAACCAAGCCGCACTCAAGGGCCAGCAAATCGCCCCCGCTGGCCCTTTTTTGCAGGAACCCGTCCGAAAGACATATCGCAGATGCACCGGCCGCCTGACCCGGTTTCCCCTACGCTAACCGCGAACTGGAACCCGGAGGTCCAATGCCGATGTGGCGTTCTCTCGTGGCCCTTGTGCTGCTCGCCGGTTGTACGGAGACGAGCGTTCAATCAGCCATCAAGGATCAATTCCAAGCGGAGTTGATGTCGGGGCAGTGGACCGCGCGCACCTTCTCGGAGATGGCGGAGCTCGGTTCCGGACCGATTCTGCCGACCACCAAGCAGGGCACGATTGCCTTCGCTCTAACGCACCCAGTCGCCGTGGCCGTCCTTTTTTGCAATCCGGACAATGATCGGCCGATCGCGGCTCTATTTGCGCCGGAACGTTCCGACTGGAAGCACGCGCCTGAAGATGACGACTTTCCGTTCCGCGTGCGGGCCGATGATGGACGCTGGCACACCTTCAGCGCCCGGTTTCTCTCCGAGGAAGGCGTCACGGTAACGCGTTCCACGCGGATGGTCGGCGTAACCGACCATGACGCCATCCGCATTGCGGACATCATCGGGCAGGCACACAGCGAGATATGGATGGACGCGGGTGGCCGCCAACACCGCATGTTTGCCGATGACCAGCGGCTGGTCACCGAAGCACTCGACGCCTGCCGCGCGAGCCTCGGGCCGGCGCCGGAAGAGGAAGCCTGACGCGCTCTCCGATGGCCTGGTCAAAGTATCAAATTCGCATGCACGATCCCTCGCTATCCAGGCGAGAGCGCCTGGCTTGGCGCATCCGGTACGGAGTTCGGTTCGTTTTGAAGACGCTAGGCATTTTCATCGCCGGCTGGATCGTGGTGGGAGCCGTCATCGTTTTCTACTTCGGCATGCCAGTGGCGGTCGTGGCTCTCTTCGACTGAGCACTGCCGGGCGACAGGGCAGGGCGGTCAGCAGCGCCGACCCCAGCCCTACGGATGAAGCCCCATCTCCCAGAACCCCACCTCCAACCGGGTCGCCGACCGAAACGTCTCCGCCAACGAAGCCCAGCGCGGGTGTTCCGGCGTCAAGACACCGAGCCGGCGCGCCGCGACGGCATCGAGTTGGCTGACGGCGGAGCGCACGATCTCCTGGTACTCGTCACCGCCGTAGGTCTCAATCCACTCGCGATAGGGATTGTCGGACAGACTTGCGGATTGTTCGGCCATCAGTCGCGCGCCGATCTCGCCATAACCAATCACGCACGGGGCGAGTGCCACCAGCAGATCCAGCAAATCACCGGAAAGCCCTCGCTCCAACACAAACCGGGTATAGGCCATGTTGGCCGGCGCTTCCGGAACTGTTGCCAGCGCCGCTTCATCGACGCCCCAGCGTGCACACAGTGAAACATGCAACGCCATCTCATTGTTCAGCAATGCGTCAAGCGTCGCAGTGGCTGACCGCATTTCGTCCAGATGTTCGCTCTTGAAGACCGCGAGCGCGTAAGCCCGCGCGAAGTGCTTTAGGAACAGATAGTCCTGCGCCAGATAATGCTAAAAACAGGGCAGGGGCAGCGGCCCTTCGCCCAGCTGCCGAACGAAAGAGTGCTCCACATACGCAGTCCAGTCATCGGAACAGGCGCCTGCAAGGCGAAGGAACAAGTTGTCCATCCGGCCATCGATAACCTATCCGACCTAGCCGCGCGAGACCCGCGACAGGACCTTTCGCAGCTTGACACCGCGGCGTTGCAGCTCGCCAAGGGTCGCGGCCGACCGGTCAAGCATACCATATGTTCTTATTCCGTTCGCATGGCGGGTCAAGAATAACTTGCGCTCGACCGCGGAGCCGCGCCGGCGTTACCCTCGACGCGAGAAAGGGGGACCCCATGCGCTTATCTCTGGGAGCTATGGTGTTGCTGATGGCCACGTGCGCCAACGTCAGTGCGACGATCGTCGCACCGGCGCCGCGCGCGGTGACGGTCCGCGAGACAATCGGCCCATGATGTGCGCAAGGGAGATAGGCGGACCGTCAAGTCCTACAAAATGCGAATGGGAACTGAAGGGTGATCCGACGCTCGCCCTCGCAAACACACTCGTCTCGAAGATTACGGAAGTCGCTGAACAGGAAGTGCCGGATTTATCGGAGCAGTTCCCATTCAAGAGCGTATTTATGGCACAAGCGTATTTCGGAGAGAGCTCACTAGCTATACGCGTAATCGACACCCAATCCGGACAAGGCTTTATCCCAACTGTTGGGGCACTACCCGATCCGAATCTCGATTACCTTCGCGACAGGCGGCTCCTTCCATTCACACCGAGAACGCCCGCCGACCTGCGCTCCAGCCTCGGGGCAGATTGGGTCTCGTTCCGAAGATTTACATACGTGGGGCCCTACAATGAAACACGGGCATGTTGGCCGCACTTAGCGCGACACCTCGAAGAGTGGCTGAACGAAGTTGTATTGCCGGAGGTCCTGCGAAGGAACAGAACACGCGTTGTCAGGGCAATTCCCCAACCGCCCTTATACGACCCAGCAATGCTACTACGGGCTTGCTGGGTACTCGAGTCCCCATCGCAGCACGTCCAAGGAACGGGGTTCAGCCTGAGTGGTGTTGGAATCGTAACTTGTGACCACGTTCTAGCGGATGATACCGTAGCATTCAGACCAGGTTCGCCGGCCAATAAGCACGCCATCTCAGTCGTCTCCCGAAACGGGACGATCGATCTGGCAATTCTGAGGGTCGGGCATGATGAGGAACTATCTCCGCTAACCTCACAGTCTGCCGACAGCATGCGGCAAAACGATCACTTGCTTGTTTGCGGCTTCCCGAACTACCGGCTCGGCGACTCAGGAATAGTGTCACCTGGCATCGTCGTGGGGTTCCGCCCAAAGTCTTCCATTAGACGGCTTCTGACGAACGCGCAGATCGTTCGCGGTATGAGCGGTGGACCTGTCCTAGGCAGCACGAACCACGTAGTGGGCGTGGCTGTCACCGGCGCTGAACGCCTAGACGACTTATCGCAGACTGAGGACCTGGGTATCATCCCAATCGACGCCTTGGGGCATCTGACTGCTTAAGGAGCGGCGAACAGCATTGCCTTGTTTACTCAGTCCAGCCGGTGGCGGCGGATGCTCCACACAATGACGCTGGCGATGCGGACCATCGGGCGTTGGCCGGGCAGGGGGCTGTAACCCAGCTCCGTCGAGTGCGGTTCCAGATAATCACCGCCGACGCGGCGTACATGGGTTTTGAGCCGACACGCCGTCCTCCGCAAAAGCGCTGCACGACCTCCAAGTCGCCCGGCACGGGTTCGGCCTCGACCGCCATGCCGGACCAGCGCCACGCGTCAGCGTTAGTAGCTAGCGCACTTCACGCCGGCACCACGAGGGGCGCCGACATGAGCCGCTTAAACCAACGCCAAGCCCGCTTCGCTAAGACGCATAATATATATTATGGAAAATATTGGTCTAACCGGTTGCAGCGCTCAATTCCGCCAGCAACTCGGCCAATAGATCCATACCGGCACCCCAGCCTTTGTCCATACCGGCAAGCGCGCCGGCAAAACACTCGACCTCGGCTTCCGTTGCATTGTGCGGTACCCAGGTCAGCCGCAGCGCCGTCTTGGCCCCCGCCTCTGCAAAAGTGACTGTCGTTAACAGCACCCGCGGCCAATCCGGCATCCGCGGATTGGCGATGACGTTCCAGTCCGCATCCGCCACCGAATGCAGCCACACCAGCCGCTCCAGCGCCACGACCTCTGTGAACTCGACCCGCTCGAAGCTCGAGTTGCCGCCCCACCGCATTTCGCCGAGCCAGAGCCCGCCCGGCGTCAGGTCATGCTGGTGCACGATCGTTTCGACGTTGGGACCGTACCAGCGGGTCAACAGAGACGGATCGGTCCAGGCTTTCCAGACCAGCTCGCGCGGCGCCTCGAATTCACGCTCCAGCACATAGGTCGGCAGATCGCTCATGCTTTGCTTCCTTTGGTTTCTGATTTCTTCAACTCGTCCAACAGGTCATCGAGCTGATCCAAGCTGCCTGACCAGAACGCCCTAAACGCTTCGAGCCATTCGACCGCGGCCGCCATGGGTTCCGCCTTGAGGCGCGCCGGCCGCCGCTGTTTGTCGATGTCACGCTCAATCAAACCTGCCCGTTCCAACACCTTCAGATGCTTCGAAACGGCCGGTTGGCTCATGTCGAATGGCGCAGCAATTTCGTTGACGGACGCCTCGCCAGCCGCCAACCGCGACAGGATGGCCCGCCGCGTCGGGTCCGACAGCGCGGCGAAGACCGCGTCGAGGTGCGACGGTTGGGGCGCTTGTCCAAGCTGATACATAACCATACGGTTATATACATCTCTGTGACCTGTCAACCAGCGCCGGGCTGTACCTAGAGGTGCGCCAACTCCTCCAGCAAATGGCCCAGGCTGATCCAAAATGTGTAGCCGGCTACGGCCACATAGGCCGCGGTCTCAATGACCCCGCGCACCCGACTCTCCGCCCATAGCCGCCGCGGCTGCCAAAACGCCGGGATGGCCAGCCACAGCACAAACCCGCCCGCGCCCAGAGTTCCGACCATCCAAAACGGCAGCCATACATCACGGAACTGGCCCAGCAGGAATAACCCCGCGAACGCGGCCAGACCCATTGGCAGCGCCAGCTTCGGCAGCTTCTCAATGATGGTGGCCACGTCCAGTCCCTAACCCTGGTTGGAACCGCACGCTAACAGCACGCCACCAGGCCCTAAGCTAAAGGTCGATCACCATCCCGTCATAGCCAGGCTCAACCCCGGCCGGCAGGCTTCGCACCAACGTGTCGTAGTCCAGCCAGTGGCTCATATGGGTCAGGATCGCCCGGCGCGGCTGGACCCGCGCAATCCAGGCCAGCGTTTGCTCCAGATGGCTGTGGGTCTTGTGCGGGCGCTCGTGCAGGCAATCGACAATCCAGGTGTCCACCCCGTCCAAGGCGGCAAACGCGGTTTCCGAAAGCGCCTTCACATCCGTCGAATAAGCGATTGGGCCGAATCGAAAACCCGCCGTGATGCTGAACCCGTGGTCCTGCTCAAACGGGGTCACATCAACGCCCCCGACCGAGAACGGACCGGCAAAGTCGAACTGCCGCGGATCGAGACTTGGCCGGAAGATCGTCTCATCAAAGTCTCTGAATATGTAGGAGAACCGTCGGCTCAGGATATCCAGCGTCGCTTGCGTCCCATAGGCCGGGATCGGGCTGCGCCGCACAAAGTTCAGCGGCCGCAGGTCATCGATTCCATGCACATGATCGGCGTGCTCATGCGTGTAGAGCACCGCATCGAGATGGAAACACTGGAGATCCCATAGTTGTTGCCGCAGATCGGGCGACGTATCGACCAACAATGTCGTGCCGTTGTGTTCCACCAGGATCGACACGCGGCGCCGCCGATTGCGCGGATTGTTCGGGTCGCAAGCCCCCCAACCCTTTCCGCTGAGGAGCGGCACACCACCGGAACTGCCGCACCCCAGAACGGTCACACGCATGCGCGCTGCCGGTCCGCTTTCTTGAACAAATTGAAGAAGTTATCGGTCGTCATGCTAGCGATCTCTGCGCTACCGACCTGCCGTATTTCAGCTAGTTTTGCAGCCGTATGCGCCACATAACTGGGTTCATTACGTTTTCCGCGATTCGGCACCGGTGCGAGATACGGTGAGTCCGTCTCAACTAGAATCTGAGGAAGCGGCAAAACACCAGCGATTTCACGGAGTTCGTCCGCTTTCTTGAAAGTGAGAATGCCCGAGAAACTGACGAATAGACCTTGACCAACCGCCGCCTCCGCCAACGCCCGGCTGCTGCTGAAGCAATGCAACACGCCGGAAAACGGCGCTTCGGCATCGGCGGCCGCCAACATGCGCTGCATGTCGTCGTCGGCGTCTCGCGTGTGAATGATCAGCGGCAATCCGGTCCGTTGCGCCGCTTCGATATGGGCGCGGAAGCTGACCTGCTGCGCTTCCCGTGGACTGTGATCGTAGTAATAGTCGAGGCCGGTTTCGCCGATCCCGACGACTTTCGGATGCGCCGCCAACTCAACCAGCCGGTCCGGCGCCCGCACGCCCTCCGCCATCGCCTCATGCGGGTGGACGCCGACCGAGCAATAGATGTGGTCATAGCGTTCAGCGACCGCCAGCACTTGATCGAACGCGCTGAGTCTCGTGCAGATCGTAATCATCATGCCGACACCGGCGTTCCTAGCGTTCTCGACCACTTGGTCGAGTTCGCCATCGAAGGCGTCGAAATCCAGGTGGCAATGACTGTCGACGAGCATCAGTTCCGATTTAGCCGGCTCTCATGCTTCGACAAGCTCAGCATGAGGTTCGTGTCTGGAATCCTCGTCCTGAGCCTGTCGAAGCGCGAGCAAACCGCGCCCGGAGTCGGGCAGGGGCGAGTCCCCTACCCCGGCGACGGGCAGGGTCGAACCAACCGTACGCCCCTGCCCTGCCCGCTTCATTGGGCCGCTTCTTCCTCGACGAAACGCGGGAAGACCGGCGCCGGCTTCGGTAGTGCCGTGCCTGTCCCCAGCGCGGTTTCAAGGTCGGCGAAGCCCCGCGCCTCAGCGGGCACCGCCAACTGATCGAGCATACCGGCGGCCGACCCCGGCATGACCGGTTGGACCAGTATGCCCAGGCGCCGGATCACATCGGCCAGGACATAGAGGACTGTGTTCATCCGGTCCGGATCGGTTTTCCGCAACGCCCACGGCGCCTGCGCGTCGACGTAGCGGTTGGCCTCACCGACGGCCTGCCACAATGCCTCCAGACCGCGATGAAACGCCTGCCGATCGAACTCACGCCGCAGCTCGTCGAGCACACCCCGCACCTTGGCGAGTAGTGCCTCGTCCGCCTCATCCATTGGTCCCGGCGCTGGCACCGCAGCAGCGCAGTTCCGATTGATCATGCTCAGCACGCGCTGCGCCAGGTTGCCCAGATCGTTGGCCAGATCCGAATTGATCCGCCCGACCATACTCTCATGGCTGATATAGCCGTCCTGCCCGAACGGCACCTCGCGCAGCAGGTAGTACCGGACCTGATCGAGGCCATACCGCGCCACCAGATCGTCCGCCGACAGCACGTTACCGACCGACTTCGACATCTTCTCACCGCGGTTCAGCAGCCAACCGTGCGCGTACACCCGCTGCGCCGGCGCCACACCCGCGGACATTAGAAACGCCGGCCAGAAAACCGCGTGAAACCGGAGGATATCCTTGCCGACCATATGGACATCGGCCGGCCAGAACGCCTGGAACCCAGCCTGGTCAGTGTCGGGATAGCCGACCCCGGTGATGTAGTTGATCAGCGCATCGAACCAGACATAGACGATGTGGTCCGGATCGTCGGGCACTGGGATGCCCCAGTCGAAGCTGGTCCGGCTGATTGACAGGTCGT
Organism: Alphaproteobacteria bacterium; assembly: GCA_028279245.1. Lineage (GTDB taxonomy): Bacteria > Pseudomonadota > Alphaproteobacteria > UBA6615 > UBA6615 > JANQOE01. The sequence goes on from JANQOE010000024.1 coordinate 12,110, forward strand.
TCAGGCCGGATTTAACGAAGGCGACAACCTCGTTGCGCCGGCTCTCCGGCCCGACCGATTCCGGATTGTCGGCATAGAACTGCAACAGCCGGTCCTGCCAGGCGGACAGCCGGAAGAAGTAGCTGGGCTCCTCGACCCACTCCACCTCAGCGCCGGTCGGTCCAACCTTCTGCCCATCCTCCCGCTCGGAGACCTCGGCGTCGGTGTAGAACGCCTCGTCCCGCACCGAGTACCAGCCGGAATAGCTGCCCAGGTAGATGTCGCCATTGGCTTTCATCCGGCGCCAGAGCTCCTGCACAGCCTTTTCATGCCGCGGCTCCGTCGTCCGAATAAAATCGTCGTTCGAGTAGTTCATGTCCTCGGCAAGCCGACGGAAGTTCTGGCTCACCTCGTCGGTGAAGGCCTGGGGTGACTTGCCGGCCGCCTTGGCCGCCTTCTCCACCTTCTGGCCATGCTCGTCCGTGCCGGTCAGGAACATCACATCGAAGCCGTCCAGCCGCTTGAACCGGGCCAGCACGTCGCAGGCCAGGGTCGTGTAGGCATGGCCAATATGCGGCTTGTCGTTGACGTAGTAGATCGGCGTGGTGATGTAGTAACTCTTGGCCACGGCTTGGAATCCTGGGTGAAGGCGGAGCGGTTTCGCTTAGGCGAGAACCGCCAGGGGGTCAACCCGCCCCTGTGGCAGCTTTCTCCAGGGCCCAAAAACTGCTGAGAATCACCGCCCGCCGGTCCAGCGCCAGATCATCCCCCCTAGTCGTCAGGTCGAACACCCGGTCATAGGCGGCAAACCACCGGTCGGCGGCCACCTTGGGCCCTCCGGCCGCATCGGCAACCCGCTTTCTCAGCCACTCCATCAGCAGATCCACAAAGGCCCGATAGGCCGGCTCCGCGCTGGCGGGGGTCAGGCTGTCGGCGAAGGTCTGAATCGCCACCGGGTCGGATCGTTCCAGGCCTGCCAGCAGCCCGCTGAGCCGTTCATGCACCTCCAATCCGCCGGCATCCGCCAGGGTGATGGCTCGCCCCGGCCGGCCGCCGGACAGCCTGGCCAGCGCTGTCACAGCCTCGGGAGCCAGCTCCGGTCGCTTGTCGTGGAGGACCCCTGCCACCTCATCCTTTGCCAACGGCCGCATGACCAACCTCTGGCAGCGCGATCGGATCGTCGGCGGCAGCCGCCCCGGCGCATGGGACACCAACAGCAGGACGGTGCGTGGCGGCGGCTCCTCCAACAGCTTGAGCAATGCATTTGCCGCGTTCACGTTCATTTCGTCGGCCGCGTCGACAATCACCGTCCGCCAGCCACCAAATGCCGGCGTCTGCCGCATGAAGCCGCCAAGCTCCCGTACGTCTTCGACCGTGATCTGCGTTCGGAAGCGACGCGGCGACGTCTTCGCATAACTGCGGCGCACCAGACGGCAATCGGGATGCCCGCCGGCCTCAATCTGCCGCACGGCTGGATGGGCCGGATCGGAGGTCAAGCCCTCCCCTGCCCCGCCGCTTTGCAGGAACTTCACGAACCGCCAGGCTAGGGTCGCTTTGCCGATACCGGGCGGCCCCGCCAACAGCCATCCATGGGCCAATCGTCTCTCGTCGCACGCATCGCGCAGAATGGACTCCGCGCGTTGATGGCCGACCAGGTTCGACGCCGCGCGGGGCGCCTCGATCCCCTGAATAAGCTCTTCGCTCACTGCATGCCCCAGCCTTCGGGGAAGTTGTGGCGCCAAGCCTCCGCCAAACGCGGTTCTTGATCCACACGCTCGGCAATCGCCGCCAGCTTGGGCCGGTAGTCCTGGAACCAGGCACGCCGCGGCCGCCAGCGGGTCATCACCCCAATGTAGATATCGAGCGCCGTGAAGCTGTCTCCCATGAACCACGGCGCGCCAGCCGCATCGTTCACCTGGCCCCAAAGCCGCTGGGCATAGGTGTCGACACTGTCGCGAAACGCCTTCGACGCCTCGGCGCCGGCCACAAATCGGCTCGGGTCATCGGCATAGGTGAAGGTCGGATAGATGTTGGTGACGAGGTAGATCAGCCAGCGAAGGAACTGCGGCCGTGTTTCGTCACCCACCGCCGGCACCAAGGAGTCAGCCTTCACGACCTCCGCCAGGTGCAACGTGATCGCCGCGCTCTCCGTCATGACGTTGCCATCCGGCAGGATCAGCGTCGGGATCTGCACCAACGGATTGATCTTTGCCAGGCGAACCCGTGCGTCCTCCGACTCAAACAGGTCGTCCAAGGCTTCGAATTCGAACGGCAGCCCATACCAGGCCAGCTGGGTCTCAACGATTGCCGATCCCCAGCCGGGGGTTCCATACAGTGTGTACATCGCTTCATCTCGCACCGGGCCACTGGACCCGGCCTAAGCCACGACTAGCTAAGGGAAAAACGGAGTTGCCAGTGTCTCAATCCCCGCCCAAGCTCTTCACGCCCCTCGCCCTGCGCAGTCTACAAGCTCGCAACCGCATCGTCATTTCGCCGATGTGCCAATACTCAGCCATCGACGGCATGCCGAACGATTGGCACCTGGCCCACCTCGGCCGGTTTGCGACGGGGGGCGCCGGCATCGTCTTCGTCGAAGCGACGGGCGTTGAGGAACGTGGCCGCATCACCCACCACGACCTCGGGATCTGGAAGGACGAACATGTGGAGGGGCATCGCCGCATCGTCAGTTTCCTCAAGGCGCATGGCGCCGCCACGGCGTTACAGGTTGCCCATGCGGGCCGGAAGGCCAGCACGCAGCGGCCATGGGAAGGCGGCGCGCCCCTCGGAGCCGAGGGTGGCGAGAATCCCTGGCCAACCGTCGGACCAAGCCCGGTGCCGACAACCGATGCGTGGCCGACGCCACATCCCCTGAGCACCAGCGAAATCGCCGACCTTATTGACCGTTGGACCGACGCAGCACGCCGCGCCCTGGCCGCCGACTACGACATTCTCGAGATCCATGGGGCCCACGGCTATCTCATCTGCAGCTTCCTCTCGCCCATCTCCAACCACCGCAACGATGCCTATGGCGGCGACAGGTCTGGCCGCATGCGGTTCGCCCTCGAGGTGACCGAGGCCATTCGCGCTGTCTGGCCGGAAGACCGGCCCCTCTTCTTCCGTGCTTCCGCCATCGACGGAGCCGACGGCGGCTGGTCCCTCGACGACACCGTGGTTCTGGCAAAGGAACTCAAGGCCCGCGGCGTCGATGTGATTGACTGCTCATCCGGCGGTATCGCCGGTTCGCCGAACGCGCCGGGACTGAAGCGCAAATACGGATTCCAGGTGCCCTATGCGGAAACTGTGCGGCGCGAAGCCAACATCATGACGCAAGCCGTCGGCCTCATCACCAACCCGCACCAGGCCGAAGAGATCCTGCAGCAGGACCAGGCGGACCTCATCGCCATCGGCCGGGAAGCCCTGCGGGAACCGTTCTGGCCCCGCCGCGCGGCCGAGACGCTGGGATATGATCCTGAGTTTGGGACCTGGCCCGATCAATACGGCTGGTGGCTGGCGCGGCGCGCCGAGAGTTGCGTGCTGTACGGCGAGACCGCCAGCTAAGCCTTGAGGAGCCGGTCGCGCACGGCCGCATCAAGCCGCGCCGCGACCTCATCTTCCGATCCCATCGCGTCGACCACAACGCAGCGGCCCGGTTCCCGTTTAGCTATGTCAAGAAAACCGTCGCGCAGGCGGCGATGGAAGGCAATGTCCATCCGCTCGTAACGGTCCTCACCATCCCTGCGGCTAGCGGCCCGCCTGAGCCCCTCATCAACCGGTAGATCAAGAATGAGCGTCAAGTCGGGCCCGAACTGCCCAACAACTGAGGCATAGATCTGCTCGACAGCCACTCGGCCCAATTCATGACCGTAACCCTGATAGGCCATCGTCGAGTCCGCGAACCGGTCTGAGATGACCCACTCACCGCGCTCCAACGCCGGCCACACCGTGCGCACCAGATGGTCCCGGCGCGCCGCGAAATGCAGCAACAACTCGGTCTCCGGATCCCACCGATCCGCAGGCCCGCGCACCAACAAATCCCGGATTCGGTCCGCACCGTCTGAACCACCCGGCTCCCGCGTTGCGACGACACTGTGACCGGCATCCCTCAACACATCGGCCAATCGCCGCACCTGAGTGGACTTGCCGGCCCCCTCCCCGCCTTCGATCGTGATGAAGCGGCCGCGCGCCACGATCTCGGAGTTAGTTCGCGCTGGCGCCAAAGATCAGATAGCGCAACGCGCTGCCCAGCCGGCCAAAGGTGCCGAGTTGGCCGACATCCGCGGCGGCATATAGCGGCCGCTCGATCGGTTCCGCATCGGGCGCCGTGATGACCAGCGTGGCGAGTTCATCACCCTTTTGCACCGGCGCTGGGACTGGGCCGTCATAGACGACCTTCACGGACATATCCTTGCGCGCGCCCCGCGGCAGGGTAATGGTCAGAGGATCCGACAGCTCAAGACCGACACCAACCTCTTCACCGAGCCAGATCTCTGCATCATCGACGCTCTCTCCGGCTTCGAACAAGGCGTAGTTCTCGAACTCCCGAAAACCCCAACGCATGAGGCGTTCCGCCTCCTGACTGCGCACCTTTGGGCTTTCCAGGCCATTGATCACCATCAGCAGCCGCCGGCCGTTCTGCTCCGCCGACGCCGTGAGCCCATAACCGGACGCTTCGGTGTGGCCGGTCTTCAGACCGTCCGCACCGACGTCCCGATACAGCAGCGGATTGCGGTTGCCCTGCTTGATCTCGTTGTAGGTGAAGGTGCGTTCCGAATAGAGCTGATAGTGCTCGGGAAAGTCCGTGATGATCCGTTGTGCCAGAATGGCAAGGTCCCGGGCTGTCGTATAGTGATCCGGGTCCGGCCAGCCCGTTGAGTTCCGGAACTGCGTATCTTCCAGGCCAATCTCCAGCGCAGTCTCCGTCATCCGATCGGCAAACGCTTCCTCACTGCCCGAAATCGCCTCCGCAACTACAATCGACGCGTCGTTACCCGATTGAATAATGATTCCGCGCAACAGGTCCTCGACCGTGGCCGTCTTCCCGACCTCGACGAACATCTTGGAGCCGCCCATGCGCCAAGCCTTTTCCGAGATAGGCAACTCATCGTCCAGCCGCAGCGAACCACGCTCCAGCTCCCGGAAAACCAAGTATGCCGTCATGATCTTGCTCATCGACGCCGGGAACATGATCTGGTCTGAGTTCTTTTCGAACAGCACGACGCCCGTTTCGAAATCGAGCAGGATGGCCTGCTTGGCCTGCGTTTCGTAATCCGCCGCTGCCGGTCCGACCGACAGCGCGGTCGCGCCCCAAGCAACAGCCGCGAACGCCAGTGTTTCAAATCGTTTCATTCGGTTACCACTCTCGGTATCCAATCCAAGACAACGCGTAGCACGCCTACTCAACGACCAGCCGCGCCTCGGAAACCGTGCCGTTCAGCAACCGGGCGACGGTCGCATCTGCCCGTGACACATCGGCAAACGGCCCGATGCGGACGCGATACAACTCCTCGACACCAAACTGCACCCGCGCGATCGCGGCCGAGGGGTAGCTACCGTACAGCCGGTCCCGCAACCTCAGCGCATTGCCAAGGTCCGAAAACGCACCGACCTGCACATAGATGTTGGTTGCTGGCACGGGGACAACCCGCACGCTCGACGGCAAGACCGGTTCCACCGGACTGGCCTGGTTCAACACGGAACGCTCCGTCACAGCGACGCCATTGGGGCCGTTCCGCTGGCCCGCCGTATGAAGGGGCTCGGTCTTGACCGCAATCCGCGGCGACGCCGCGACCTGCACCTGTTGTTCAACCACCCCCGAACCGTTCAGCGCCGCCAGTTTGAGCTGCTGGCTCTCGTTCGGCAGGATATCAACGCGGACTTTTGCGGTTCCTTTGCGCTCGAACCCGAGCATACGGGCTGCCTGCCGTGAGACGTCGATGATCCGCCCGCGCGCAAACGGGCCACGATCATTCACCCGCAAAACCAGCGACCGCCCGTTTTCCAGGTTGGTCACCTGCACCGCACTGGGCATCGGCAGAGTCCGATGCGCCGCGGTAAGGCTATTCATATCGTAGGTTTCGCCGTTGGCCGTCGTGAGGCCATGGAAGTCCGAGCCATACCAAGACGCGATACCGGTTTCGGTGTAGCTGTAGTCCTCGGCCGGGTAGTACCAGGCACCGTTGATTTCGTACGGATTGCCGACCTTGTAACGTCCTGCGCCCTCTAAATCCTCGGTGCCCCGCTGGACCTGTTTCGCCGTGTGAAACAGCAGGTTCGCCTCCGCGCAGGCGGTCAAAGCCAGAGCGCTGAGGCAGAGCAGTAGCCCTGCCCTATTGATACGCCAGCGCAACCTAGCCGCGCCCCTCTATGCGATCCGACAAATGCCCAACGGCGGTCGCAAAATAGAGCGACCGGTTCCAGCGCAGTATCGAGCGGTAGTTGTCGTAAACAACATACGCTGGCCCACCGGCGCCGCCCGGCAGCACGATCGATGCATTCAGATCGCGTGTCGGCAGCGGCGAACCATCTTCCCGCCGCACACCGAGCCGCTGCCATTCACTCAAGCGTTTGACCACATCGAGATCAGCAAGCGCTGTGTCAAAGCCACTGGGCAGCGTCACGCGCCGCCCCCAGGTAATGTCGTCACGCCAACCCACGTTGCGCAGGTAGTTTGCGGCAGACGCGAAAACATCGGGCCGCGACGTCCAGATGTCCTTGGCACCATCGCCATCGAAATCCGTCGCAAAATTCAGGAAGCTGGATGGCATGAACTGGGTCTGGCCCATGGCCCCGGCCCAACTCCCCACCATGTTCTCGACGTCGATATGGCCTTCCTGCACAACGTTGAGAGCATTTAGCAGCTCTCCACGGAAATACTCACCTCGGCGTCCATCGTAAGCCAATGTCGCAAGTGCACCAATCACCGGGAACCCACCGGTAAAGTTCCCGTAACTTGTCTCGATACCCCATAGCGCCACGACGAATCTCGGTTGCACACCGAACTCCGCCGCCACCTGTTCGAGCAGCGGTCGGTTCTCCCTGAGCATGCGCCGGCCCTGTTCGACCCGGGCGTCAGAAATGACCCGATCCAGATACTGATCGAAGGTGATCGTGCCTTCAGGCTGCTTCCGATCAAGTTCGATCACCCGTTCTATGGGTGCGAGACCGACGAACGCACGATCCATCGTGACGTCGGCAATACCCTTGGTCCGCGCTTCGTCACGAAACGCCGCAAGCCACGACTGAAAATCGGTGTCCGCCGCTCCTGCGCCAGACGACAAGGCCGCAAGCACGAGCGCAGCGCTACTCCCAACACGCAGGAAGCGCAGCATCCTGGTTACCCCTCGACTCGGTCACGCATTAGCCCTCTCGAATGCCATAGGGTCGTGCCGCAAAGCAATCGCCTTCGCAGTAATTCAAAGACAAGGTTTTGCTAGACTTAATCCCTGAAGACTACTCGATACTAGAAGGCCGCAGTTGTCGTCGCCGTTCCACAAAGAGATCGAAGGCGACCGCCAACACCAGAATAATCCCGATCACAATCATCTGAACGGACGAGGGCACGTTCAGCAGCACCAGACCATTGGTTAACACGCCGATGAGCATGGCCCCGACAACCGTGCCGAAGATCGTCCCGATCCCGCCAAACAGGCTGGTGCCGCCAATGACGACCGCGGCAATAACGGTTAGTTCAAAACCAATCCCGGCAACCGCCTCAGCCGAATTCAAACGCGCCGATAGGATGAACGCCGCCAAGCCCGCGAAAAACCCGCTGATCACGTAAACAGTTGTCGTGACCGCCCGAACCCTCACGCCGGCCAGCTCCGCTGCGATGGGGTTGCCGCCAACAGCATAAACGTGCCGGCCGAACTTGGTCCGCCGCAGCACGAAGTGCGCGAGAATAGCAAAGCCGATGAAGATGAAGACCGGGATCGGCACGTTGCCATCGAACACCCGCGCCTGCCCCCACCAAGTATATGACGGATCAAAGCCGCTGATCGGTCCGCCACCGGAGAACAAGAGGGCCGCACCGCGAAACGCCTGCAGCCCGCCCAGGGTCACGACGAATGGCGGCACCCTCAGCCGCGTAATCGCCAAGCCCTGCATCAGACCGCCGACAATACCGACAGCGATAGCAGCCAGGGCTGCCATCCAAAACGGATTGCCCGCCGCAACGCTCGCTCCGACGGCAAACCGGTCTTCGAAGCCACCTTTGGCGACCGCCGCCCCCACCAGCCCGGCGAACGCCAGCAGCGAGCCAACGGACAGGTCGATCCCGGCTGTGAGGATGACGAAGGTCATACCGATAGCGATCAATCCGGTGATCGAAATCTGCCGCATGACATTGAACAGATTCAGCGGATTCAGGAATTTCGGCTCGATCACCGCAAAGCCGACACATAGCAGCAGCAAGAAAATGATCGGCGCAAACCGGCCGATCAGATCAACCAGGTCGAGCTTGCGCTCACCGGACCTTACCAGAGCATCGCTCACTGCCGTCCCCCGATCGACAGAGACAAAATGAAAGAGAAGAAGGGTGGGACGGCTGACCGTCCCACCCTATTGGTCTATTCGAGTTCGCTTAGCCGTTCGGCCTTATCGATGTTGTCCTGAGTCACAACAAACGGCTCCAGCAGGGTCACCGCCTCAGGCTCCTTGCCGTCGCGCAGGAACGCGACCATGGCCCGCATCGCCTCGCGGCTTTGCCCGCCTGGCATCTGCTCGACGGTACCCGCAAGCGAGCCGTCACGAACGGCGGCCAACGCTTCCGGCAACGCGTCGAACCCGATGATGGGGATCTCCACACCTGCGTCCTTCAACGCTACCGCGGCACCCAGCGCCATGTCGTCGTTTGCCGCAACAATCACGTCCGGCGGTGAATCCAAACCGGCAAGACCCGCCTCAGTCACCGACGCGCCCTCGTCACGCGCGAAATTGGCCGTTTGCTCAAAGATGAACTCATACTTGTCGCCCGCGGCGTCCAATACGTTGTGCACACCAGCATTCCGGTCGATCGCCGGGCTCGCGCCGGGCTGACCTTGCAGATTGAACACCTTCGCACCGTCCGGGAACATTTCCATGATCATCCGGCCCTGTGCCTCGCCGCCCTTCACATTGTCGGCGCCGACATGAGCCAAAATGCCCGGTACGCCTTGAACACTGCGGTCGATCGTCATGACCGGAATGCCGGCATCAACGGCCTGCTGCAGCGCCGGGCCCATTGCGACCGCGTCCAGCGGACTAATAATGATCCCGTCCACGCCTTGGATGATGGCCGCCTCGACGTCCGCCGTTTGCTTCGGCGTACTGTTCTGCCCATCCATCTCCATCAGGGTGATACCGCCCAGCGCTTCCGCCTCTTCGCTCAATTGCTTCTGCATATGGACGAAGAACGGAAAGCCCAGGCTGGGCAGTGAAGTCGCGATCGTCAGATCCTGCGCGGTCGCGGCTGGTGCATGTGCAACCGCCATAGTGCCGACAGCAAGAACCGCTGCCAGTAATTTACGAAGCATGTCTCCTCCCTCGTGAGCTAAAACCCGCCTTAGCCCCATCCTCCAATAGCTGCCCTCGCTTGACAAGCCGCAACGCTTGTCGCAGTGGCCGCTAACGGTGTGGAATCTCAGCTCTTTTTCTGAAGATTGCGGAGAGTGGATACGCGGTTGCGACTAGAACCGGCTTCTCAGCGCCAAGCGGCGCGCGCCTCGGGAGCATCCTCAAACCGTCTTCCGCGCAGGAGTTCCGCGATCTTCTCCTCGGACAGTCGGTGCTCGGGCCGCCAAGCCGGGGCCGATGTGTCGGTTTGCAGCGACTGCTGAATAGCGACCTGCCACATATTGCGGCGAACCTCAGCGTGCGTACGGCCCTGCTGGATGAACATGTATCCCCCTGATCGACGATTCACCCATTTCTAGCAATGGACTACGTCGGAAGCATGCTCGAAAGAGGGCGATACTATGTCCCGTGGTGAAGGCGAATCACGAACCGCGCCCGGCTAGTGCACCGCGCCTTCGAATGTCATTTCCGCAAACCGGCGCGCCTGGCTTGTGTTCGCATTCGGGCGATTCAACCATGAATCGGCAATTTCACGCGCCAACGCCGCCGCCTCTTGCGCCGCCTTTCCTGTCGGCTGTGTCTCGAACACGGAACTACCGTTTCCCATGCTTGCCGCAAACGCAGTCCGGTTGCCCAGTCGTGTAGCGGCTGTGAACGAGTCGAAGCTCTGCATCACCGCCACCATCTCTTCGGTCAGCGATGCACGAGGCGGCACCCGGTTAACCACCAGCATCGCCACCCCACCTTCGCTGATGACCATCTCCAAGGTTTGGGCCGTCGCCCACAGATCGACCGGTGAGGGCTGCACCGGCACGATCACCAAATCCGCCGCCATGACCGCCGGTTTTGCGTCGAGGTCACTCTTTGGCGGCGTATCGATCAGCACGATGTCATGATCCCGGGCCAACCGCTGCCCTTCGCGGCGGGCCCCCCAACCGCTGGCTGTACGAAAGCTAAGACCCGTCCCATTCTCGCCCAGCCGCTCTTCTCGCGCCTCATACCACTCACCAAGGCTGCCCTGCGGGTCGACATCCAGTATGGCGACGGAGAACTGTTTCGACCAGGCGACGGCAAGGTTAGCACTAACAGTGGTTTTGCCCGACCCACCCTTCTGCTGCACGATGCTAATGATGCGCCCGCGCCCCTCGCCCGGTCCGCCCTGACGCTCCGGCATGGTCAATGTCGCCACGACGTCACTCCTTCATGCGGGGAACTGGGTGAAAACGCCGAACGGCCGGTGCCTCAGCACAACCGCTACGCCCATGAAGAGCTTTCGTCGGCAAAACACACCCATCATTGATCGCAATCCTTACCCGAAATTGCACGATTCGCGGATTCCTTTCACCACAACGGTGTCAAGGCCCGCGCGCCAACAGCCCGCTCAGCCCTTGGCCGGGCTGTCTGGGCAACTGGACAGACGCACGCAAGCTATTGCAGCCGCGGCAAGGATGGGTGGCCGAGTGGTTGAAGGCACTGGTCTTGAAGGCTGATTGAGCCTCAACGGCTGAGTGTGATTGCGCCGGGACTCGTTGTGCCTTGTGCGCGATCACCCTCTCCAAAGTCGGTTCAATTAAGTGTGGTTTGTCCCAGTTTGGCTGCAACCACCGACTGGCAGTCGGCCATCGCGGATTTTAGCTAGCTACGATTTTGGCTCCAAGCTGGCCCAATATCCGGACTTGTATTCGACCGGCAGGAAACGCTCATGGAACTCCGCGAACACTGCATCAGGGTCAAGGTCGGCAAACGCATCCGGATGCAGCCATTTGGCAAAGACCTGCAGCGCAACGAAATGATACGGCGAGTTGTAGAACTGGTGCCAGATCCCATGGAACCTGCCATTCTTGACGGCCGCCGTCGTTGCGTACGCCGTGCGGTCGGCCAGCCCCTTCAATTGATCGATTGCCGCGGCGCCGTCGGAATCCGCGCCTAGACTGACCGCCGTGTTGTCCGGATAGATCAGCGACCAATTGGTCCCGGTCATGATTGCCACCTCCGGATCGGCCGACAGCACCTTCTCTGCGCTGATTGTCCCCGTCGCACCCGGCAACAGATCGGAACCGATATTGATACCTCCGGCCCGCTCCACCAGTAGGCCGAGGCTTTCACGGCCCCAAGTCCGGCAGCACTCATCGCGCGTGCCCGCCGACCGCTCCACGAACACGGTCGGCTTTTCCTCGAAATCCTCAACCCGGCTGTAGACCTGGTTCATCGCGCCCAAATAGAAAGATACGACCTCTTGCGCTCGCTCTTCCTTGCCGAACAGCCGACCAAGCAGCAGCGTGCTGGGGATCGTATTTTCCAGCGGCCGCTCGCGAAAATCGATGAAAACAGCGGGAATCCCCGCTGCCTCGAGTTGTTCGAGCAGACCGGACTCGTTGGCGGGCTTAAGTGCGCCGAGATGTAGGACCACCAAGTCGGGATTGAGCGCCACGGCTTGCTCCGCGCTGAACCCGCCCGAGTTGGCGTTACCAAATATCGGTATGTCGGCGGCCGCTGGAAACTTGTCCAGATATTGGTTGTAGCCATTTAGGTCGGCCCGTTTCAGATCGTCACGCCACCCGATGACGCGCTTGAAAGGATCTTCGGTATCCAGCGTGGCGACCACATACAGCTGGCGCCCCTCGCTGAGGATGACCCGCTCAACCGGCGCGTCGACGGTCAGCGTCCGGCCGGCGAGATCCGTGACCCGGATCGTCTCGGCTCCGGCACTGCCGCCCGTCGACATAAAGGAACAAAAGACCGCCGCAGCTCCGATGGCTGTTTTGACGCGGGTATGGATTGACATCATCGATCGTGTCTCCCTGAATGGTCCGCAATTGATAGTCATTCGCACACCTCTGATCAACGATGATTTGTGAATGCGACGCATTTGCAGTATGATCTGATCGATGAAACAAAACTGTATTTTCCTGCACGCCACGTTCGGCGAGCCGCCGCTGATTTGGCGCCGTCTGGCCAAGGAAGGGCGAGCAATAACCGTCCCGCAGTACGAACTGTCGTCGGAACGATTGGCGCCCGCGGCGGCGTTGGTCGTCGGCATGCACGCCGACCAACGATTCCTGGCCGGCTGCCGGACCATGCTGGAGGCCTGGCTGGAGCGCGGGCGTACGCTCGTCATCAACGGCCACATTGCTCATCCCATGCTGCCGGAGTTGGGCCGGTTTGTGCCGCCTCAGGGAACCGGCATTGCTGCACTCCGGCTGACGAGACTGCGGGATCATCCCGTCTTTGAAGGTGTCCCTGTGCCCGCATTGCAAACGCGGCGGGGTGTCATGGGCTTCTACGGACGTGGGCACAATCCGATGCCCGCGAATGGCAGGGCGCTACATGGGATAGGGCCCGACGCGATGCCGGTCGATTGGGTTTACGAGCGTCCACAAGGTGGGCGCCTGTTTGTGCATGGCGGCAACGACCTTTGGGGCTCCTGCGAGGACCGCGCACTGAATGACCGTCTGCTGGCGCAGTTGGTTACCTGGGCAGTTGGCGTCGACACTCAACAACAAGGAGCCGCAGCATGACAACACGGATTGCGGCTGTAGACGATGGAACCTATTACCATCATGAGTCCCTGAGTGGGGACAGGTTCGCGCCGTTCTTTGATGCCATAGTCTACGCGCCGGACCTGCGTGACTTCGACTTCGATAGTGTCGATATCCTCATTGTCACGTGCCGCACCAACGCCAGCCATCTGATCCCCTGCAAGGCCAAGTTCATGCAGTTTCTGCAAAGCGGCGGCACGGTTGCGGCGATGGGCGAGACCAACCAGGCCCTATGGCTCCCGGCAATTCAATGGACCGCTTCCGAGACAAACTATTGGTGGTGGCGGGAGCCGGGTGGTGACCTGGGTCTTCGCGTCGCGGCGCCAAACCACAGCTTGTTCGAATACGTCACCCTCGATGACTGTACCTGGCACTATCACGGCTACTTCACACCGCCGCCTGGCGCTGAGTCGTTGGTTGAGGCGAGCGGTCACGGCTCGGTTCTGTACGAAGACAAGGTCACGACAAATGGGCGCATGATCGTGACCGCGCTCGATCCATTCTATCATCACGGAAGCCACTTCATGCCGGCGACGACTGACTTTCTGTCCGGTTTCTTGCCTTGGCTGCAGGCGGGTGGCACGAGTCCACAGAGGCGTGGAAATCAGCAAACAAGCGGTCTCAATACTCCCGTGCAGCAATGAGTACCGAAACCGCGCCAAGAAAACCGCTGGTCGCGCAGCTACCGGCGATGGTCATGTCGCTGATCGGGCTGGCTCTCACGGCCGCCGCCCTTTGGCGTTTGCCTGAGGCGTCGTGGGGTGAACGCATCTGGCTCGTCGCATATCTGGCCATGTTCGCTATCCGCCTGCCCTACACCCGGAAAACCCGGAGCAATGAGATCGAAGCCGACAAGAGCGACCCTGCGGATCGCGCGGCGTTGATGGCCGTGTTTCTGACGATGATGATCTTGCCGCTGGTCCATCTTGGCAGTCCATTTCTCACCGTTGCCAACTTCGCCCTGCCGACCTGGGCGACCGTTGTCGGCGTGCTGCTGTTGCCCGGCTTTCTCTGGCTGTTTTGGCGGTCCCACGCGGATCTTGGACGCAACTGGAGCCCGGGGCTCGAGTTGCGTGAGGGACATACACTGGTGACCGCCGGCGTCTACGCGCGGATGCGGCATCCGATGTATACGGCAATCTGGTTGTTCGCCATCGCCCAGCCCTTGCTAATCCACAACTGGGTTTCCGGCCTGCTGGTCGTGCCGGCCTTTGCGGCGTTGTACTTCCTTCGCGTACCAAAAGAAGAAGCGATGGTGCGGGAGCGCTTCGGGTCGGCCTATGACGAATACGCTGCCCGGACCGGGCGCATCTGGCCCTCCCGCCTCACATAGGCGCTACAGCGGGCTGTTAGTCAGCCCCGTCTCTCATCTCGAGCACCACCTCGAACCCTTCGAACTGAGGCCCACCTATATACATCCCTTTTGTTTTGCCGGCGTCCTTATGCGCCTCGCGAAACGCGTCCGAGCGTGTCCAGGCTTCGAAGTCGGCGCGGCTGCGCCAGATGGTGTGGCTGGCGTAGAGGACCTGCTCGTCGGCTTCCGGGCCCTTCAGCAGATGGAACTCGACAAAACCCGGCAATCCCTTCAGCCGGCTGTCGCGGCCGCGCCAGGCGGTTTCGAACGCCTCCTCGCGTCCCTTGACCACACGAAAACGATTCATGGCGATGAACATCACAGTCCCTTCAGTAAGCCTACGGCCTTATTGAGCGGGTCAAGGCGGTGGTTCGCCAAGAGCTACGCCAACCACGTTCGCCGTCGCCATACGCGTGAACGCGCCGCCGAGGCAAGCGTGAGATCCGTAGCCCAACGCTAGGTGACCCGCAGCGTTGCGGTTGACGCTAAAAGCGTCTGGGCCCGCAAACTTGGCCGGATCGCGGTTCGCAGCGCCAATTGCAAGTATCGCCCGATCGCCTGCCCGCAAGCGCCTGCCCTGCACCAGGACGTCTGCGGCAAGTCGCCGATGAACGAACACGGATGGTCCGTGGAAGCGCAACCCCTCTTCGACGGCCGCGCGGAGTTTGATCGGGGTCGCCTCAACCGCACTCGTCTGCGGTTTGCCCGAAAACTCCGAGATCAGGCGATGCATGAGCGTCGGCAGGGAGTCCAAACAGTTCACTGCAATGGTCGTGAGTGTCTCCACAACGACCTCATCGTCCAGGTCGCCCCGGTTGACTTGCCGCTGCCACAGACGGCCGACCAGACCGTCTGGTTGCCTCGCCGGGTCATTGCAATAGCAGGCCTGGATACATCGGCGCAGCGTTTCATAGGCACGCATGGCATCGTTACTCTCCGCGCCTACCTTTGCACCGCGCCCGAAAATGGGACGGACGAGTTGGCGATTCTGTGATCCGGTGATCTCAGGAAGACCGAGCAAGATCGCTGTCGCGCCAAGGCATATGTCGAACATCGCTTCTTGGTCCGACGTGGTGCCGCAGACTGATCCACATTCGTTGAAACGGTGCCGAGCCAACCGCGCTATATGCGGCTCCATCGCACGCAGCGATGAGCGGCGGAGGAAGGGCTGAAACGCCGAACGAACAAGACTGTGACGGCTTCCCTCCATCGATCCGAGGGTCATGCCGGCGCGGATGGGACGGCGCAACTGCCGTCCAACGCAGGAAAAGACACTCGGACTTCTCAGCGCCGCGCTAACGTCTTCATATCGCGTCAGCAACCAACACCGATCATCGGACAACCAATGGCAAGGCGCCCTGGTCTGAAGCATGCCTAGGGTCGGGAACAGATCGTTCAGAAGGATGGCGGACAAGCTGCTGACATGCGGACCGTGCGTTGGTGCCGCACCATTCCCGACAGCGGACGAACTGCGGCTCAAACGTTGCCGTCCTTGCGCTTCTCGATTTGATGCTGATCTTCGATTAGCCCGACTTTCCAATATCCGGAGATGTAGCAGTCTTCGCGCGGTACCTTCTTCTCGTATCGTAGATATTGGCGGAGCGCGCGAACCGCAGTCGACTCACCGGCGACGAACACGCTCACCCGGTCACGCCGCCAACTCATCTTCTTGATTGCGTTCAGCTGTTGCAGGCTGACCTGATGCGGGTCGTCGTTGATCAGCCAGACGACGGGCATACTGGGCGGCGCCTTAACATCGAGTTTGTCGGCCACACTCGCCACTTCGAAGAAGACCCGGCCCTCGGCATTCGCGGGAAGATCCTCAACCGCCGCCAAGGCTGCGGGTATCCCGCTCATATCCGCACAGATGAGAAACCAGTCGGCATCCTGGGCCACCAGCTTTCTCGCTGATGGTCCAGCTATTCCCAGGAAGTCGCCACGCCGGGCTTTCGCAGCCCAGGTGGCGGCCGGTCCACCGTCAGTGTGCTGGACGAAATCGACATCGAGTTCGTTCGTCGCGGCAGTATAGCGGCGCGCCGTAAAGGTGCGGGTCGTCGGCCTATTGCCGCTCTGCAGCGTGTCGCGGAGCTGCGACGCACTCCAGTCTTGCTCAGGTAGGAACAGCTTGATGTTCCCGCCGTTCCGGTCCTCGGGAAAATCCTCCAAGTCCGGTCCCGTGAAGGTGACGCGCCGCATATGCGGGCTCAGGTCGGTCACACGCAGGACCTCGCCGATACGATAGCGACGGGCCGCGGCCGACGGGTTCGGCAGATTGATTGTATCCGGCATCACCATTTCCCGTTTCAAGGGCGTATTGCAAGTGCGAACTATTCTCAATATTATGCCGGCATCCTGAGTTGTTGTGAAGATGAAATACATGCTCGACCGGATGGAAGAACTCTGCCGCCGCCGCGACCAACTGGCCGCGGAGGCGGAACGACTGGTGAGGTTAGGCGCTCCATCCCCCGACGGGCAGACCCAAGCGGAACTGCGGCAACTCGACCTGGAGATCACCGAACTCATGATCGGCCGGCACGTGCTGTTCGCCGCGCCGCGCTTCTAACAAAGGCCACGGGGGAAACTTGAACACCAACACGATCGATGTCCGCGAGAACGGCAAGCCGTTGTCCTACGGCTTCGCAGACCTCATGAAGTACCACGGACCGGGTTTCCCGGGCGGCGTGGCCCATGCCTATAAGGTAATGGAGCGGGCCTTCCCTCTCCTCGCGCCCGAAGGCGGCCTGGAGCGTCGCGAGATCGAGATCGACACCAGCTTTCGTGGCCCCGGCGGCCGTGATGCGTTCGAGATGGTCACGCGCGTGGTCAGCCGCGAAAAGTACCATGTCGACCCCAGCCTGGGTGAGCGTTGGCTGGGCGACGGTCATCGCGAGCACTACTTCTTCCGACTGCGTTACCGGGAAAAGAGTGTGGATCTCATCATCCTGCCAGGCCACGTGCGTGACGAGTTCATCACTCTTGGCATGAAAGCGGATCGCAGCGCGGACGAAGAGGCCCGGCTGACTGAACTCAAGCAAGAGATGGCGGACCGGCTTTTGGCTCTGAGAGCCGAGGAGGTCTACACGCTCGCCGACGGCTAGGTTTTTTTGGCGAGATTGTGCAAATGCGACGTACTCGCAAACATAGGAAAAGAAGGAAGATGACGGGAAGCAAACATAGAACGGTCGGTCTGCCGGGGCTGGCGTTGGCTACGGCATTCGCTTTGGTCGCGGCCGCGGGCACAGCCTGGGGTCAAGCGAATAACGCCGGGGAGTCCGGCAATCAGGTTCCGCCCGCGGAATTGCTGAGCGTGACCAACAATCAAGGTCCAACGACGGCGGAACACCTGAAGATCGGTATCTGGAGCAAGGCAGGTAACGTCACGACCTATACAGTCGGCAATTCTTGGAACGACTGGATGCTATGGCTTGTCTTCGACAAGCTGCGCGAACCGTCACCCTATGTCGGCGGTGGCGAAGAATGGCTCGCCACCTCGGTCACCCAGATTAGCGACGACGCCAGAACCTGGGAGATCAAGCTCCGCGACGGCGTAAAATGGCATGACGGGACCGACTTCACTGCCGAAGACGTTGCATTCACCTTCGAGTACTACCGTGAAGGCCCAGCCAATCGCTGGACCCACCATGCGTCCGCCGTACCGCGGATCGAAGGCATCGAGGTACTCGACCCCCTGACCGTGCGGCTGACCGCCGAGAAGCCGATGCCAAACTTCGACCGCATCACTGCTGCAGATTTGCCGATCATCCAGAAAGCGCAGTGGGAGAACGTCACCGAACCACGTTCGTTCACGGATCTTGGCATCGGTACGGGTCCTTACCGGATCGTCGACTACAAGGCCGATGAGTTCTACGTCTTCGAAGCCAATGAAGACTATTGGCGGGGTAAGCCACAGGTCGACAAGTTGACCCTGGTGATGATCAAGGATCCCCAAACCATGTTCACCGCGCTGAAGACCGGCGAGATCGACGGCGCCGCGCGGAGCCTGCCGCCGGAGTTGGTGGAAGAGTGGTCTAAGGACCCGGATATCGAAATCGCCAAGGCCCCGAGTCTTTGGGGATCGTGGTTGGATATCAATCACAGCAGAGAGCCGTTCGATAACCGCGAACTGCGCCGGGCCGTCTCTTACGCCGTCAATCCGGAGCCAATGCTTGAGCGCATCATGCTCGGTTGGGGCAAGTCGGGCGTACATGGTTGGCCCCACGTCGATTCCTTTTGGACCCGGCCAAACATCAGTGCGCCATACGACCCGGACAAGGCCGCCGGTATCCTGGATGCTGAAGGCTACGTGGATGCCAATGGCGACGGCTTCCGCGAGAACCCCGACGGGACCCCTCTCGACTGGTCTATCAAGGTCGCATCGAACCAACCATTGTTCGTCCGCGCCGCCGAAATGCTGACGACCCAATTCGAAGACATCGGTATCAAGACCCATATCGAAACCATCGATCCGGCGACGTTCGGTGGTTTGTGGAGTTCGCGTGAGTTTGACTTGCGGGTCGCAGACATCACCCCGCACGGCATTGCCGACCAGGACATGCTGATCATTCTCTACAATGGCGACGTGCGGCGTGCGCTCAAGCAAGAGCCTGAGAAGGACGAAATCGTCCTGCGGTGGCGCGATACCGAAACCCGTCAGGAACGTCTGGAGGTCAGCTATGAACTCCAGGACTATCAGAACACCTACCCGGTGCGGGTGATGCTCTGGTACCCGGACGGCATTTTCGCCTACCGCTGGAAGTCCTATGACGACTACGAATCCTCGTCGGGATACGGCATCTTCCACAAATACTCGTTCCTGCCACGCGAGGTGCGGGGCGACACCGTCGATCAGTTGGCGTCGACGCGGCAATAGGCCAGTGAATGCTGGGGGCCGCAGTCCGGCCTCCAGCATTCCGCCTCACTCACATCGCCATTTAGCTGATGTTTACCCGTATCGTCGGTCAGTACGTGATCGTCCTTGTCACGACACTGTCGATCAACTTCGCCTTGCCGCGCATCGCCCCCGGCGATCCGATCAACTACCTGGTCGGTGAGGACACGGCAGCGAGCCTGACGCAGGCTGAACAAGACCGCGTCCTGCAGGAGTTCGGCCTCGACAAACCGATCCCCCAACAGTTCGTTGACTACGTGACGGGAATCTTCCGCGGCGACCTCGGCACCTCTGTATTGCTCGGATCGCCGGTTTGGGAAGTGGTTTTCGCCGCGCTAGGATGGAGCCTGCTGCTGATGAGCGCGGCGCTGTTCCTCAGCGCCATCCTCGGCACGGTACTCGGCGTACTGTCCGCCTGGAAACGCGGCGAGCAATTCGACATCGGTGCTCTGGCGACCGTCCTGTTCCTGGGCAGCATGCCGCCGTTCTGGGTCGCCATGCTGCTGATTACGCTGTTCGCGGCAAATCTCGGCTGGCTGCCCTCTTTCGGTGCCTACGAGCTGGGAACATCACCCGGGAGCCTCGCGTATCTGATCGGTATCGGCGAGCGTATGATCATGCCGGTCGTCGCGCTGACGCTGGTGCAGACGGCAAACATTCTGCTAACCGCCCGGTACTCGATGTCGATGGCCTTGGACCAGGACTACATCGTCTTCGCGCGGGCCAAGGGCGTTCCGGAACGCCGCGTCTTCTTCGGCCACGCATTCCGCAACGCGGTCCTGCCCGTCTACACCAACGTCATGATGGGCGTCGGCAACTTGGTCGGTGGCGCCCTCGTCATCGAAACAGTCTTCGCTTATCCCGGACTGGGCAGTCTGATCGTCGAAGGCGTCGAAGCTCGCGACTACAATCTGCTGCAGGGGATATTCCTGCTGACCACCCTCGCCGTCGTGCTGACCAACCTGATTGCCGATCTCACATATCCGTTCCTCGATCCACGCGTTCGGCGAACCGCATAGTGTCCAAGGCCAACCGCCCGAACCCCTATCTTGCGCCGCTGTCGACCATGACCGGCCGGATCCAGTCGCTCGGCCTATTGATCCTGTTCGTGTTCATCGCGGCCGCCGTTTTCGCCCCGCTTCTGACCCAGTACGGACCCAAAGAACTCGTCTGCGATCCATTTCAGCGACCGGGCGGCGCGCATTGGCTCGGCTGCAACGATGTCGGACAGGATCTGCTGACGAAGCTCCTCTACGGCGCGCGCGTATCCTTGTTCGTCGGTCTGGCGGTGGCAACGGTATCGACGCTGGTGGCCACGGCAATCGCCATCACCGCTGGGTATCGCGGGGGTTGGGTCGATCAGGTGGCGATGCGCATTGTCGATGTGGTGATGTCGTTGCCGTTCCTGCCGCTGGTCATCGTCCTCGGCGTCTATTTCGGTGCGTCGATCATGACGCAGGTTCTCGTGATCTCGTTCGTGATGTGGGCGCAGCCGGTGCGCGAACTTCGGTCGCAGGTGTTGTCCATCCGGTCCGCGGGCTTCGTCGAGGCCTCAGCGTCCATGGGCGCGAGCGCCCTCGCCATCAACATCCGTCACATATTGCCCGAGTTGCTGCCGCTGATCGTCCCGCAGTTCGTCCGCGTCGCGCACAACGCAATCCTGGTCGAGTCCTCGCTCGCCTTCCTCGGTCTCGGCGACCCCGTGCAGGATAGCTGGGGCAGCATGCTGTTTCATGCAAATGCCCGGACAGCATTCTTGACCGGCGCCTGGACCAATTGGGTGCTGCCGCCCGGTCTGGCGATCGCCATCGCGGTGGTGGCTTTCGCCTTTGTCGGTTTCGGCTTTAGCACCGGCGAGACGCGCCGCCGGTCGAAGGTCGTCAATGTGCCGAAAGACGAGGGTGTTTCGCCGGAAGCTGCAGCGGATGCTCGGCTGGCGGTGCGTGATCTGGTCGTCGACTACGCAGTACCGACGACCTCGGTACGCGCGGTCGACCATGTGAGCCTGGACCTTCGGCAAGGTGAGTTTGTTGGTCTGGTTGGTGAGTCTGGGTCCGGCAAGACGACGGTC
This sequence comes from Alphaproteobacteria bacterium, assembly GCA_028279245.1. Taxonomy (GTDB): domain Bacteria; phylum Pseudomonadota; class Alphaproteobacteria; order UBA6615; family UBA6615; genus JANQOE01. The sequence continues at coordinate 33,490 of JANQOE010000024.1, forward strand.
GCGATGGCGGTCCTGGGTCTGCTGACGCCACCGGCCTCGGTCAACGGCGGGCAAGTCTGGCTGGACCGCACAAACCTCCTGCACGCGTCGCCCGCGCTCCTCCGGCTCCTGCGGGGACGACGTATTGCGCTGGTTCCTCAGAGCGCCATGAACGCCCTTAACCCGGTCACGACGGTGATGACTCAGATCGTCGAGGCGCTGCGGGTTCATACCGAACTGAACCAATCGGAAGCGAAGGAGCGCGCCGTTCAGCTCTTGCGGTTGGCTGAGTTTCCGGACGATAGGCAGGGCGCCTACCCGCACGAGCTTTCAGGAGGCATGCGCCAACGTGCCGTGATCGCGATTGCGCTGGCCAATGACCCCGATGTGGTCATCGCCGACGAACCCACGACCGGGCTCGACGTCCTGGTACAGGCCGAGATCATGGACCTGCTTGTCGGTCTGCAACGGCGCTTGGGGATCAGCATACTGTTCGTGACCCACAATCTACCGTTGGTCGCCCGTGTCGCCGACCGGTTGGCGGTCATGTATCAAGGCCGCCTGGTCGATGTTGGCGCACCCGCGACACTGGATCGCCCCGACCGCCACGCCCATACCCGCGCATTGTTTGCCAATATCCCGCAACTCGATGCGCCAAAGCGTTGGCGGCGCGAAATACGGACCGATAACGACAGTTCTGTCGATCGGCCGATTCTGGAGCTGCGCAAAGTCACCAAGACCTTCCGTTCACCCGGCTTTGGCCGGGCCCGGCGGAACGTGGTCACGGCACTGGATGGCATCTCGCTTCGGCTTGTCGGCGGGGAAGTAATCGGTCTCGTCGGCGGTAGCGGGTCGGGCAAGACAACGATCGCGCGCTTGCTCACCGGTCGCATCCAACCCGACAGCGGTTCTGTGCTCTACCAGGGTCAGCCAGTCGATCGCCTACGCAGCAAGGACCGCATCGGCATGCTGCAGGCGGTGCATATGGTGTTCCAGGATCCATATCAATCGCTGCGGCGGGGCATGCGGATCCGGGACATCGTGGCCGAGCCGCTGCGGATTGCCGGTCAGCACGCGGCACACGATCTCGGGTCGAAAGTGACGGAGGCGCTCTCCGCGGCACAGTTACCAGCCGATGAAGAGTTTCAGCAGCGTTTCCCAACCGCGCTGTCAGGCGGTCAGCGGCAGCGCGTCGCGTTCGCCCGGGCGATCGTCACCAATCCCCGGGTGATTATCGCCGACGAGCCGACCTCGATGCTCGACCAGTCGATCAGGATGGGCGTCCTGGAATTGATGGAAACGCTCAGGCGCGACCGCGGCACGAGTTTCATCTTCATCACGCATGACATTGTGCTCGCCCGCCATTTCTGTGACCGGCTGCTCGTCCTGCGCGACGGCCACATGGTCGAAACCGGCGAGGCGGACACCGTCACACTCCGGCCGCAGCACCCCTACACCAAGTCACTCATTGAGGCCGTCGAAACAGAGGCCGCACCACGGAGATTGGCAGCAGGATGAAAAATACTCGATCAAGGATCAGCGCTGTGTGGTCGGCCGGGATACTGGCTCTCGCAATCGCCCTGTTGTGGTCTTCCGCCGGACACGCACATTTCCTGCTGAATGCAAAAAACCGGACGATCCTCATCGAATCGGAACAGCAAGGGATCAACCTCTACCTGCGAATCCCGGCACCGCTGATCTATGCCCGCGAACTCGCCGGACGCACCTCGCCGACGGAGCGGGTCGATGCTCCGTTCGTTCTGAGCGAGGAGACCAGCGGCGTCTTCAGCCACTATCTCGACAGGGGGGCAATCGCTGGTTCGCCGGACGCCTTCGGCAGATTTGTTGTGTCCGGTTACCGGCTCACCCTTGATGGCGACAGCCTTTCCCCCACGGTCACGGCTGTACGAATCCACAGCGGAAGGGATGCCCCGGCATTCACCACGCCGGAACAGGCGCGGCTCGTTTTCGGGTCCGACGGTCAGCCGAATGGCGAACGGCTGTTTGTTGGCGAGGCGGTGGTCGACCTGTGGCTGACACTGCCGAATCTACGGAGCGACGGCCGTCTGGAGATCGTCAATTCGCTGCCCCGTTTGCAGCTGCCGCCAGACGTTACCGTTGACAATCACATCATCGACTTCCGCGGTGGCGGCAGCCGCGCGGTCAACGTGGAAGGTCAGTTACTAACCCCGGTGGAACTGAGCGCAAGCGTCGCCGACGCCGTACTGACCTTTGTCATCCAGGGCATCAAACACATTGTTGCCGGGCCGGATCACGTGCTGTTCGTCCTGTGCCTGACGATCGGTGCGGCATCATTGTTGCGGCTCTTCTGGCATGTCACCGGTTTTACCATTGGTCACAGCGTCACGCTGATCGCCGGATTCCTGGGGATGGAACCGGCCGGGCCCTGGTTCATACCGGTCATCGAAATGGCCATCGCCGCCAGCATAATCTACGCCGGTGTGACGGCCGTTTGGCAACGGGAGCGGCCCTGGAGCTTGGCGGTGACCTCAAGCATCGGACTGCTGCACGGCTTCGGGTTCTCGTTCGTGCTCGCCGATGTGCTCGGCCCCAACTCCCCCCACCTGCTGCTCTCGCTCTTCTCATTCAACCTGGGCGTGGAGGTCGGTCAACTCGCCATAGTTGCGCTGGCGTTCGGCGCGCTAGCGCTGATCGCAAGTTGGAACCAACGCGCCGGAACGGGCCTGCGCTGGGGCATTGCCAGCGTATCCGTCTTGATTGCCGGATTCTGGGTCATCGAGCGCACCGGCTACGTTGCAGACGCCGTCCTCATCGGGTGATCGGTGGGCCACATGCATCGTCACGGCGCCGCAGTCGACGCCGATCTCCGCGCTGCAATGGAGACAACGTGAGGTAGGGTCGCGGCCACATCGCCCTACTCGTGTGTTACTCCGGGTGCGTAGACAGCGCGGGCGCAGCTAAGTTATTGATCCGCCTCGAAATGGATGGGTGGCCGAGTGGTTGAAGGCACCGGTCTTGAAAACCGGCAGGGGTGCAAGCTCCTCGTGGGTTCGAATCCCACCCCATCCGCCAAGAATGGCTAATTTCTGCGGTTTATTTGGGCCCGATCGCGCTGGTATACGTTTTGGTAGCGCCTGAGTTATCCACAACCCAACCTACAGCGCTTCGTTGTAGATCTGCGCCAGCACCCGATATATGGGCCTCTCTCCACGCCCGTCTTACCGAGCGCTCGTCGAGACACTGTTTGCGGATAGCCGATGTGCCCGGTAGGTGTCCCGCAAACCACGCATACCAATAAAGGTGATGTCGAACTCCTGCGCCCACGCATTGATCAGGTCGCGCTTGAAGAAGCCGAATTCCTCGGTTCGGATGTGCGCTGCCTCGGGCTCGATCACCTCGAAATCGCCGACATCGTTGAAATGCAGCGATAGATAGGTCAGTCCCTCGGGAATGTCGGCGAACATCTGTCGATAGGCTGTCTCCGCGTCTTCCGTTCGGTCCCAAGGTGATTCGATGATCCGTTCATAGACCGGATGCCCATCGTTTTTCGCCTGCACCACGACAGCATCATACCGTTTGGTGGTGAGCGGCCCGGCATAGGTCGCCGGGTTGAACTGTGACAAGTCCTTCACCAGTTGCACCGGCACATCGTAGTCCCGGCTCATCGCGTAGTAGTTCTCCACGAACTCGGGCAGCATCGCCGCGCCCATGTGGCAGTCCAAGTGGGTCACGTCGATCCCCGCCGCCAATACGGCATCCACCTGCGCCCGCAACTCCGCGTCGACTGCCGCCGGATCGGCATTCTTGCGCAGGGCCGGGATGTCTGCCCAGAAGTAGCCGTCCGCGTCCGTCAACCCGGCCGCCTTGCCGGGCTTGGTCAGCGGCCGCCAGCGGTAGGCCGACTTCTCGCTGTTCAGCGTTAGGTGCACACCGACGTCCAGGCTCGGGTCGTCCCGATGCATCGCCGCTATCTCGGGAAACCAAGGACATGGCACCATCACCGACCCACTGGTACAGTTACCGATCCGGCATAGCTCGCGGAACGCCACGTTGGCGCCGTGCGTCATGCCCAGATCGTCCTCGTGAATCACCACCGTTCGCCGGTAGGGCGCATAGTCCGGTGTCTCCATTTGCCACGTCCCTCCTCGCACGGTTAAGCGCCGGCCGACCCCAGTCCTTCGGATCGCCGCTATTGATCGACGGTTGAATCTGCGGGACCTTTAGTCCCATGAAAAGGACTGCTCGCGGCCATTTCGATAGAGCCACTTGATGGCCCGCCACTCGGCGTTCCCCATCGACATGATTGTCATCAACCCCGGGTCGGCGGTCCCCGCCTACCGTCAACTCTACAGCGCCCTACGGGAGGCCATCCTCGACGGCCGCCTACAAACTGCCACCCGCTTGCCGGCCAGTCGGGTCCTCGCCGCAGATTTGCGGGTCAGCCGCAACACCGTTGTCTCGGCCTACGAGACCCTATTGGCCGAGGGCTATCTCGACTCCCGCCATGGCTCCGGCACCTTTGTCGCCGACCTCCCGGAATCCGCCCGCCGCATTCGCGCGATCAAGAACCAGGCGGCCCTGCCCGACCTCTCCGAACGGGGCCGGTTGATGGCCGCGCAAATGCTCTATGGCCCCCAACGCAACCAAATCGCGTTCCATCCCGGTTACCCCGACCTACGGCAATTCCCGTTCGCTGCCTGGTCCCGCCTGATCGCCGCGAACCTGAAGGGGGCCGACATCGACTTCGTCGGCTACACGATGATCGACGGCCACCCCAAACTGAAGGCCGCCATCGCCGAATACCTTGCCGTCGCCCGCGGTGTCGAATGCGATCCCGGTCAGATCATCATCGTCAGCGGCACCCAGGCTGCCCTGGATCTGATTGGCCGCCTCTTGCTGGATCCCGGCGATCATTTTTGGATGGAGGAGCCCGGCTACCTGGGAGCCACGGCTGCATTCCTTGGTGCCGGCGGCCGTCCCGTGCCAATACCAGTCACCCGCGATGGCTGGCGTTTTCCGACCGATGGCCCGCCGCCACGCTTGGTCTTTATCACCCCGTCCTGCCAATGGCCGTTCGGCGCGGTGATGCAGCTCGAGGATCGCCTGAAACTCCTTGAGCTGGCGGCCCACCACGACAGTTGGATTATCGAAGACGATTACGACAGCGAGTATCGCTTTCGCGGCCGGCCCATCCCTGCCCTGCACGGCCTCGATACGTCAGGCCGGGTGATTTACGTCGGCACCTTTGCCAAGACGATTTTTCCGTCCCTGCGGATCGGCTTCATCGTCGTCCCCCCAGCATTGGCCCAAGGCCTCACCCACGCGGTCAACTCCACCGGCCAATACCCGCCGCAGCTATTGCAGAAGACCCTGGCCGACTTCATCGCCGATGGGAGTTTTGCCAACCATCTCCGCCGCATGCGCAACCTGTACGCCCAACGCAAGCGCACCTTCGCCGATCTTTCCAACGAATTGTTGTCCGATTGGCTAGACATTGAACCTGCGGACTCCGGCATCCAAATGGTTGCCACGTTGAAAGACGGTCTCGATGACAACCGGGTTCTAGCGGCCACAACCCGCCGCGGCATTGGGTTCACGCCCTTGTCAGCTTTGTACCGTATGAGCCCGCCGCGCAACGGCACGATCTTCGGCTACGCCGCCAGCGACGAAGCGCAGATCCGCAACGGCCTGCGCCGTGTCCGCCAGGCGTTGTCCGGCCTCACTTGACGGCACCGCCGGTCAGCCCGCTAACCACCCAACGCTGAATGAAGACAAAAAACACGACCAGCGGGATCGACGCGACCACATTCAGCGCCATGATCCCGTTCCAGTCCCGCCCATACTGGGTGAAGAACTGCGACATCCGGATCGTCAACGGCGCCGCTCCATCTCCACTGGTCAGGATCAACGCGAACAGGAATTCGTTCCACGACCACAGAAATGCGAACACGCCAGTGCTGACAATACCCGGCAACGCCAGCGGCACGATGATCAGCAACAGCGCCTGCAAACGGGTTCCGCCATCGATCATCGCCGCTTCCTCAAGCGCCGACGGGATGCTGTCGAAGAACCCCTTCAACAACCAGATCCCAATCGGCAGCGTGAACGCCGTGTCGGCCAACACCAGGCCAAGATGGGTGTTGTAGATGCCAAGCGCCCGCGCCATCGAAAAGAAGGGCAGTATCAGCGCCACCGTTGGCAGCATCTGCAGCGCCAGGATGCCGAGTAGCAGCGCCGTCGACCCTCTTATCCGAAACCGCGAGAAGCCATAGGCACACGGCGCCGCCAGCAAGATCGTCAGCCCCGCAGTCGCCAACGCAATGATGTAGGAGTTCGCGAAGTATTTCAGCTCCCCCGGGTTGGCGAACAGGTCCGCGAACGCCTGGAAGGTGATCTCCCGGGGGATCCACACCGGTGGAAACGCCAGCGTTTCGGCCGTCGGCCGGATCGCTGCGAAGATCATCCAGATCACCGGAAAGAGCGTCACAAACGTAACGATGACCACGCAGACGATCAGCGCGATCCGCTCCCGGTTAGAAGGCAGCATTGCCACCCTCTCCACCGCTCGGCCGCCGGACAACAAGTTTGATGTAAAGCGCCGTCGCCACAGTCAGCGTGACCAGCATCGCCATCGCCATCGCCGCGCCGTAGCCCAGATTCACATCCCGGAATCCGGTCTCGTAAATATAGAGAGACAAGGTCTGGGTCGCCCGCTGCGGACCACCGTTGGTCATGATCTTGACCAGGTCGAACGTCGCGAACGTGGTGATCATGTCAATCGTCGTCGCCGCCACCAACACCGGCCGCAGCATCGGCAGGGTTATGTGCCAGAACAGCCGCAGCGGATTTGCCCCGTCAAGCCGCCCCGCTTCATACAGCTCCTCTGGGATCGACTGCAGCCCGCCGAGGATCATCACCATGTAGAACGGATAAAACTTCCACACGTTGATGACGATCAGCGAAACCATTGCGTTGCTTGGCTCACCCAAGAAATCGAATGAATCCGGGGCTATGCCGGTGACCATCAGCAAGTAGTTCAGCGGTCCGAAGGGGTCGTACAACAGCCCCCAGATCAGCGCTGCCGCCGCCAGCGAGAACAGCCACGGCAGGATCAGCAACCCCCGCACTATGTTGCGAATCCTGGGGGGCGCCCAACGCGCCGACAGCAGCACCGCAAACAGCGTACCCAACACCACATGGCCGATCGTCGACCCGATCGCGAACACCATCGTGTTCTTCAGGCTAAGCCAAAACAGCCTGTCGCCGAGCAGCCGACCGTAGTTCTCAAGCGCGACGAACTCCGTCACCCGCTCGCGAAAGTTCATCTGCGTGAACGATGTCGCAATGGTGTTGGCGACCGGCAGGAACACCACCGCCAACATAAATATCAGGGCGGGCGCAATGAATATGTATCCGAGGTGGCGGTCGTGGATTTGCCACCGCGCGCCGCCTTGCCCGAGCGGCCGCACCGTTGGCGCCGCTGTCTCAACCCGATCTACCATTTGTGAGCCGGCGGAGGCTCGCCTGCCGCGAGGCGAACGCGCCCCCGCCGGGCCGTCAACGAAGTGCTTCGTGGGCCTCGTTCCACACCTGCGCCGCCTGATCCAGCGCGTCTTGCGCCGACGTTTCACCGCGCACGAACGAGACGAATTGGTTGTTGAACTCGCGGTGCAATCGTTCCGAGTCCGGCACCGGCGCGATGAACAGATTATGCTCCGGATCCGCGTTCATCATCGTCGGGATCTCCCGCAGGATCGGATTGTCCGAGGTCTCCAGCAATGCCACCGCGGCGCTGGTCGCGAAGGGCAAGCCCACAGTCTCGGTCATATGAGTCGAGATCTCTTCCGACAGCAGGAATTGCACGAACTGCCAAGCTGCGTCTTGCTTCTCAGAGTTCGCGGCGACCGACAGGCCGCTGCCGCTCCACTGGTAGCCGCATGTCGCGTCACACCAAGCCGGCGCGAACGCCACTTGGATGTCCGGGTCGGTTTGCCGCGCAATGGTCCCGGCGAACGGACCGTCCCACATAGCGGAGATCTTCTTGGTCGCGAACTGCTCACGCACCGCCCCCTTGCTGGACCCGAACACACCGGGTGGCAGAATGCCCGCATCATAAACGTCCTTCCACCACTGCAATGCCGCCACACCTTCCGGCGAGTTGAATACGACATTGCCGTCATCGTCGAAGAACTTGCCGCCGAGTTGCGCGAGGCGGCTGCCGAACATGTAGTAGGGCAAATAGTCCGAGCCACTCTCGTTGTAGAAGGTGCCGAGCCCATTCACCGAACCCAGCGCGTCGGACACCGCCTGCGCCGTCGGTATCACGTCATCCCACGACTTGGGTGGCTCCACCCCGGCCTCAGCCAACGCATCGACATTATAGGTGTAGCTGTACGGGAAGATGTACCAGTTGAGCATCTTGGTTTCGCCGAGCCACCGGACCTGTGTGGCGTCAGTCAACGATCCCGCAAAGTCTTGATCCGCCGCCAACAACCCATCAAGGGACGCCAGGCCACCCAGCCGGTCGATGGCGGTCAGCCACTCGGCCTCCATGCCCAACACATCATAGTCCGCGACCGGCGCGCGGGCGTTGGCGACAAGCAGCTCAAACATGTTGTCCCAGGGCACCGCGGTGCGCTCGACCTTGATGCCCGATTCCGCCTCGAAGCGGGCGACCAAGTCATCCATCACATCCACGCCGTACTCCGGATCCCACCACTCCAACCAGCGAATGGTCGTTTGATCTTGAGCCAGCGCGCTGCCTGACATCAGCACCGCCGTCAGTCCGGCAACAAACACCGATGCGGTTTTGCGTTTTGCTGTCACTTCTACCTCCTCTGTTTCGGCGGCCCCGCCGCCCTGCCCTTTTTGAACCTCCTCAACCCGTTGCGATGTCGAACTTCACGAAGTCGACTTCTCCCCGATTGCGAAACGGCAAGCTGCGCGGATCGGCCCCCGCAAACACCACCTGCGCGGCCAAGTCCAAGTTGTGGATCGTATCCCCGGTCTGTTCGGCACTGTGCCGCGGGTCCGTCGCCACCATGATCGTTCGATCCAGGATGGTCAGCGACTGCGCACACAAGTCTTCGCGGTAGGTCGTCCGGCATTCGGCATTGGCCGGTAGCTTGTAGGGATTGAGCGCCTCCGACGCCGCGCCCTCGTGCATCAGCACCTGGTCCCATTGTTTGAAGTTGTGCCGCCCCGTCTGGCCTGCCACCACACATGGCACCAGTTCGGCGAATGCTGCTGCATCCTCTGCGCGCGGCAGCGTGAACATCGCCTGGGCGCCGCAGTCATGCTCCGGACTATGTGTCGGCGCAGGGCGCAATCCCATGTTGCCTAGGTGCTTGGTCCCCTCAAGGATCTGTGCCCGTTCGGCCCGCATAGCCTCGATCATTCCGTCGAGCCGGTCGAGCTGCACATTGAGCATTGACCCCATCAGCTCCGAGGCCCGCGCGCCGATGCCGGCGAACGGCCGCGTCGCGTCATTGCGCCCCTGCCAGTAGAAATGACATGGATCGATGGCGCACCGCGCCCGCTCGGCCACGGCGTCATCGTTGGTCGCCAACCCGCCGCCCTCGCCGCTCGTCATGTTCTTGTAGTAGTTGAAGCTGAAAGCCCCAGCGTCGCCGATCGACCCCAGCTTGCGCCCCTTGTAGCTGCCGCCGACAGCCTGGCAGGCATCCTCCAGCACCAGCAGATTATGGGCCGCCGCGACGTCGCCAATCGCATCCATGTCGCAAGCCGCGCCCCACATATGCACCGGGATCACCGCCTTGGTCCGCGGACCGACACCGGCCTCGATGGCCGCCGGACTGATCGTCAAGCTCTCGTCTATATCGACGATCACCGGGATCGCCCCTGCCGCCAGCACCGCAGTTGCCGTGGCCATGTAGGTGTGTGCCGGAACCAGCACCTCGTCCCCCGGCCCAACACCGAGTCCGATCAGTCCAGCCGCAAGCGCGTAGCTACCGCTCGCCGCCAACGCGAAATGTTTGACGCCCAGGTCGGCGGCGTACCGCTGCTCGAACCGCTCGCACTCGCTATCCTCGCTGTAGCGAAACAACTTGCCCGATCGGATCGCCGCTGCCAGGGCCGCGATCTCTTCTTCACCGACCACATACATCGCGGACCTCCCTTGATTGCCTGGAAGTCTACGGACGAATTGGCCGCTTCAGCAGAGCCAGATGTTGGGAATCTCTTAGAACCACTTTGCGGCCACTTACAGTGGCGTGGTCTGCGGACCTTCGCTAGGGCGCGGTCTTATCTTCCACGGGCGTGACACCACGGAGGAATACCTCGACCGCTTGGCGAAGTATGGCTTCGCACGCCTCGGCAGTCGGCTTTTCCCCGAATGAGGACGCAGCAACCCTGGGACTGCCGGTGATACTAACGCGGCCTTGTCCCTGCAGCGGTCGACTTAAACCAAACCGAGATTTGCTGCGCTCGAAGACTCCTTCTTACAGGGCCAGAACACCACATGCTTACGGAGCTAGCGAGCGGCGCCTTATTTGCCTTGGTCTCCAGGGCCGTTTGGCCCGGGAACCCTTGGCGCCGTCGGCGACCGTGGCAGTCTTAGCACAGACTCTAACCCTCCGACTCGCTGCTGCAGGAACACCCGGAACAATGAAAGGGAGCCAGCAACCGCTAGCTCCCTGCATTTCAGTCGCTGTTGGGGCGCGCGGCCTTCTTACGCAGCCTTGCTTTCCACGGTGACAACAGGCTCTTCGTGGCCGATCTTTGACAACCCGGTCACCAGATCGTCGATGGCGGACAACAAGCCCCAATGCTCGATGTAGTTCTGCGGATAGCTGGGGCACCCATTGGCGACGTCGCGCTGCCGCTCGTGGATGTGGTTTGCCCAACCTGCGGAGGCCGGAAACCGGTGATGGTAGTCGTGCGCCGGTGCATCGCCGACCAGCACGAACACCCTGGTGAGGAGATGCAAAGTCAGCATCTCTGCCCACCACGCCGACCATGTGGCCATCGAACGCTGCGCCGGAGCCGGCACCGGACAGCCACAGAAGACGCCGGCTGTCGCCTCGGTGACGAACCACCGGTCACGGCGGCGCAGGTTGAGCTGATCCGGAATGCGATGCTCGACAAAGATCCGCAGAGCCGTGCCGACATTCAGCAAAACCGTCACCGGCACAACCCACGCCAGGATGAACGGGATCATGGCGCCGGCAGCGGCCATGCCGACAATCACCGCAGTCCAACTAAGCAGGACCACGGTATTCCGTTGCGGCACATCCTCAGGGAAGCAACTCTCCAAACGGCCCTTCAAGAAGCGGAAGTGAAACCGCGGCGAAATCAGGCTGTACAGCACCCGGCGACGCAACGCTGCCCGGTCGGCACCCGGCACCAACCGGGCCGTACGCTCGATGAACTGCTGAAACTCATCGTCCTGGCTGAACTGATGCCGCGCATTGTGATGCCGCAGATGCTCCCTGCGATAGGTCGGAAAATGCTTTAGCAGCAGCAGGCCCGACAGCAGATCGCCGACATAGCCGTGCAAGTGGCGGTTCTTGAAGACGGTATCGTGGGAGCAGTGGTGGTAAACAACCGCCTGCAGCTTGCCCATGCCTGATGCCGTCAGAATCCAGCCGACGGGCAACAACGCGAGCCAGAACCCACCGGCAAGGACCGCGGCAACCGACAAAGCCACGCCCGCGACAGTCGCCAACGTAGCCGTCGAAACGTGGTAGACCGCCGACGTCTGCTTCGCCGCCTCACCGGTCACCGGCTTTGCCGTCAACCAGGTCAGAAACGGCTGAACCCAGCTCGGCAGCGCCTTTGCCATGTCATCCCGGACACTGTTGACGGAACTGAGAAACAGTTCGTCTCGTGGCTCGACCGCTTGATTGCCCGCCGGGCCCGAAGAACCCCGACCAGCGGCTAACGCCACCTGAGGCCTGACCCGAAAGTCTGCGACAGTCTTAAGTTGTATATTCTGTGATGTGTTAGCGGCGAATAGTGGTTCGCTCGCGGAACTCTCGATGATGCGCATTTTGTTGCCCAGCCCTGTTTTTTTGCCGTCTGTAGGCCAGTTGCCTCAGCCAGCTGATTACCCTCAGTCACTCAGGGATTATTCGGGTTCAGGCCGCAACAAACGACCTGCCAAAACTAGTAGGGTCGGCTTTACAGGGCTTTTGAAGAGGCTGGACAAGGCCCAACGGCCCCCGAACCAGCGCCGTCCGTCAACACCGCTTCTGCGGCGACCTTAATCGCGTAATCTATTGAATTCGCTAAGTTATCCAGGCCTGCCCGCTCGGCCTCAGAGGCCAAGTACTTAAGTGCCGGTAGGATCGAGGCGGCTGCTTCTTCCGGAGATTCTTCCCGGCTCGCGAAAGCACCGGTTCCGCTCGGCATAGCTAGGCGACGCTCGCAATTGGTGTTTCTCCACCCATCAACCGCAAGACTGGGCCATTCAGCCCGTTGATTTGACGGACAGAGCTTAGGATCTCGGAACTAACCGCACAGGATGCCGCCGCGACCGTGTCTCCCTCGATCTCCGCCTCGGGACCGAGGATTTCGATCGAGCAGCCCGCCATCCGGTAGGTTCGGGTGAGCACACTGACGGGCGCCAGGATGATGTAGTAGTCGATACCCTCGCGAAGCCCAAACTCAAGGCAGCCGGCCAGCAACTCCGCAATGATGCGCCGTCTGACCCGGCCCGGCACGCCCCGGTCAACACAAAGCCGGGTCCCCTCCCAGACCTGCGGCGACGCCGGCAAAGGCTGCTTGGTGATCAAGTGCGGCCATAGCTCTTTCATCATGTACGGCCGGTCCGTAGGGATCAGCCGGGCCGCCCCCCTCGCCTCGTTGGTTTGGTCGCGCCAAACAAGGTAAACCGCGGCCGGTGTATCGAATTGATCGTATTCCATGCCGTTGTGTGACGGCACGTCCCAGCCGTGGCGCTCGACAAACACCCTGTGCCGAAGCCGGTGCTGAGCCACCAACGCATCACCAAACTTGTGGGATGTCTCCCACGTCACGCAATCGAGCATACCTCCACCACCTGCGATCTACCTGAAGCAGATGTGAGAACTTGCCCACTCGCAACACGAGCGACTTATGATTCTAAAACAAGCTCTCCGGGTAGTACTTTAGGCCCGAGAGGTAAAGTTTTGCTGAACCAAACGTTAAGACGCCAGGTGCCCGGCGAACTAACGATTCGGATATCGCTCAAATCCCAATGAACAGGAATATCGGCAGCTACAGGCCGATAAAGCCCAACCGAATAGCCTTCACCACCGCCGCCACCCGCGACGTAGCCTGCAACTTGCCCATCGCATTCTTAAGATGAAAGCTCGCGCCATGCTCGGAGATACCAAGAATCATGCCGATTTCCCAACTGCTCTTCCCATGGGCACACCACTGCAAGCACTCCCGCTCCCGTGGGGTCAGATTGATCTCCGGCACTTCCTCACCGACGGTGGCGGCGTGAAATCCCGCATAAACCATGTGGAATTGTGCGGCGTACGCTTGCAGTTCGTGCTTGCTTGAAGCGGGATCAGCATCGGCCTCTTCGCTGGCCAACGCAATGGCGCTGGTACTTCCCATCGGCCCATGCAGGGGAATGGATAGGCCCGACTTCAACCCAGCCCCGTCCGCTTCGGCCAACAGCTTCTCCTGCTTCTTGCTGACCTTCACCAGTTTCGGAAGCTCATCCCAGGCGAACGGCCCACGCGAAACAAACATGTGTTGCGTCGATGGATCGATGCGCTCATAGCCGCGCGCAAAGTAGTGGGTCACCCAGTCCTGCGGGTAACTCACCAGGAACCCTGGCGTTTCGGGCCTGTTGTGCCGGCCGCTCGTCAGGTCGGCATAGGCGATTTTGGAGAATCCATACTGCGACGTCGCCCTCTCGAACAAACTGACCAGTTCGCCAGGCGTCTCAATGGCGTTCGACTGCTCAATGAATTCGGTGATCCGCATCGGCCCGTCTGCAGCAACACTCGAAACGCGAATATACTACAGGAAGCCCAGGCCCTTCGATATGCCTCTAACAATTATTAGAAGCAGCCGCGTGTTATCGATCCTCGAGGGTACTACCACCGATGGTGATGCTACCGCTTGTGTTTGACAAGCGCCACCTGGGCTAGCTCCGGTCGAAACACATCATGCCGAGCAGCGCAGTCGGCGCGCCTTGCGCCGGGCCAAGTGGCAGAATCAGTCGATGGTAGAGTTGGAAATCGTCGAGTGCCGACGCAACCTCAATGCTGTTCCGCGTATAGACCGGCGCCCTGTTCTCCATGCACAGGCCATGCTCCTCAAGCGTCTCCGCTAGCGTGTCACCACTGAGCAGATCGTTGATCGCACAACCCTTGAGCTGCCCACCATAGCGCTCATTCATCGCCTCCCCAACGAGGCCAAACCGGTAGACCCCGTCGGGCTCGACGTCCATCAGGAAGATGTTGGTCAGCAGTCGCGGTATCGCCAGCGGATCGAGATCACTACGCTCCGGCATGACCCGCTCGTCACACAAACCACGCCAATACGCCAGCAGTTCCGCAAGCTCAGATCCCGCATTCGGCGGAAGGTCCGCATCTCCGACGACGAGATGAAACACACGGTTCAGCCGCCCGGGCTCGGTCGGTGCACCGCTGTCTCCCGTTCCAGTTCCGCTGAACAAGGGCTGCGCCATGCTCATCCAATCAAGCCGCGACCTTCGCCACGCAAAACCTACCCTACAGTCGCTGTGGCGCATAACGCTTAATCGAACCAGGATTTGTTTAAGGCATCGTTAGCCAATGGCACTTTGGTACCGGATATCAACGCGTTGACATCGAAAAGAGGATTTTACGGTCAGACGAATGCCCCGTCGACGCGTTGGCCGGAACCTGCGTCGAACAAGAACCCCCGCTCCAACGGAAAACGAACCGCAACGGTGCTGTCGAAATCGACGTCATATTCCTTCGGCATCTTCACCGACAGGCTCTCCTCACCAACATTCACCGTCACCAACGTCACGTCCCCGGTGAGTTCCGCGGCATACACGGTTGCGTCGAACAGACCGGTCCCCGGCGCGACTATTTCGGCGTCTTCCGGACGAAACCCCATTACAGCCCGCCCACCGGCAACGGCTGAATTTCCGTTGGCCGCAACAGGCAAGCTAACACCGTGGCTCTCGAACCGGCCCGACGATACCTCCCCCTCGACGAAGTTCATCGGCGGCGACCCCATGAACCCGGCGACAAACCGATTTGCCGGATTGTCGTAAACCTCCCGTGGCGATCCAATCTGCTGCAGCACGCCGCCGTCCATGATCGCCACGCGGTGCGCAAGCGTCATCGCCTCGACCTGATCGTGGGTGACATAGACCGTTGTCACGCCAAGTTCGTGCTGCATGTGTTTCAGTTCCGCCCGCATGTAGCCTCGAAGCTTCGCATCGAGGTTGGACAGCGGCTCGTCCATCAGAAACGCCGACGGCCGCCGCACGATCGCACGCGCCAACGCCACCCGTTGCCGTTGTCCGCCGGACAACTGCCGCGGATAACGCTCCAGCAGTTCCTCCATATGCACTTGCGCCGCCGCATCGCGCACCGCGGCATCACGCTCCGCCGGCGCGACCTTCCTCACCTTCAGCGGAAACCCGATGTTCTCCGCGACGGTCTTGTGCGGGTACAGCGCGTAGGACTGAAACACCATGGCGATATCGCGATACTTCGGCAGAACCTGCGTCACGTCCGTATCCCCCAGAAACACCCCGCCCGAGTCCGCGATTTCCAGCCCGGCAATGATGCGCAATCCGGTGGTCTTTCCGCACCCCGATGGGCCCAGCAGCACCAGGAACTCTCCTGGTGCGACATCAATGTTCAGATCTTTAACTACATGGTTGGATCCGAACCACTTGTTGAGGCCACGGATCGAGAGCGCTTGGGCCCGCTTGTTTGCCGGCGGCGTGCCGCGTTGAACTTCCGCTAAACTCATCCCTTCACCGCTCCCAACAGCACGCCTTTAGAGATAAAGCGCTGCAGCAACAGCGCCATCAGGATCACCGGAATGATCATGATGATGATCACCACACACATCGACCACCAGAGAATGCCCTTCTCGCCCCCGTTCATCGCGGCGACCAGGATGGGCATCGTCTGCGCATTCGTCGTCGATAGGAACAACGCCAACACATACTCGTTCCAAGAAAGGATCAGCACCAACAGCGTCGTGGCCGCGAGGCCCGCGCGCGCCAGTGGCAGAACAATCTCGTAGAAGACCGTCAGCTTCGACGCACCATCCAGTTCGGCACTCTCCTCAAGGTCGATTGGGATACCGGCAAAGAAGTCGTGCATCAGCCAAACGACAATCGGCAGATTGACCACGGTGTACGTCAGAATGAGTGCGAGGTGCGTATCAAGAAGCTGCACGCTCTGGAACATCATGTAGATCGGCACAACCGTCACAACAGGCGGCAAAATCCGCTGTGAGATCATCCAGAACAGGATGTCGCCGTTGCCAATACGCCGCTTGAAGTAACGGCTCAGCGCCCGCGCCAACAGCACAAACAGGGCCAATCCGACGGCCACGGCGATCCGCCAATCGACTCCGCCGACCCCGACCAAAACCACCATCCCGATCAGGATCAACACGAACAGCAGGATCGTCCCGAACTTCGGTTTGTACTCCATGCGCGCGAGGGCATATGCCGCCATGCTCCCGACCAACACGCACAGCAGCGTCGAGAACGAGGCAACGATTACCGAGTTACGGTATGGCTTTAGTGTCTCTGCAAGCGGCGACTGCGGACTTGTGTCGAACAAGTCGCGCCACGCATGCAGACTGGGCATGAAGTCAACCCAAGGGATGTACGCCGGCCCGCTGTTCACGGAGATCGGCAGCTTGAACGACGTTATGACGATCCAATAGAGCGGGAACAACACAAAGGCCGACCAGATCAGCAAGATCGAATAAACGACCAGCTTCCCGCCCGGCGACAACTCACCGATCCGCGAAGGCTCGAAAAAGCCGCGGCGAACCGTGCCGTTTCCGGCTGCAGCATTGGGAGACGCGAGTGTCATCCGTGCACCGCCCTGCGCCGCAATACGATCAAATTGAAGTAGGACACGCACAGCACAACAGTCACGAACAACAGCAGATATGAGACCGCAGCGGACTGTGAAAAGTCTAGGGCCCGCCAAGCGAAGAAGGCGTGCAATGTCATAGACTCAGTCGCAATACCGGGTCCACCCGAGGTCATAATGTTGGGCAGATCGACCAGCTTAAACGCCTCGATCACCCGGATGAGCATAACCGTCGCCGCAACCGGCACAATCTGCGGCCAGGTAATCTCCCGGAAAATCTGCCAGTTACTCGCACCGTCGACATGTCCCGCCTCGACCAAATCCCTAGGCACATTTTCCAGTGCAGCCAGCAGGATGACGAAGATGAACGGTATCCACTGCCAAGAATCGCCGATGATGATGAATACCCGCGCGGCCCATGGGTCGGACGCCCAGGCAAAATCACCTAGACCAACCAGCTTCCAGAGCGGCGAAAACGGACCCTTCGTGGTATCCGCCAACATGCGGAAGCCAAAGCCAATACCGATTGGAGTTACCATCAACGGCAGGAAAAAGACGACCCGGAAGAAGGAGCGCCCGCGGATCGGTTGCGAACAAACGAAGGCAAGGCCGAGCCCTATCACGAACTGAACCGAGCAACCGACGATGACATAGAACAGGGTGACACCAAGCGTCCCAAATTGGGTTCCGCTGAACAGCGTCGCCGCAAACAACATGGCCAGACCGAACAAAAGACTCGCTGTAATCAGCCGGCCGATGAGTCCCAATACTGTGAGGTTATTGCCGCGGATGTACGAGTACATCCACCAGATCAACAGCGCCGCCGCGGTCGCCGCAACCAGCCAACCGACGGCACTGACGGTCTTGAACGTCCCCAAGAAGTGAAACTGCTCCGATCCGAAGAGCTGCTTCTCAAAGTTCTGTAAGCCGACATAGCGTATTTGATATCCGCCGCTCCGCAGCCGCGTTCGCGAGAGCGCGAGGATGAGCGAAACGATCAGCGGAAAGATCGAAAAGATCAGGATCATGATCACGGCAGGCATGATGAAGACCTGCCGCGACTGGCGATCGAACCATTCGCTGAAACCGCCACTGCCTCTCAAGACAACCCCGGCCGAGGTACTCCCCGGCCGGGGCGCCGCAAGTGCGGTGTCTTGTGCCGTCACCGGACGTGCCGGTAATGGCTAGTTGGTGATGCCGAGCGAGGCCCGATACATCGTCCGCTGAGCATCGCGGTCGAAGTCGTCGGTGATCTCCTCCCAGCCGGCTTCAACATTGGCCAGCGCCTCGTCTGCCGTGATCTCGCCGGCGACGAAACGCGCCAGTTCACGATCGAGCACGATGCCCTGATACTGCTGCGTACCGGGGATCCGGAGGTCGGATGCCATGTTCGGGCTGTTCAGGCTGGCCCCGATGGCGCCCAGATAGTTCTCGGCAAACTCCGTGCTGAAGCCCGCCTCGACCCAAGGCCCAACATTCTCGAACTGCGAGACCCGATAGGGGTTGTATCCAGTCCAACCCTGCGTGACGTCGAAGTTCGATTGCTCGGCTTGGTTCATGTACGACAGGAAGTCATACGCCGCCGCGACAACCGCCGGATCCGACTTGCCGTTGACAGCACCGGACCAACCGCCAAAAGCGGCGAAAGGCGCATGGTTCACACCGTCAATGGCATGCGGGCAGCGCTGCGCGTCGCAATCCACCAACTCGCCGCTCGCACGGTCCAGAACGCGGCTCGAGCCCGGCATGATAACTGCACCGACCAGATCCTTGATCTGCGAGTTCTCGTCGATCGAGAGAGGACCGATGTCGCCCCAGTCAATCATCAGGGCACAACGACCAGTCGTCACCAGGGCGCGCGTGTCGCCGATGTCGTGGTTCAGTTCCTCCGGCGGACCGAACTCGCCGGTCGCCTTGTAGACGCGGAAGGCCTCTTTCCAGGCTTCGTTGTTGACCAGCGGCTCCATCGTTTCGGTATCGAAGAAGAAGCCCTCGCCGGTACCTTGCGTCTGCGAAAACTGCGCGGCAATCGACATAATCGCATAGAAGCTCTGCGCGTTCCGCTTCTTGAACATGCAGGAACCGAAGTCGGCTTCGCCGTCGCCATTCATATCCTGGCCATGCACGGCTTCGGCAACGCTCAAATACTCTTCCCAGGTACGCGGCGGCTCAAGACCAGCCGCTTCGAGCACATCGGTGCGGTAGTAGACCATCTGAAAGTCGCCATCGATGGTGATCAGATAGGTCTTGCCGTCGATTTTCTGGTTGAACTCGCGGAAGTACGGCGCGATGTCATCCATATCGATCTTGTCGTCGGCAGCGACAAAGTCGCTCAGGTCAGCCAACAAGCCGGCATCGACCATCTCGACCGCCCAGCCCGACGCAAACACGCCGACATCGATCGAGTTGGTGCCGGTCTGCCAATCCGTGACCAGCTTCTGGAAGAGATCAGCGAAAGGCACGGTTGCGACATTGATCGTCGCGCCGGTCATCTCTTTGAACTCTTCGCCTCGCTGCTCCAAGCGGCCGGCAATCACCGGTCCGGGACGCGTCAGCAGATTAACGGTGACCCCTTCGTGCTGCGCCTGGGCACTCGATGCCAATGTCGTGACACCCGCCATCGCGGTCGCACCCAGCAGCGCCGGCATCAGGGCTTGCTTTAGTCTCATCTACATCCTCCCGTTTATGGATTGTCGCAACGATACGTGGCCTAATCGATTAAGTCGAGAGCGCTTGCCTGCGATCCCACCCTCGGCACAAGCACCAAATCATGTGCAAGAGCAGCCTAACCTGACAAAGCCCTCCGATACTGGTATACCAGTATACCAAGCAGGATGACTACGTTGTCAAGACAGCCTGCCCCAAGACGGCCTGCCCAAGGCGGAGAGGATGGAACCGCAGCCGACGGCCAATATCGACCGTCACCGTAACATCGGCGATCAGGTCTACGAGATCCTGCGCGGACAGATCGTCCGGTTGGAGCTGCCACCTGGCGAGCCCATCAACGAACGTGCACTCGTTGCCCGGCTTGGTGTTTCCCGCACGCCGATACGGGCCGCCATCAGCCGCCTATCGGACGAAGGCTTGATCGACATTCAACCGAACGTCGGCACCTATGTCTCTCGAATAGAGATAGCCAAGGTCGAGGAAGGCCGGCTGATCCGCGATAGTCTGGAACGCGCCACCATCCGGCAGGCCGCAGCACACTTTGACAAAGCGGCGGAAACAGCGCTGCAGCAGTGCCTGAAACGCCACGACAAGGCCGCCAATGAGAACCGGCCGAAAGAAGCTATGGCCGCCGATGACGAGTTTCACCAACGCATTTCAGAACTCAGCGGCCACCTCTCGATCTGGGCCACCATTCGCCGGGCCAAGGCCGACTTTGATCGGCTCAGACACTTGGCAACCCTCATGCCCGGCCGCAACGAAGAGACGGTCGACGAACACAACGCGATCCTGATGGCTCTACGCCACGGCGACCCGGCGCAATGCGAGCGCGCGCTACAACACCATCTCGACCGGGCCTACGAGATGATCCTGAAAGCCGCCCGCCATCACCCGGACTACATCGCGGACCTCAAATCCGACAACAGCCCCGCCCGTCCTAGGAACTGAATCCATCCAAAGCCGCCAGAGCCTCATCAATATCGGCCGGCGTATGGTCAGCGCTGACTTGAAAGCGGATCTCTTCGTCACCCCTTGGCACGACCGGAAAGGCAAGCCCGGTCGCCAACACACCGTTCTCCAACAGATGCCGGACGATTGCGCCTGTCTTCGGCGTATCCCGCACCATAAGCGGCACAACCGGATGCGCCCCAGGTATCGTCTCTAGCCCCCGTTCGGTCAGCCCACCTTCAAAACGCGCCGTCATCCGGCGCAGGTGATCGAGCATCGACCTGCCTTCGTCACTGTCCACCAGGTCGATGGCCGCTGACGCCGCGGCTGCCTCCCCGGGCGTGATAGGGTTCGAATAGATGTAGAACGGCGAAGTCTCGCGCAGATAATCCACTAGCGCCTGACTGCCCACCACATAGCCACCATTCACGCCGAAGGCCTTGCCCAAGGTTCCGACCAGAAGGTCGCTTCGAACCCCGCCGCAATACTCCTCGACCCCACGA
>JANQOE010000025.1 GCA_028279245.1 Alphaproteobacteria bacterium
CGGCATGACTGAACGGTTCGTCACCCTGCAGACCGCCGACCGTGCCGCCGGCAAGCCATCGCCCGACATGCTATACCGAGCGATGGCCGAAACCGGAGCGGAAGCGGCCGACACGGTCATGATCGGCGATACGACCTACGATATGGAAATGGCCCGGAACGCAGGTGTCGCGGCCATTGGTGTGGCCTGGGGATACCATCCGACCGAGGATCTATTGCGCACGGGGGCGAAGCGGGTTATCGACCGGTTTGAGGATTTGCCGGACGCAATCGGCGTCTAAGACCGTCGTCAGCAACGGTTGGATGGTACGATGCGCACACTGATCAAGATTATCGCGGGGCTGCTGCTGGTGGTGGTCGCCGTGGTCGTCGTTCTCGCTTTCATCATCGACCCGAACGACTACAAGGACGAAATCCGCACCCGTGCGGAAGCGGCCCTGGGCCGGTCCGTCGACATCGGCGGCGATATTGACTTGCGGCTGGGCCTCACAACGGACCTGGCGATCGATGATGTCCGGCTGGCGAACGCATCCTGGGCATCCGAACCGCAGATGGTGACCGTCGACGATTTCGCCGTCGAGGTCCGTGTCCTGCCCTTGCTGCGCGGCAGCCTGGATATCAAGGGGCTGCAGCTCCGTGGCGCCCGCATCCTGTTGGAGCGTAACGAAGCGGGCGAGGCCAACTGGGAGTTTACGGCTGACGAAACCGGCCCGGACGAGCGCACGACTCCTGGCGGTGATGGCGGCGGCGAGTTGTCACTGCCGGTTCTGCAAGAGGTGACCGTCGAAGACGTCACGCTGGTGTTTCGTGATGCCGCAGCTCGCCAGGAAATCGACGTTGTGCTGGATGAGGTCCGACTCTCCGGCGATGGACCCAACAGCCCCCTGCAACTGGCCTTGGCCGGCACCTACAACGAACTGCCCTTCAGTGCGGGTGGGGAGCTAGGCGCGCCGGCGACCCTTGCTCGCAACAGCCCTTATCCCATTGACATCCGGGCGGAGGCGCTTGGTCTGACAGTCGAGGTCGATGGATCGATCGCCGAGCCATTGGCGGCGGCCGGGCTCAACCTTCGCCTGGACGTGGACGGGTCGAACCTGTCCGGGCTCGCTGCCCTCGCCGGCGATGGCCTACCGAGCGGCGGCCCGCTTTCATTTTCGACGAACCTACGCGGCGACCCGACCCGGTTGGAACTCGCGGATCTCGCCTTCGCTTTCGGGGCGACGGAACTAACGGGCAATCTGACCCTGTCGTCGGCCGGCGCGCGCCCCCAGCTTGCCGGCGATTTGCAATCGCCCCGGATCGATCTGGCGGCCCTGATGCCGGAAGCAGAGCCGGATGGAAGTGGCACGAGAGACGGTACCGGCCAATCATCGGGCGAGACTGGCGGCCGCCGTTTGCCCGATACCCCGCTACCGCTCGAAGGATTCCGCGCCGCTGACGTGGATCTTGCCGTCGATGTCGCGGAATTGATCACGCCCAGTCTGACATTGCGCGACACCCGCCTGGGCGTCCGTCTGGACAACGGCGTGCTGACCGTCGACCCGCTACGGACGACCGCCGCCAACAGCGCACTGACCGGCCTTCTTCGGCTTGATGCGGCGGGTTACGATGCGGCCCTGGATGTAAGCCTGGAAGGGCCGGACCTCGATCTTGGCGCCCTGGTGCAGGAGCTGACCGGCCAAGACATCATTCGCGGGAAAGCGGCGCTGGACACGTCCCTGCGGGGCTCCGGCGCATCCGTCGCTGCCATCGCCGGCAGTCTGGACGGCCACAGCCGCCTCGTCATGGAAGAAGGCATGGCCCGGACCGAGAGCTTTGATCTGATCGTCGGTGGCCTCACCGGGGTCGTTTCCACTGTCTTTTCCGGTCAGGACGAGTTCACCGTCGTCAATTGCCTCGCCACCGATCTGGAGTTCGACAACGGGGTGTCCACCACGTTGGCGCTGATCGACACGGACCTCATCGTGGTGTCGGCAACCGGCGACATCGACCTCGGCGCGGAGACCCTGGATCTCCGCGTGACACCGGAATCTAAGTCGCCCACCCTCAGTCTCGCCGTGCCGATCAACGTGGGCGGGACCTTTGCCGACCCCAGCTTCGCGCCGGACGCGGTCGGCACGGCCCGCATTGTCGGCGGTCTGCTGGGCACAGCGGTTTTCCCACCCGCTGCACTGCTCGCGCTGAGTGATATGGGCGCCGCCGACAATAGCTGCGTGCGGACCGCGGGGGAGACAGACGCCGCGCCGGCGCAGGAGCAGCAAGCCCCCGCGACGTTGACGCCGGAGAGCGTCGAGGATGCAGTGAAAAGCCTGGGCGAGGGGATCCGCGGCTTGTTCGACCGGTAGATGTGAAGCGCTTCTACAAACAGGTTGCCGTCGGCGGTAGCGGCGGCCAGCTAACAATCGAACTTGATGGCCGGCCAGTCCTGACCCCGGCCCGCGCTCGGCTGGAGCTCCCCAACGCCGCCCTGGCCAGGCAAGTCGCGGACGAGTGGCAGGCGCAGACCGAGAAGATCGATCTGGAGAACATGCCGTTGACCAAGCTGTCCGCCACGGCGATCGACCGGGTTGCGCCCAATCCCGACGCCGTCGTCGACCAGATCCTCGACTACGCCAAGACCGACACCCTCTGTTACCAGGCAACCGAGCCGCCCCAACTCGCGGACCGACAGCGGACTGTTTGGCAGCCCCATCTGGACTGGGCCGCCGTGACCTACGATGCGCCGCTCCGCGTCACCCGAGGCATGATCGCCGAGGATCAGCCCGACACCAGTCTCCAGGCTCTACGCACCGCGGTCCAACGATTGACCGCGTTCCAACTCGCCGGAATGGCGACCGCGGCGGCCGCCGCCGGCTCGCTGGTTGTTGCCTTGGCCCTCTACACCCGGCGGCTTGATCCGGAGGCCGCGTTCGAGGTTAGCCATCTCGAAGAGCTGTTCCAGGCTGAGCAGTGGGGCGAAGATGCCGCCGCCGTGGCGCGGCGCGCCGCTGTCCGGGCCGACCTGGCTGTTGCCGCGAACTTCTTCAGCCTGTTACGCGAGGAGGAGGAACGCCAATGAAAGATGTCCTGCAAGAACTTGAGCAGCGCCGCGACCGCGCCCATGCCGGGGGCGGTGCCGCGCGGGTCGAGAAACAGCATGAGAAAGGCAAGCTAACCGCCCGGGAGCGGCTGGAAGTCCTGCTCGACGAGGGCTCCTTCGAAGAATGGGACATGTTCGTCGAACATGACTGCGACGACTTCGACATGGCGGCGCAACGCATACCGGGCGACGGCGTCGTCACCGGCTGGGGCACGGTCAACGGCCGCACCGTTTTTGTGTTCTCGCAGGACTTTACGGTGTTCGGCGGTTCGCTGTCCGGCGCCCACGCCCGCAAGATCTGCAAGGTTATGGATCAGGCAATGCGCGTCGGCGCACCGGTCATCGGCCTCAACGATTCCGGCGGCGCGCGCATTCAGGAAGGAGTGGAGTCCCTGGCCGGCTACGCCGATGTGTTCCAACGCAATGTGATGGCGTCGGGCGTCGTGCCGCAGCTCTCCGTAATCATGGGGCCTTGCGCTGGCGGTGCGGTCTACTCGCCGGCCATTACCGACTTCATCTTCATGGTCCGCGATACCTCCTACATGTTCGTCACCGGCCCGGATGTGGTGAAAACCGTCACCCATGAGGAAGTGACCCATGAGGAACTCGGCGGTGCGACAACCCACACTGCCAAATCCGGAGTCGCCGCCCGTGCCTTCGAGAACGATGTTGAAGCATTGCTTGAAACGCGCCGCTTCGTCGATTTCCTGCCCCTCAGCAACCGGCAGGACCCGCCGCGCCGGCCGACAGCCGACCCCGTGGACCGCGTCGAACCGTCCCTGGACCGCCTGGTCCCGCCCGACCCGGCCAAGCCCTACGACATTGTCGAACTGATCGAGAAGGTCGCCGACGAGAACGAGTTCTTCGAATTGCAGCCAGATTTCGCCGGCAACATCGTCACCGGTTTTGGCCGCATGAACGGCAGCACCGTCGGTTTTGTCGCCAACCAGCCCATGGTGTTGGCCGGTTGTCTCGATATTGACTCAGCGACCAAGGGCGCCCGCTTCGTGCGCTTTTGCGATTGCTTCAACATCCCCATTGTCACCTTCGTCGACGTTCCGGGGTTCCTGCCGGGCACCGCCCAGGAATATGGCGGCATCATTCGCCACGGCTCGAAGCTCCTGTTTGCCTATGCCGAAGCGACGGTGCCAAAGGTCACGGTCATCACCCGCAAGGCCTACGGCGGCGCCTATGATGTTATGGCGTCCAAGCACTTACGGGGTGATCTGAACTACGCCTGGCCCAGCGCCGAGATTGCCGTGATGGGCCCGAAGGGCGCGGTGGAGATTATCTTCCGGCAAGACAAGGACGACCCGGCCCGCATTGCCGAGCGAACGGAGGAATACCGCACGAAGTTCGCTAGTCCATTCGTGGCGGCCCAGAAGGGCTTCATCGACGACGTCATCATGCCCCGCAACACCCGCCGCCGGGTTTGCCGGGCGCTTCATATGTTGGCAAGCAAGAAGCTGGAGAATCCGCCCAAGAAGCACGACAATATTCCCCTCTAACCTGCGGGAAACATGGCCAAAACCAAATCCCTGAACCTGGCACTTCAGGGCGGCGGCGCCCACGGCGCGTTCACTTGGGGCGTTCTGGACGGTCTGTTGGAAGACGGCCGGATCGCGATCGGCGGTATCAGCGGCACCAGTGCAGGCGCGATGAACGCGAGCGTGCTCGCCTACGGCCTGGCGGTCGGCGGTCCCGAAAAGGCGCGGGAGGTGCTGGCTCAGTTCTGGGACAGCGTCGCCGAGGCCGCGCGCCACAGTCCGTTGAAGCCGACACCGGTCGACAAGGTCCTCAGCCCCGGCAACATGGATCTATCGCCGGGCTGGCTGCTCTTCGACAGCATGTCCCGCGTGCTCTCACCGTATTTGTTTAATCCGCTAAACATCGATCCACTGCGTGAAGTGCTCGAGGCGGTGGTCGATTTCGATACTCTTCGCGACTGCACGGAGTTGAATCTTTTTCTCAGCGCCACCAACGTAAAGACCGGCAAGATCAAGGTTTTTGAGAACCACGAGCTGTCCGCCGATGCAGCCCTGGCCTCCGCCTGTCTGCCCTTCCTCCACCAGGCCGTGGAGATCGACGGCGAGTTCTATTGGGATGGCGGTTACATGGGGAACCCACCGATTTTTCCGTTGATCTACGGGACTGATAGCCGCGATGTCCTGCTCGTCCAGATAAACCCGATCACCCGAGACGAGGTGCCGCGCACCGCCCAGGCCATCTACGACCGCATCAACGAACTCAGCTTCAATTCCAGCCTGATGCGCGAGATGCGGGCCATTCATTTTGTCAGCCGGCTAATTGAGGAAAACCGTCTCGATCCCGACCGTTACAAGCAGATGCTGATTCATGTGATCCACCCCGACGAGGCGATGAAGGATCTCGGTGTCTCGAGCAAGCTGAACGCAGAACGGGAGTTTCTTCAATTCCTGCACGACAAAGGCCGCCTCGCCGCCACCGACTGGCTCGAGACCAGTTTCGACAAGATCGGCCGCGAGAGTTCGATCGATATCGCCGAGGTTTATCTCTGAGCCGGAACGGCGTTAGGAGAGACTGAAAACCACCAGCGGCCGCGCTTTCCCCTTCAACGCCTGTTCGCCGATCCGGGTGAGGGGCAGGCCGCCATTGTCCTTGGCCGTTTCTTCACTCAGCAATACGACACAGTCCGCCTCGGCTTGACCCTTGCCGAGTTGCTCCAGCCGGGAGGCGGCGTTCACCGTATCGCCGACCACTGTATAGTTCAGCCGCGCCTCCGCGCCGATGTTCCCGACCACGACCGGTGCTGTGTGCAAACCGACGCGCACCGGCACGGGTATGGCGCCCTGCGCCCGCCGATTCTCATTGTCGGCCTCGACAGCCGCACGGATAGCTTGGGCCGCCCGTACCGCGCGGCTGCGGTGGTCGGCCATCGGCTCCGGTGCGCCCCAGAACGCCATCACGCTATCGCCGATGAACTTGTCGACGGTCCCGCCCTCGGCCTCGATGCATCGCGCCAGCATATCGAAATGGGCATTCAGCAGGTCGGCGGTCTCCTGAGGCTGCATCCGTTCGGACATCGTGCTGAAGCCGCGGATGTCCGTGAACATGACAGTGACATCCCGCTGCTCGGAGCCGATGGCGTCGCCGCCCGCTTGGTCCATCAACTGCGTCACCAGTTTCTTCGGAACGTATCGTTCGAACCAGCGCAGGGCGGTCGTCATCGAATTGAAGGCCGTCGCCGCGCGGCCCAGTTCGCGGAAACGGCTCGGATGCAGTTGCGGCACCGCCGACATGTCGAGCGCCGTCACCCGCTCCGCCGCCACTGCTAGCTGCCGCGCCGGATGCGCTAGGGCGTTGCCGACAAAGGATGTGACGAGCGTCGACACCAGCAGAATGGCGATGCCGATATAGATAACCGTCTGCGCCCGCTCGTCCTCGCCGCGGTCCGACGCCGGAAAGCTCAGCCCGATCTGCCACGGAAGCTGGCCGAGCCCCGCCAGCTCTCGCAGCGAAACCTCATAGTCCCGGTTGGCATAGGCGTAGTGGATGCCTTCCGACTGCGCGAACGATGTCTCCTGTCCTTCGCCGCGGATCACCGCGAAAGCCGGGTCTTCGAACATCTCGACGGTCGGCAGCAGCACGTCGCTGTCATACTCCGCCATCATGTTGGCCAGGCTGGGATGCGCCAGCACATGGTCCTTGCCATAGAGGACGAACGCGTTGGTGCCCTGGCGTGCCTCCAACTCGGCCAGGAACTGCGCCACGTCGCCCAACTCGACAACGACTAGGACCACACCCAGGAACTCGTCCTCGGTGTTAACAGGTACTTCCAGTGCCAAGGCCGGTTGACCAAGGTCGCCGACCCAGAGCGGCGGCAGCCATTGCAGAGTGTCCGGCCCCATCGCCGCGGCGATTTCCAACATATCTTGCAGACTGTCGGTGGTTGCCGCCATGTCGCCGAGTCCGGCCAGGCTCAACCCGGCATCGACGACTTCGATCAGTGCACCGCCGCCCCGGCTGTAACGGACGGCGTCGAAGTCGGTGCTCACGAAAACGACCGCCGACGCCTGCGGCACCGCCGTCATCGCCAGCCGAAATGTCTCGGCAGCTCCCTGTGGGTCATTAACGTCGATTTCGCCGTTGGCAATCAACTCGGCCAGCCCCAGACCGAACGCCTCCATCGGTGCCAGCCGGCCGCGCACCTGGCTTTCGAGCAATTCCAGGCTGATGCGCGCCCGCTGCTCGACCAGCCGCAGCGTGTCCCGCGCGCCCTGGAAGTTGATGAACAACAGCCCGCCGACCGCCAACAGCAACACCAGGGTCATACCGCCGACCATGACGACGCGGATCGGGATCTGCAGACGGGGTTGGGTCACCGCTTTCTCGGCCATTGGCCAACACCTCAGGAGTGGACGCCACTTCAAGCTATGCCCGCAAGACCCCGCGGACAACGCGCCAAGCTATCACTAGCCTGTGTCGGAAGTATCCCGGACCTTGGGCCGGTTTTCTTTGGATCTTGCGCTAACCGGTTGATATATCTGGACTCTGGTTGGGATTGGGGGAATAGCGTCCGGTGTTCAGCAAGATTCTTGTCGCGAACCGCGGCGAGATCGCCTGCCGCATTATTCGCACAGCACGCCGTCTCGGGATCGATACGGCCGTGACCGTATCCGAAGCCGACGAGAACAGCTTGGCGGCGCGAATAGCTGATGAGGCCATCCCAATCGGCCCGCCCCCCGCGGCGGAAAGCTATCTCGACATTGACGCCGTGGTCGCCGCCGCCACCCAGTGCGGGGCCGAGGCGGTACACCCAGGCTACGGCTTCCTGTCGGAGAACGCCGCGTTCGCTAGGGCCCTTGATGCGGCCGGGGTCGTCTTTGTCGGCCCGCCGGCGGACGCCATCGCCGTGATGGGCGACAAGCTCCGGGCCAAGGCCGTGGCGATCGATGCCGGTGTGACCACCGTTCCTGGCACCGATGACCCCCTCGACGATGCCGAAGCCGCCGCTAAGGCCGCGAAACAGATCGGCTATCCCGTCATGCTGAAGGCGGCGGCGGGCGGTGGCGGCAAGGGCATGCGCGTCGTGACCGCGCCCGACGACCTCGCGTCCGCGTTTCGCTCCGCCCAGAACGAAGCGCGCTCCTCCTTCGGCGACGACCGTGTCTTCATCGAGAAGTTCATCGAACGGCCCCGCCATATTGAGATCCAGGTCTTCGCAGACCGGCACGGCAACGCCGTGCATCTGGGCGAACGTGAGTGTTCGATCCAGCGCCGTCACCAGAAAGTCATCGAAGAAGCACCGTCCCCCTTCCTCGATGCGGCGACCCGCGCCGCCATGGGCGAACAGGCGGTCGCCCTGGCCCGCGCGGTCGGTTACCACTCCGCAGGCACCGTAGAGTTCATCGTCGACCCCAACCGCAACTTCTACTTCCTGGAAATGAACACCCGGCTCCAGGTCGAACATCCGGTGACGGAGCTGGTCACCGGCCTCGACCTCGTCGAACTCATGCTGCGGGTCGCCGCGGGCGAGAAGCTGCCCATCGCCCAGTCCGACGTGAAAACTAAGGGCTGGGCGATCGAAGGCCGGGTGTATGCCGAGGACCCGCTCCGGGATTTCCTGCCCTCGATCGGCCGCCTGACCCGCTACGGGCCGCCTACGCAATCCGACGCCATTCGAGTGGACGACGGTGTCGATGAGGGGGCGGAGATCACCATGTATTACGATCCGATGATCGCCAAGCTCGTAGGCTATGGACCGGATCGGCAGACCGCGGCGCACACCCTGCGCTCGGCCCTCGACAGCTACTACATCCGCGGCGTCAACACGAACCTCGGCTTTCTAGCGACGCTTGTCTCCCACCCGGCCTTCCTGGCCGGTGAAATCCACACCAACTTCATCGCCCAGGAGTATCCGGATGGCTATGCACTACAGACGCCGGATGCCGCCACGCGAGATCTTTTGTTGGCGGCGGCGGCAATCGTTCATGCGGTCGGCGCCGACCGCGCGCACCTGTACGACACCGCCGACGGTACTTGGCACGTCAGCCTCGGCGATCAGGCGGAGCACGTTCGCCTGCATCGCGAAAGCAACATCTTCACAGTGTCCATCGACGGCCGCAGCCTGCAATTGACGACGGAATGGATGCCGGGCCAGCCGGTGTTTCGCTGCACCCTCGATGGCGACACCCACACCGTTCAGGTCGACCATGTCGGCCCGTACTACCGGCTCACCCACGGCGGGGTCTCGATCGACGCCCATGTCCTACTGCCGCGCATTGCCGAACTGCTGGCGCGCATGCCCCAGAAGCCGCCGCCGGACCGCAGCCGCTTCCTGCTGTCGCCGATGCCCGGCTTGCTAACGCTGGTCGCGGTGGAGGTCGGCCAGGGGGTGAAAGCCGGTGAGGAGCTGGCGGTGGTTGAGGCGATGAAGATGGAGAACATCCTGAACGCCCACCGCGACGGCGTCGTCAAAAAGATCCATGCGGCGCCCGGCGACAACCTGGCGGTCGATCAGGCCATCATGGAGTTCGAGTGATCGACAATGCCGTGCGTGTCGTGATCCATGGACGGGTCCAAGGTGTCTGGTATCGCGGCTGGACGGTGCAGCAAGCCAACGATCTTGGCCTGGCTGGCTGGGTGCGGAACCGCCGCGACGGCACGGTCGAGGCGTTCTTCGCCGGCGAGGAAGATACGATTGAAGAAATGGTGCGCCGCTGTGGTGACGGCCCGCCGGCCGCGCGCGTCGACAAGGTCGATCGTTATCCGGCCTTGGCAAACACACTGAAGGAATTCGGCAGCTCGCTATTCCAGCAACGGCCCACGGTCTAGGCGGGACAGGCCGCCCGTGCGGTGCCGAACACATCGCTGAACGTCGCCATCAGCGCCGCATCCAGATCTGCCATGGTCACCGGATAGCCAAGGTCGATCAGACTGGTGACCCCCAAACCCTCGTCGCCGATGCCGCACGGCACGATCCCGGCGTAGTGGCTCAGGTCCGGCTCCACATTGATCGAGATGCCGTGGTAGCTGACCCAGCGCCGCACCCGCATGCCGATGGCAGCGATCTTGTCCTCCCGGCTCTGGCCCCGGTCGACCCAGATGCCAACCCGGCCCTCGCGCCGTTCACCGATCACGCTGAACTGCGCCAGCGTGCGAATAACCCACTCTTCTAGGTCGTGCACGAAGCACCGGATGTCGGCGCCGCGCTGCTTCAGGTCGAGCATAACATAGACGATCCGTTGCCCAGGACCGTGGTAGGTGAACTGACCACCCCGCCCGCTGCGGTGCACTGGAAACCGGCTCGGCGCCAATAGATCCTTGTCCTTCGCACTGGTGCCGGCGGTGTAGAGCGGGGGATGCTCCAACAGCCAGATCAGTTCGCCGGCGGTGCCCGCGCGAATGGCCTGGACCCGGTCTTCCATTGCCGTCACCGCATCCGGATAGGCGACCGGCCGATCGTCGACTTTCCAGTCCGGGCCCGCCGGCGCAAAGGGTTGTTTTCTTGTGGTCATCAAGGCGATTTGGTATGCCGCGCCGCCGGGACAAGCAAGGCGGGACCGGTCGGAATCCGAGAATCAGTGGCGGAGGAGTGTAGGTGACCGACGATTTGCGGGAAGCCGCGCTGCGTTATCACCGGGAGCCGAGCCCCGGAAAGATCGCCATCGCCCCGACCAAGCGCCTGATCAACCAGCGCGATCTATCCTTGGCCTATTCGCCCGGCGTCGCCGCCGCCTGCGAGGCGATCGTCAACGATGCCCCGGCCGCAGCGGAGGTCACCGCCCGCGGCAACCTGGTGGCCGTCGTCACCAACGGGACCGCCGTCTTGGGCCTGGGCAATATCGGTCCGCTTGCCGCTAAGCCGGTGATGGAAGGCAAGGCCGTCCTCTTCAAGAAATTCGCCGGCATCGATGTGTTCGATCTCGAATTGGATGCATCCGAGGTCGACCGGTTCGTCGACATCGTCGCGGCGTTGGAGCCGACCTTTGGCGGCATCAATCTGGAGGACATCAAGGCACCCGAGTGTTTCGCGGTTGAGGAACGGCTGCGCGAACGCATGTCCATTCCGGTGCTGCACGACGACCAGCATGGCACGGCCATCATTGTCGCCGCCGCCGTCCGCAACGGCCTGCATCTCGTTGGCAAGGATCTGCGCAACGCCCGGCTCGTCACCTCCGGCGCCGGTGCGGCGGCCCTGGCCTGTGTCCGCCTGCTCAACAACATGGGCTTGCCGCGCGAGCACATCACTCTGACCGACATCGACGGGGTGGTGCACACCCGCCGCGACAATCTAAATCCTTACCTCGCGCCGTTCGCCACCGACACCGATGCGCGAACCCTGGACGACGTCATCGCCGGCGCCGACATATTCCTCGGCCTCTCGGCCCCAGGTGTGTTGACCGGCGGCATGGTCAAGAAGATGGCCGCCCAACCGCTCATCATGGCGCTTGCCAATCCGACGCCGGAGATCATGCCGGAGGAAGCGCGCGCCGCCCGCGACGACGCCATCATCGCCACCGGACGGTCCGACTACCCGAACCAGGTCAACAACGTTCTCTGTTTTCCCTTCATCTTCCGCGGCGCCCTGGATGTCGGCGCGACGCGGATCAACGAGGCGATGAAGGTGGCCTGCGTTCACGCGCTCGCCGATCTGGCGCGCCGCGAGGAGTCGGATATCGGCGCCGGCGCGTACGAGGCCGAACCAAGCCGCTTCGGTCCGACCTATCTGATTCCGCGCCCGTTCGATCCGCGGCTGATCACCGCCGTCGCCCCGGCCGTCGCCCGCGCCGCCATGGAAAGCGGTGTCGCGACCCGGCCGATCGACGACTTCCAGGCCTATGAGGCGCGGCTCAGCGAGTTCGTCTTCCGCTCCGGCCTGGTGATGAAGCCCTTGTTCACCCGCGCCCGCGCCCAGCCCCGGCGCATCGTCTATGCGGAGGGCGAGTCCCGGTCGGTACTCCATGCGGTGCAGACTGTGCTCGACGAGGGCATTGCCGAACCGGTGCTCATCGGCCGCCCGGATGTGGTCGGGCATCGCATCGAACAGTCCGGCCTGCGCTTCCGCGCTGGTCAAGATGTCGAACTCGTCGACCCCCAGGACGACCCCCGCTACCGCGAATACTGGACCCTCTATCACGACATCATGGGCCGCCGTGGTGTCGCCCGCGATGAAGCACGCTCCCTAGTGCGCACCAACAACACGGTGATCGCATCCCTGATGCTCCGCCGTGGCGAGGCCGACGCGATGATTTGTGGCACAGAGGGGCGTTATCACCGCCATCTCCGCCACATCATCGACATCGTCGGCCGCCGCTCCGGCGTGCGCCAACTCTCGGCGCTAGCCGTCCTGATCATGGCCCGTGGCACCTACTTCCTCGTCGACACCCACGTGACACCGGAACCGAGTGCCGAAGAGATTGCCGAGATGACGATCCTCGCCGCCGAGGAGGTGCGGCGGTTCGGCATCGCGCCGAAGATCGCGCTGCTGTCCCACAGCAACTTCGGCAGCTCCGACCAACCCTCGGCCCGCAAAATGCGCAAGGCGATGCGCATGCTGCGGGAACAGACGGATCTGGAGGTCGAGGGTGAGATGCACGCCGACGCCGCCTTGATCCCCGAT
This sequence comes from Alphaproteobacteria bacterium, assembly GCA_028279245.1. Lineage (GTDB taxonomy): Bacteria > Pseudomonadota > Alphaproteobacteria > UBA6615 > UBA6615 > JANQOE01. Next base: position 12,680 of record JANQOE010000025.1, read on the forward strand.
CTGCGCAACGAGTTGCTACCCGGCAACTGCCTCGATGGCGAGGCCAACGTGTTCGTTATGCCGAACCTCGACGCGGCCAACATTTCGTTCTACCTGCTGCGCTCCCTGGGTGAGGGGGTGGCGGTCGGTCCGCTGCTGATCGGCGCGGCCAAACCTGCCTACATCCTGACGCCGAGCGTCACTAGCCGCGGCATCCTCAACATGAGCGCCTTCGCATCGGTCCGCGCCCAGCGTCAGGGCGCCGACTAGGCCGATGAGCGACACCGGCCTCGACATCGAGTCCAGGTCGGACCCGGCCGAAGGACTGGAGCGGGTCGATCCGGAGATCGTTCGTGCGGTCGATGCGGCGCTAGAGGCGGGGCGGCTCGAAGAGGCGGACAATCTCGTCGCCGATCTACACGCCGGCGAACTGGCCGACCTCCTGGAGGAACTGAGTAGCGAAGACCGTGTCCGCCTGCTCATGCAGTTGCGCGACCACCTCGACCCGGAGGTTCTAGCCCACCTCGACGAAGGCGTCCGCGAAGACGCGTTCGAGGTGCTGGACACCACCGAAGTCGCCGCGGCGATCACCGAACTCGAAACCGACGACGCCGTCGACGTTATCGAGGACCTGGCCGAGGAAGACCGGCAGGAGGTTCTGGACCAACTGTCGCCCGCCGACCGCGCCATTCTTGAGGAGGCGCTGTCCTATCCGGAGGACAGCGCCGGCCGCCTGATGCAGCGCGAGATCGTCACCGTGCCGCCGGAATGGACGGTCGGCGACGCGGTCGACTACATGCGCGCCCGGGCCTCCCAGCTGCCGCGCGACTTCTACGACATTTTCGTTGTCGATGGGGAGCGGCGCCCGGTCGGCGTGATCCCCCTCAGCCGTTTGGCCAAGAACCGCCGTCCGGCGCTGATCGGCGACATCCTGCATCCGGATTTCGTGCCCATCGGCCTCGAAACCGACCAGGAAGATGTGGCCCTCAAGTTCCATCAGTACGGCTTAATCTCGGCCCCGGTGGTCGATGGTGAAGGCCGGCTGGTCGGGGTCATCACCGCCGACGACGTGGTCCAGGTCATTCAGGATGAGGCGGAGGAGGATCTGATGCGCCTCGGCGGTGTCACCGGCGATGACCTGTATGGCGACGTCATCACCACCACCCGCGCCCGCTTCTCCTGGCTTTTCGTCAACCTGGGCACCGCCATTGTTGCCTCCATCGTCATCGGCTTCTTCGACGCGGCCATCGACCAGATCGTCGCCCTGGCGATTCTCATGCCCATCGTCGCATCCATGGGCGGCAACGCCGGCACCCAGGCGATGACGGTGGCCGTGCGCGCCCTGGCGATGAAGGAACTGACCGTCACCAATGCCGGGCGCGTCCTGGGGAAGGAGGTCGTGGTCGCCTTCATCAACGGCCTGCTGTTCGCCGCCCTGACCGCGGCGGTTGCCTGGTTCTGGTTTGGCGACCCGGCCCTCGGTGCCATCATTGCCGCGGCGATGATCTTGAATCTGTTGATTGCCGGCCTGGCCGGCGTGCTCATCCCCCTCGGTCTCGACCGGATCGGCATCGACCCGGCGGTGGCCTCGTCCGTCGTGCTGACCACCGTGACCGACGTCGTCGGCTTTCTCTCCTTTCTTGGATTGGCGGCATGGGTGTTGTTGTAGCCCCGCGGATCCGGCCGGCCCGTGACACGGATGCCGACGGTCTAATCCATCTCATCGGCAGTTGCTGGTCGGAGTATCCCGGCTGCATCCTCGATGTCGACGCGGAGGAACCCCATCTCCGCGCCATCGCCACCCACTTCACCTGCCGCGGCGGCCGGTTTTGGGTGGCCGAACAGGAAGCCACCATCGTCGGCAGTGTTGGGCTGGCTCCGGTGGATGATCCAAACGGGATCGAACTCCACAAGCTCTATGTGCTGCGGGAGGCGCGCCAAACCGGGCTGGGTGGCACGCTCACCCAACTCGCCGAAGACTCGGCCCGCGAGGCCGGGGCCACTTTCATCGAACTCTGGTCGGACACCAGGTTCGAAACGGCCCACCGCTTCTACGAGCGGCGCGGCTACCGCCGGTCGCCGACAACCCGTGACCTGAACGACCTCTCGAATTCAACGGAATACCACTTTCGCAAGGACTTCTAGCCACGCTGCTTGTGCTTCGACCGCCGATCCTTATATCCGGAGGGCCGGCTATCCGGCCAAAAGGAACTGGGGAGGCCATAGGCGGCACACATGCCAACAGCTCTTATCGTCGGCGCCAGCCGCGGAATCGGTCTGGAACTCGCGCAGCAATATGTGGCCGACGGGTGGAATGTGCACACAACAGTGCGGCCCGGCGGGTCAAGCGACGCATTGGCTCGGCTCAACGGTGTTCGGGTGCACCAAGTGGATGTGCGCCAGCAGTCTGAGATCGACGCGCTGGCTGGGGCACTCGGCAATACACCGCTTGATCTGTTCATCCACAACGCCGGCGTCTTCGGTCCGCGGCAGGCCAGCATCGGCAACCTCGACCCAAAGGCCTGGTTGGATGTCTTGGAAGTCAACACCGTCGCGCCCATCAAGGTCGCCGAGGCGTTGTTGGAAAACGTGCTCGCCGGCGGCAAAAAGATGGCGTTCTTGTCTAGCCGCATGGGGTCAATCGGCGGTGCCAGCGGCGGCGAGTACATCTATCGGTCTTCGAAGGCGGCGCTGAACGCGGCGGTGCGAAACCTGGCGATCGACCTGCAATCCCGCGGCCTGATTGCCGCGGTGTTCCACCCCGGATGGGTGCAGACCGAAATGGGCGGCCCCGGTGCAACCCTAACCGTGCAAGAAAGCGTGCAGGGGCTGCGCCAGGTTATTGCGGGTCTCGGACCCGCACAGAGTGGTGGTTTCCGGAATTATGATGGCACGGAGATACCTTGGTGATACCGTTTGAACTGGCCCAGACAAACATCGCCCGCGCCGTCGCCCCTATTGACGATCCAAGGTTGGCGGACTTCATAGCCGCCCTCGACGAAATCAATGCGCCGGCGGAAGCGGCTTTGGCAGGAGGGTGAGCGTGGCCGATCAACTGGACTTCTACTTCGACTTCTCCAGCCCCTACGGCTACCTCGCCGCCCAGGAGATCGATGCGCTGGCGGTGCGGCATAGCCTGACAGCCCGCTGGCACCCGACACTCATCGGCGCCGCCTTTAAGCAGACCGGCTCCCAGCCATTGCTGGGGGTGCCGATGAAGGGTGATTACGCGCAGCATGACCTCGGACGGACCGCGCGCCGGCTGGGCGTCCCATTCCAACTCCCGAAGGCATTCCCGTTTATGGCCGTCGCATCGGCCCGCGCCTTCTACTGGCGGGCGGCAACCGATGAGGCGGACGCCAAGAAGCTGGCGAAGGCCCTTTACCGCACCGCCTTCGCCGACGGTGCCGATATCTCCTCCGCCCAGTCTGTCGCGGAGATCGCCAGTGCGACCTGCGGCGTCTCTGCTGACGACGTACTGGCGGCGCTCAACGATCCGCAGCTTAAGGACCTCCTGCGGAACGAGGTGAACGCCGCCCTCGAGCGTGGCGTTTTCGGCTCGCCCTTCATCTTTGTCGGCGATGAGGCATTCTGGGGCTTTGACCGGCTGCCGGACGTCGAGGCTTGGCTGGAAGGCGGCTGGTAATGGCTGTCGCGGCCAGTCCTATCCAAATCATGTTGCGAAACCCAAGCTCGGAGGATCGAAATGGCTGATATTCGGCTGTCCACCAACCTGCCTGCCAGTGCCGACGACATCTGGAAACTGATCGGCAATTTCAATGCTCTGCCCGATTGGCATCCTGCCGTCGAGAAAAGCGACCTGGAAGACGGCGGCAAGCAACGCCGGGTGACCGTGGCCGGCGGCGGGGAGATAGTCGAGCGCCTGGAAGCCCACGCGGACGAGGACTATACCTACACCTATTCGATCGTTTCCTCGCCGTTTCCTGTCGCCAACTATCGCTCGACCGTGCGGATAGTGCCGAAAGACGACGGCACGTCGGAGGTTGAATGGCTGGGCTCGTTCGAGGCAGTCGGCACGGAGAACGAGGCGATCAAAACGATGCAGGGCGTCTATCAGGCTGGCATCGACAATTTGCGCAAGATGTTCGGCGGCTAGGCCGAGCCGCTACCGGAACAGCGAGTCCCGCTCGATCTGGTCCTTGCGGATATCGAACTCTTCTTGAGTGATCCGGCCGTTCGCCAGATCGTCTTCGATGCGGTCCATCTGCCGCTTCAGATGAAGTTCGTATCCGCCCGCGGCGGCGCCGGCACCGGCCGCGCCGCCGATGACGGTACGCGTTGAGCAACCGGCGACCGCAACGGCCAGACCGACAAGAACGACAGGCATCACCAGGCTTCGCATTGCTTTCTCCAAGACGACGTTAAGCACGATTCCGTTTTGTTCCGCAGCGGCGTTGGGCCTACTCGGCGGCCGCTGCGACCTGTTGCGGTAGCATATGCACAGTACGTTGCGGATAGGGGATCGAAATACCCTCTTGATCGAACTTCTCTTTGAGCGCGCGGGTAAGGTCGAACTTGACGCCCCAATAGTCGCCCGCGTCGCACCACACCCGCACCAATATGTTGACCGAGCTGTCGGCGAGTTCGTTGACCCCAACAAACACCGCCGGGTCGCGGTGCACCCGACTGTCGCCGCCGGCCACCTGCTCCGCCAAGGCTAGAGCACGCTCGATACTGTCCTCGTACGCGATCCCCACCACCAGGTCGATCCGCCGGCTCGTATTGAAGCTGTAATTCTTCACGGAGGACCCCCAGATCTGCGCGTTCGGCACGAGGATCTGCACATTGTCCGGCGTCGCAAACTCGGTGACGAACAGGTTGATGCCCTTGATCGTTCCCGCCTCGCCACCGGCCTCGACATAGTCGCCGACCTTGAACGGGCGGAAGATCAGCAGCATCACCCCCGCCGCGACATTGCTGAGCGTCCCCTGTAACGCCAGACCGATCGCCAGGCCGGCGGCGCCGAAAACCGCGATCAGGCTGGCGGTTTGCACGCCGAACTGCGACAGCACCGCCAAGACCGTGAAGGCAAGGACGAAATAGCGAACAAAGCTTGAGAAGAAGCCGCGCAGGGTTTGATCGAACTTGGTCGACCGGCCCAGTGTGCGGTCGACCAACCGCGAGGCCCACCCCGCGGCCACCCAGCCGACGATTAGGATCGCGACCGCGCCGACCACGTCCAGTCCGTAGGTCGTGACCAGCAACACGACCTGATCCGCAATTCCACCCACTTCCATGTTTCCCTCGCCGACTGTGACTCCGCTGACGCGCGGGCCTTTGAAGCGTCAAGCGCCGCGCATTTCCTCACGGAAACGGCGCGGCGACATGCATTTGGCGACTAGGCTATGCCGACTATTTCAGCGCCGCAAGTGACTCCAGAATCGGCTTGCGGTGCGCATCGGCGCGGAAATAGAGGCGCCTGCAGTTCGGTCCCGCCAGGGTAGGCGGGTCCGGTTAGGCTGGGACCGGGTGTCCAGTGCGCTCCCGCGTCACGGCCCGTCCATCCTGATTGAACAAATGCACTGAGTTCGCCGGCAGCCCGATGTTGATGCGGTCGCCGCGCTTCACTTTGCTCTCGCCGTGCGCCTGGACCACGACCATGTCTTTATTCTCAGTCTGCACGTAGAGATAGCTCTCGCCACCCAACTGCTCGACGACAAACACATCGCCCGGGATCTGGCCGTCACCGACGCCCGACTCCATCAAATGCTCGGGGCGTGCGCCGAAGGTCACCTTGTCGCCGGCGTTGAGCCCACCGGTCTCGCAATTGACCTTGATCTCGCCACCGCCCGGCAGCACCACCTGTGCCGACCCGTTCTCCAGGCCCTTCACGGTGGACTCGAGGAAATTCATGCTCGGCGACCCAATAAACCCGGCAACGAACGTGTTGTTCGGGCTCCGGTAGAGGTCGAGCGGTGACCCGACCTGTTCGACATAGCCGTCGCGCAACACCACGATCTTGTCGGCCAGCGTCATCGCCTCGACCTGGTCATGAGTCACATAAATCATCGTTGCGTTGAGGTCGGTGTGCAGCTTGGCCAACTCGATCCGCATCTGCACGCGCAGCTTGGCATCGAGGTTCGACAGCGGCTCGTCGAACAGGAACACGCTCGGCTCCCGCACGATGGCCCGGCCGATCGCCACACGCTGGCGTTGGCCGCCTGACATTTCTTTCGGCTTACGGTCCAGCAGTTCGGTGATCTGCAGGATTTCGGCCGCCGCCCGCACCCGTCGCTCGATGTCGGGCTTCGGCGTCTTGGCGAGCTTCAGCCCGAACGCCATGTTCTCGAACACGGTCATATGCGGGTAAAGCGCATAGGACTGAAACACCATGGCAACGCCGCGTTTCGCTGGGGGCAGGTCGTTAACCTTGTCGCCGCCGATGAACACGTCGCCGGCGGTGATGTCTTCCAGACCAGCCACCAGTCGGAGCAGTGTGGACTTACCGCAGCCCGAGGGCCCGACGAAAACCACGAATTCCTTGTCCTCGACGTCCAGATCGACACCGTGGATGGTCTCGACCGGACCAAATCGCTTGATGACCTGCCGCATGCGGACTTCAACCATGCTCGCTCCCCGATTTTGTTTCAGTCAGGCTGCCGAAATAACCACCGAACGGCGGTAGGATAATCCGATCGGCGGTCTGCTGCCAAGGGAGCCCATGCCCTTCCGCGGCAACGCAGGCCGGCAAAGAAGATTTCGTCATTTCAACCTGTTGGCCCTCAAGGTTGAAAACGCAAAGAACCCCCTCGTCGCCGCCCCACCGCTCGAACGCCAGAACAGCCGGCGGGGCTGGGAGGAAACGGATGCTGCCGCTGACCAAGGGCCGCAGCCCCTTTCGCCAGCGCAGCAGCTGCCGGCAGGTGCTCAGGACTGATTCAGGGTCCGAATCCTGCCCTGCCACCGCCTTCGCCAGATGCTCCGTCGCCACCGACAGCCAGGGCGTGACCTCCGAGAAACCGGCGTTGGCCTGGCTATCGTCCCAAGGAATCGGCGTCCGGCAACCATCGCGGCCGGCAAACTGCGGGTAGAGGGAGATCCCAAACGGGTCCTGCATCTTCTCGTACGGCACCTCGGCCTCGGGCAAGCCGAGTTCCTCACCCTGGTAGAGACAAACGGAGCCGCGCAACGACACCAGCAGCGCCAGCAGCATCTTGGCTTGTGCATCGCTGACCGGCCCGCGCCGCCACCTGCTGGCGGTCCGCACCACGTCGTGGTTGGAGAACGCCCAGCAATACCAGCCGTCCCCCAGGTGCGTCTCGAGTTCTTCGGCGCAATGGCGAATGTGCGCGGCGGAGTAGGTGGCGACCAGCGTTTCGAACGTGTAGCACATATGCAGTGCGTCCCGTCCGCGGGCGTAGCTCGCTGCAAGCTTTAGGCTGTCGTCGTCCGAGATTTCGCCCAACAGCATTGTGCCCGGAAACCGCTCCGTTAGGCGCCGTAGACGCTTGAAGAAGGTCAGGTTCTCTGGTCGGCTCTTGTCATAGAGATGGCGCTGAAACATGTAGGGGTAGGGGACCGGCACCTGGCCGATCCGTTCGCCGACATCTTCCGCCGGCGGATTGTCGCGCAGCGCCCGGTCGTGAAAGAAGAAGTTCGCCGTATCCAGCCGAAACCCGTCGATACCGCGCTCGAGCCAGAATGCGGCCTCACCCAGCAACCCTTCCACCATCGCGTCGCAGTGGAAGCTCAGGTCGGGCTGTGCCGGCAGGAAGTTGTGCAGATAGTACTGCCCGCGCCGCGGCTCCCAGCTCCAGGCTGGGCCACCGAACACGCTTTGCCAGTTGTTGGGCGGCGTCCCGTCGGGGCGGGGATCGGCCCAGACGTACCAGTCGGACTTTGTGTTGTCGCGGGACTGCCGGCTCTCCTGAAACCAATCGTGCTGGTCCGAGGTGTGGCTGAAGACCTGATCGATCACCACCCGCAGGCCAAGCTGATGGGCCCGCGCCAGCAGCGCGTCAAAGTCATCTAGCGTCCCGAACATCGGATCGACCGCGCGGTAGTCCGCGACGTCATATCCGAAGTCCTTCATCGGCGACCTGAAGAATGGCGAGATCCAGATCGCGTCGACGCCCAAATCGGCGACATAGTCCAACCGGCTGGTGATGCCTGCTAGATCGCCGATTCCATCGCCGTTGCTATCCTGAAAGCTGCGCGGATAGATCTGGTAGATCACCGCACCGCGCCACCAATCCACTCGGTCGGGGCGGCGCGACGGGTCTAGCTCTGCCACCCGTCCTTCCATGGCGCCACCCTCAGTCCTCTAACCATCCCGCCACGACGATTCGGGCATCGCGGTGCGCCTCCATCCACTTCCTCCCCGGTCGGCGGGCGGTTAGCGGTAGTGGAGCGATTTGCCGTTGTGGAAGACCTGCACTTTTTCCGGCACCGCGGACATCCGCACTGTCGTTCCGCGCACATCGCGGTGAATGCCTGGTAGCTTTGCAAGCACCGTGTCGTTGTCCCCTACTTTATCAAAATAGAGCAGCGTAACTTCACCCAAGGCTTCCGTCATTTTGACTCTGCCTTCGAAAGCAAAGCTGTCGTCGGAGGTCGTGACCATGTCTTCGGGGCGGATACCGATGTTGACCTTCAACCCCTTATCGGCGTCCTTGGTCGGCGCGGCGGAAACGATCGAGCCGCCGGCAGCGAGTTTGATCGTTGTTTGCGGCCCAGTCGCCACGACCTCACCCGGCAACAGGTTCATGGCGGGTGACCCGATGAACTGGGCGACGAACTCATTCTCCGGACGCTCATAGAGTTCCAGCGGTGTCCCGACCTGGGCGATCCCCCGGTTCGCCAGCACCACGATGCGGCTCGCCAAGGTCATGGCCTCCACCTGATCGTGGGTCACGTAGATCATCGTGCTATCGGGCATGGATTCCTTGAGCTGCGCGATCTCGATCCGCGTCGCCACGCGCAGCGCCGCATCGAGGTTCGAGAGCGGCTCGTCGAACAGATAGACCTTCGGGTCACGCACAATCGACCGGCCGATCGCGACACGTTGCCGCTGACCGCCCGAGAGAGCCTTTGGCAGACGGTCGAGATACTCACTCAACTGCAGCTTTTCCGCCGCGTTGTTGATGGCCTCGTCGATTTCCTGCGGCGTCTTCTTCGCCAGTCTCAAGGCGAAGGCCATGTTGTCGCGCACCGTCATGTGCGGATACAGCGCGTAGGACTGAAAGACCATGGCGATGCCGCGCTGCGCCGGCGGCACGTCGTTGACCACCGTGCCGTCGATCTTCAGTTCGCCGCCGGTAATCTTCTCAAGACCGGCGATCATCCGCAGCAGGGTGGACTTGCCGCATCCCGACGGACCGACGAACACGATCAACTCGCCGGTGTCGATATCCAGATTGATGTCGTGCAGAACATTGACGCTGGATTTGCCACCGTAGGTTTTGTCGATATTCGTGAGGTTGAGAGTCGCCATGTTCTTTGTCCGTCCGGATATTATGAACGATATCTATTTCACAGAGCCTGCCAGCAGGCCGCGCACCAAGTATCTTTGCATCAGGAAGAACACGACCAGCGGCACCGCGATGGAAACGAAGCCGGCGGTTGCCAGGATCTCCCAGTTGCCGCCTCGCGTTCCCAGCAGTTCCACAATCTGGTTGGTCATGACCGTAGTCTCGCCGGTCGCATCGATCAGAAACACCTTGGCGACCAGCAGGTCGTTCCAGGTCCATAGAAACTGAAAGATCGCGAACGACGCCAACGCCGGGAACGACAGCGGCAGGATGATCTTGGTGAAGATCTGGAACTCCGTCGCGCCGTCGACCTTCGCGTTTTCGATGATGTCGCGCGGCAGCCCAACCATGTAGTTGCGTAACAGATAGACCGCGAGTGGCATCCCGAACCCGGTATGCGCCAGCCAGACTCCCAGGAAGCCCTTGCCGATGCCCAGCCCCAGATGGAGTTTCAGCAGCGGTATCAACGCCAACTGCAGCGGCACCACCAACAATCCGACCACCATGGCAATCAGCAGGGCTCGCCCCGGGAACTCCATCCACGCCAGCGCGTAGGCCGCAAAGGCCGCGACAACGATCGGAATGATCGTCGCCGGAATGGTCACCGTCAGCGTGTTGAAGAACGCCTTGCTCATATTGTCGGTCGTCGAACCGCCGGTCAGGATCGTCACATAGTTCTGGATGGTGAATTCCGGCGGCGCCTCCGCGGTGACAAACACGCGCTGCCCGCGGCCGGAGATCTGCTCCTCGTTGCCGCGCCATTCGTAATCGCCGTTCGCCTGGACCGTGACGCTCTCGCCGTCGCCCAGATCCGCGGTCTCGCCCGGCTGATAGGCGGCAATGTCGCGGGAGGAGGTGCCCCAGACGAGGATCTGTTTGTCCAACGGTGAGTCGTTGTCGGTAAAGATGTTGCCGCTGACCACGTACACCGGACCGTCGGCGACCCGGGATTCATCGGGATCGGCGGCGCGCAGTACTTCGTTCTGTTCAGTCGTGAACAGAGCCGCCCACCAGCCGGAGCCGGTGATTTGATCGGCGGTGCGAAACGACGACACGAGCAAGCCGACGGTTGGGAACAGCCACAACACCACCAAAGCAACCGTGGTGATGTGAACCACCCAGGTTAGGCTCGACTTGGTACCCGCAATGTTTTCCATCACGCCATCTCCTTGCGGGCGTTGTAGACGTTCCAAACCAGAATCGGCGTGACGAGCAGCATGATCATGATGGCGCTGGCCGAACCGACGCCCCAATCATTTGCTCGGAACAGTTTGTCGAACATGTAGTTCGCCAGAACCTGCGTCTCCCATTGACCGTTGGTCATGGCGAAGACGATGTCGAACACCTTCAGCACGATCAGCGTGATCGTCGTCCAGACCACCACGATGGTGCCGATGATCTGTGGCACTTTGATCGAGAAGAAGACCTGGAACGGGTTGGCGCCGTCGATAATCGCCGCCTCGATCGTCTCCTCCGGTATCCCGCGCAACGCCGCCGACAGAATGACCATCGCAAACCCGGTCTGAATCCAGATCAGCACGACCATCAGCAGGAAGCTGTTGAAGAACGGAATGGTCAGCCAGGTCTGCGGCTCGCCATAGGGAAACGTCATTGTCATGACGTCGATGACGTTCCGCAGCGCCAGCAACGCGAGCCAGGCAGCCACCAGCACCACGACCGCGCGGCCGGCCTTCATCGCCCCGCCACCGGCGCGATAGGCGTCGCTCCACAATGGCCGCCCGATGACATAGCCGGCGTAGGCGACGATGGCCGTAAAGCTGAGCAACATCAGCACCGGCAGAATACGGAGAAACAGAAATGATCCGAACCCGCCTTCGAACTGCAGCCACACCGCGTTCATGATGCCGATCTGCGCGGTGTCGACCGGCCGGGTGTCGTAGATCAGTTTGAAGATCACCGAGGCGCCCACGAAAGAAATCGCCATCGGCATGAAGATCAGCGACTTGGCCACGCTGCCCCAGGCGATCCGATCCGTCACTTGCGCCACCAACAGCCCGAAGGCCGTGGACGCCGCCGGCACGATGATCAGCCAGAGCATATTGTTGCGCAACGCTTCCCAAAACTTCGACTCGCCGAACATTTGCTGATAGTTGGCCAGCCCGACGAACGCACCGCCGGCGTCGCGGTCGGTCAGCGACAGCCGCAGCGTCTCGAAGACCGGATAGGCGAGGTACAAACCCAGGGCCAGGATGGCCGGAAACAGGAACAGCCAGGGCCGGATCTGGTTGGCCCGGTTGATGTTACGGCCGGCTTGGGGGCCCTTCGCCGGGAACAGAACTCTGTCGAGAAACTGGTTGGAGAAGTAGAAGTAGCCGATACAGGCACTCACCCCGATAACGATCGTCAGCAGACCCTGTAGCGCAGGATGCATTCTTCCCTCCCCCGGAAGTTATGCGTTTGACGTAGCCGCCGGCGGCGCGGCCCCCTGCCACGCCGCCTTAGGCGGTCCCTTGGATTACTTCAGAGCGTCCCAGGACTCTTGGATTTCAGCAGCTACGTCCGCCGCGTCCTTCCCGCCTGCATAGTCGACCATGCCGGTCCAGAAGGTTCCGGCACCGACACCGCCCGGCATCAGGTCGGACCCGTCAAACCGGAAGGTGGTCGCGGCAAGCAGGATGTCGTTCATCTTACGCAACACCGGGTCGCCGAACGCGTCCGGGTTCACGCCCTTATGCGGTGTCAGGAAACCGCCGAGGCCCATCCACGCTTCATGCGCTTCGGTCGTTTGCAGATAGGCGATCAGGTCATGCGCGCCCTGGCTGTCGTTGGTGATGGCCCATAGCGTGCCGGCACCAAGCACCGGGGCCCCGAGATCCTCGGCCTCGAAAGCCGGGAAGTAGAAGAAGTCGGCATCTTCACCGACCACGGTTCCGTCCGGGAAGAACGCCGGGATGAACGAAGCCTGGCGGTGCATGTAGCACTGCGGCGGACTGCTGAAGAGACCTTTCGGGCTGTCGCGGAAGTCCGTTGAAGCGACCACCCCTGCCCCGCCGGCGACGTAGTCGTCGTTGCGGGCGAACGTGCCGAAACCCTCGATCGCGGCAACAATGCGTTCGTCGTCAAACGCGATTTCATTGGTCACCCACTGGTCGTAGACAGACGGATCCTGGGTGCGCAGCAATATGTCTTCAACCCAGTCTGTCGCCGGCCAGCCGGTCGCGCCACCGGAGCCCAGACCAATGCACCATGGGGTCTCACCATCGGCGACGATCTGATCGCTCAGCGCAATCAACTCCTCCATGGTCTCCGGGATGTCGTAGCCGGCATCCTCGAAGTTCTCCGGTGAGTACCAGACCAGCGATTTGACGTCGACTTTGTAGAAGAAGCCAAACAGCTGATCGGCGCCGTCGGCGTCGGCATAGGTACCGAGGTCGACCCAGGACTGGCCCGCGGCGTAGTTTTCGCGCACCCAGTCGCCAGTACCGTCGGCAAGCGGCGTCAAGAAGCCGCGCGACGCCATGTCGGCTGCCAGACCCGGCTGCGGGAACACCGCTATATTGGGCGCTGAACCGGCCTCGGCATCGACGACGATCTGCTGCTCCATACTGTCCGAACCAACGTAGCGGACGTCATGACCCGACGCTTCCGCGAACCCGTTCAGAATGACTTCGACATTTGCCTGGTCAGGCCCAAGCCAGGGGCCAAAAACGGTGACCGTCTCAGCGTGTGCGGCCCCGGCCACCAATACGGCAGCGGCGGCGGCAGTACCTAGCGGAAGATAACGGTTTCGCATCTCGGTGAGTTCCTCCTGCAAGCTTTAATTCGTTTGGCGGGACGACAACCACACCCCACCCGCAACCGTTGCCTGTGCAACTTGGCAAATCAATGGTAAAAGGGGTGTCTTGATCGGTCAAGAAACAATCCGCAGAAGGGCGAGGCTAAGAGAACCGGACCGGGCCAATTGTTGAAACAATAGTGCCTTCAGATTACGTTCCGCGTAATGACTATACTGAATGCATCAAGATGACCGGGCCTGACGCCAAGAAATCGCCGACCCTCCGCGATGTCGCGCGGGCCGCGGGTGTTTCGCGCACCACGGTCTCCAACGCCTTCAACCGGCCGGATCAGTTATCCGGCGCCGCCCGCGACCGGATCTTGGATATCGCCCGCGGTCTCGGCTACCACGGGCCCAACCCGATGGCCCGCAAGCTGCGGACCGGGCGGATCGGCGCCATCGGCGTGGTGTTCGGCGACACCCTGCCTTATGCCTTCAGTGACCACGCGGCCATACTGTTCCTGCACGGCGTGGGCCGAGCCTGCGAAGCTGCCGGCTGCAGCTTGCTGATTATCCCGACGACCGATCAGGGGGCGGCGCAGACCACTGTCCGCGAAGCGCTGGTCGATGGCTTCATTGTCTACACGACGCCGTCGGAAGATGTCGTCTCCCAGGTCTTTGACCGGAACCTGCCGGTCGTCACCGTCGACCGGTCCGGTGTCCCGGGCGTCACGGCCGTCCGCGTCGATGACCGGGCCGGCGCCAGGTCCATTGCCGAACACGTGATCGACCATGGGCACCGGCGGTTGGCGATCATCGTGCCGCGCCTCAGTGCGATGGGGGAGCATTCCGGTTTTGTCGACCGGGCCCGCCGGGCCGCCATCTCCTACGCGGTGTGCGCAGACCGTATCGGCGGTTACCTCGACGCCGCGGCGGCGGCCGGCCTCGATCCGTTGACCATCCCGATCGACGAGCGGCCGGACAACCACGAGGATGCTGGCCGTGCCGCGGCGTTGAACCTATTGAGTCTCGATCCTCAACCGACAGCCATCCTCGCCATGACCGACCGGATGGCCCTTGGCGCGCTGCGTGCGGCGCGTGAAATGGGATTGCGGGTACCCGAGGATGTGTCCATCGCGGGCTTCGACGACTTGCCGGCCGCGGCGGAAGCGGCGCCGCCGCTCACTACGGTCCGCCAGCCGTTGGTCGAGAAAGGCGAGCAAGCGGCGGAACTTTTGTTCGGCACCCGCCGCCACACCGGTCTCCACATCATCGAGACGGAGCTTGTCGTGCGCCGCTCCACCAGCCCGCTATCCGCGCAACAGTCAGCAATGCCGCTCGCCGGCGACTAGGTCGTAAGGCACCAACTTTAGTTGCAGAACTCACCGCCAAAACGCGCTGGATAAATCATACAAATTCCCCTAGCGTACCTCTCGCTTGTCTTTGCGGCCTGCAAACAAGGGCCGTACAGAACACTCAAGGGAGGAACTAGATGAGATACGCTCTGTTGACCGGTGTTTCGATCTTGGCGGCATCGGTAGCCGGCCAAGCGTTTGCCCAAACCACCGGTGCGGTTGACCGCGCTGCCGGCGGCTACAGCTTCGACGAAGCCGCGCAAGAAGCGCCGGATACCAAGAACCATAGGTCGAACGACGGTGTGCTGACCTTCGCCATCGTCACCCACACCGCCGGCAACGGGTTCTTCGACCCGACCTACACCGGTGCCAAGGTGGCCGCCGACATGCTCGGCGTGAACCTGCTGATGCTCGGCTCGGAAGCCCCGGTCGATGACATCCCGCGGGAACTCGAAATCCTCAATCAGATCATGCAGGACCCGACTCTCGACGGTCTGATCATGACCACCCCGCAGGTCGGCGCCTATGATGACCTGGTCGCCCGCGCCGAGGAGATCGGCATTCCGGTCGCCACCACCAACAGCTTCGATCCGACCATTCGCAGCCGTAACCAAATCAGCCACACCGGCCAGGATTCCTCGGCCGCCGCGATCGGCGGTGAGGCGATGGCCCAGTGCGTGATGGATTCCGGCAAGACCGGCAGCATCATCTTCCCCAGCACGACGACCCTCGGCAATGTCGAGGTCAACCGCCGTGTCACGGCCTCCTTCGAAGCCGCGGTGAAGACGCTCAACGATGCCGGCCGCCTCGGCGACTTCACGGTTGACGCCGGGCCGGAGAATATCGGCATCGACGTCGATGCGAACAACATCGTCAACTCGATCGTCAGCCTGATTGAGTCGCGCGGGGATGTCGTTGGCGTCATGGGCAACAACGGCTTCGTAACGCCAGCCATTGTCGACGCCGTGGCCCAGCTCGGCATCGGCGAAGAAGTTTGCTCCTACGGCTTCGACCTCGGGCCGAAACAGCTTGACGGCATCCGTGCCGGCAATCTCGACGGCTCGCTCGGGCAACAGCCGTTCTTGCAAGGCTTCTGGCCGGTCATGCAGCTGTACCTGCAGATCGACCGTGGTGTGACCGCGGCCGACCTGGACACCAAGGCGCAGCTGATTGACTCCAGCAACGTCGAGACCGTCGGCAAGCGCTTCGAGAACTAGCCGGCGACATGCAAATGACGGGGCGGCGGCATTTTCCTGCCGCCGCCCTTTTTTGCGTCTAGACTAGCCGTAAGGGCGGCACAGCCGCCTCTTGCCATCGGGGGGACATGGCCACTACGACGCTGGATGACCCGCGCCCCGGCGCGGTTCGGTCCCACAGTCCGTTAAGGGCGATCTTCGGCAGTTGGGAATTCGGCCTGATCGTCTTCATGGTGGCGCTGTATCTGATCGGTGTCTGGGCCAATCCGCGTTTCTTCGGCAGCGCCGATGCGTTGCTGAGCATCCTGCGCGACGCCTCGCGTTTCGGTGTGATCGCCGTCGGCATGACATTTGTCATCGTCAACAAGGATCTCGACCTGTCGGTCGGTTCTACCGTCGCGCTGACCTCGTCGGTCTTCTCGTTGATGTTCGCGCCCCAGTTCAACGACATGGGCCCCTGGGTCTCGATGCTGATCGCCTTGGGCGTCGGCCTCGGCATCGGTCTCACCAACGGCATTCTTGTCACTTATCTGCGCGTCCCGGCCTTCATCGCCACGCTAACGATGCTGTTCATGGGACGCGGCTTGGTCCTAGGCCTGACCAAGGGGCGCAATATCGCCTACACGGAGAAGGCGGAGCAGCACCTGCTCTTCACCATCGGCGACACCAACGCCCTCGGTTTCAGCAATCAGATCCTGGTGATGGTCGTCATCGCCCTGATCGGCGGCGTCATCCTCGCCAAGACCCGCTGGGGTTACGAGACCTACGCCACCGGCGGCAACGCCACCGCCGCCAATTACGCCGGTATCAACACCCACTTCGTGCGCATCCGCGGATTCCTATTCTCGTCCTTCTGCGCCTTCCTCGCCGGCATGATGGTGGTCGGCCAGTCGAAGGGCGTAACGAGTCAGGACGGTTTCGGCGCCGAGCTCATTGTCATCGCCTCTGTCATCGTCGGCGGCGCGAGCATCCTCGGCGGCCGGGGCCGGGTGATTGGCTCGGTGCTCGGCGCAATTCTCGTCGTGCTAATCGACAAGGTCTTGCGCGAAGGCATCCCGACGACCCGCATCGTCAAGATCGGCGGCGAGGACATTGTCGTCCAGGCAATGGCGCAGATGCCGCCCGGTGCCGTGCCGGCCTTCCTCGGCATGATTCTGATCGCCGCCGTGCTGATCGAACCCTGGGTCGTCCGCCGCCGGCTGATAGCGCGGATCGTCGCTCGGCTGCGCGGACTGCCGCCGCCCCTGGTGAATGCCGACGGTGTGGCCATTGCCACCACCGGCACCCACGGCAGCAGTCTGGCCGCCAGCGAAGTTCATGCCACCGGCCTGCGCAAACTGCTCACCTACCGCGAGGTGGCCGCCGTCTCTTTCATGATCCTGTTGTGGCTAGCCGGGTTCATCCTGCGGCCGGACTTCTGGGCCGGCCTCGACAACACGTTCAATCTGTTACTGGCCTTCACCGAGATCGGCCTGATGGCCGTCGGTATGGCCTACGTCATCGGCAACGGCGACATCGACTTGTCGGTCGGCGCGATCCTCGCACTGTCAGGCGCGACTGCGGCCTTCATGATGAAGAAGATGGGCGCAGACCCCGCCACCGCCGCGGTCACCGCGTTTGCGCTGGGAACGTTCGCCGGCATGATCAACGGCTTCCTGGCGACCAAGGCGCGCCTGCCGGCGTTCGTCGCGACCCTCGGCATGTTCTACATGGCGCGCGGTTTCGCCGCCTGGTTTGTCGCCGGCCGGCAGCTGAGCCAGTTCCCCGAAAGCTATAACCTGATCGGCCGCAAGGTGATCGAGACGCTGCGCTTCTACGGTATCGAACCGACACCGGGCACCTTCTGGTTCAACCTGTTCAACGCCATCAGCGCCCAGACCCTGGTGCTGTTCGTGCTGGCCATTGTCTTCGGCGTGATTCTGTGGCGCACGCCCTTCGGCTACATGGTGAAGGCGACCGGCGGCAACCGCCGCGCCGCCGACTATGCCGGCATCAACACCGACCGCGTGCGTTTCCTGAGTCTCACCTTCTCCGGCATGTGCGCATCGCTTGCGGGCCTAGTGAACATCGCGTTCTTCCGCTCCTTCACCCCGCAGGCCGGCGTCCTGCGCGAACTTGATGTGATCGCCTCGGTCATCATCGGCGGCGGCAGCATCTTCGGTGGCTACGGTTCGGTGGTCGGCGCCCTGGCCGGCGCCGCGGTGATCACCTTGGTGCGCGCCTTGTTGTCGCTGCAAGTGATCACGTCCGACGGCCGTTCCTTCGTCATGCCGCAGAATTGGGTGAACGTCTGGATCGGCAGCATCCTAATCCTCGCCGTCCTCTCGGACATTTGGCTGCGCCAGGAGAAACTGTTGTTGCGCTTGCGCATGCGCCTAAGGGGCAAGCAAACGGAGTCAGCGTCATGACCAACCAAACGCCGATCATCGAGATGCGCGGCATCAACAAGAGTTTCGGCGCGATCCGCGCGCTGCAGGCCGTCGACTTCCATCTGATGCCGGGTGAGATCCTCGGTTTGGTCGGCGACAACTCCGCCGGCAAGTCGACCCTGATGAAGGTGCTCTCCGGCGCCTATCAGCGTGACACCGGCGACATCCGCGTCGCCGGCGAAGATGTGCACTTCAAAAGCCCTCACGAGTCCCGCGACCGCGGCATCGAGATGATCTATCAGGACTTTGCCCTGTGCGGGAACATCGACGTCGCCTCGAACATGTTCCTCGGCCGCTGGCCCCGCAAAGGCATTTTCATCGACCGCAAGAAGATGGAAGACGACGCCGACCGGGTGCTCAAACGCCTGAAGGTCGACGTGAACTCGGTGCGCCAACGCGTCGAGAGCCTCTCCGGCGGCCGCCAGCAGTCGGTGGCCATCGCCCGCGCCATCAGCTTCGACCCAAAGGTCATCATCCTCGACGAGCCCACCGCCAACCTGTCCGTCATGGCGACCAACCGCCTGCTCGAAACCATGGCCGAACTGAAGGCGCAAGGCGTCGCCCAGATCATCATCAGCCATCGTCTGCAAGACATCTTCGAAGTCGGCGACCGGGTCACCGTCCTCAAACGCGGCCGCATCGTCGGTGAGCGCTACATCAAGGACACCACGGAAGACGAAGTCCTCGGCCTCATCGTCCAAGGCGACCGCCTCGAAGCCACCGCCGAGGCGTAGAGCACCCCACCCCAACCCTCCCCCCTCAAGGGGGAGGGAGCGACGCACAACGGCCTAGTGATTCCCTCCCCCCTTGCGGGGGAGGGTTAGGGTGGGGGAACGGCGCAAGCCGTGTGCACTCAGAACCAGCCCGGCAAACGGAACGGCAATCAAGCCCTCAATCTGTCATCCCGGCCTTGAGCCGGGATCCATGTTGAAGCCCGCACGATCGTTTAGATGGATCCCGGGTCAAGCCCGGGATGACAGTGTTTGAGCCGTCATCGCGAGGCGCAAGGCGCCGTGGCGATCCAGCATGTGGCCGTGCCGGTAGCTGGATTGCTTCGCTACGCTCGCAATGACGGACGAGCGACGCCACCCGCCGCCACTACGCGGTCTCCGCCACCCACTGCGCCCCATGCGCCTGCCGCGCACCAGGCCGCGACAAGGCGATCGCCCGGCTCAACAGCACCACCGGGATCACCCCCGCGGCGACAATCGTTAGGGCCGCCAATGACGCCTGCTCGAACAGCTCGAACGACGCGAACTGGAACACGTGGGTCGCCAGCGTGTCGAAGTTGAACGGTCGCAGGATCAGCGTCGCCGGCAGCTCTTTCATGCTATCGACGAAGACGATCGTGCCACCCGCCAGCAGGCTGCCGCGGATCAGCGGGAAGTGCACCCGCCACAGTGTTTGCCACGGTGTGTTGCCCAGTGTCCGCGCCGCCATTTCGACACTCGGCTGCACCCGGCCCAGGCTCGCTTCGACCGCCCCCAACGCCACCGCCAGGAACCGCACCACATAGGCGAAGACGATGGCGAACACCGTGCCGGTCAGGAGCAGGCCGGTCGACCGCCCGAAGGTCTCGCGCATGAACGCGTCGAGCGCGTTGTCGAACGCGGCAAACGGGATTAGCACGCCGATCGCTAGGACCGTGCCCGGCACCGCGTAACCGACGCTGGCAATACGCATGCCGAGCAGCACCCCGCGGCTCTTGCTCAAGCGCTGGGCATAGGCGAGGAACGCCGCCACCGTCACCGCAAACACCGCCGCCAGCACCGACAGCGTCAGACTGTTGCGCGTGAATTCAAAGAAGTCGGCGTTCCAGGAGTCGCCGAAATGGTTGATCGCGTTTCTTGCGAGGACCGCCGCCGGCACCAGAAAACCGATGACGATTGGCAGGGCGCACAGCACGATGGCTCCGACCTGCCGCCAGCCCGTCAGCGTGTAGCCGGGCAGGGGCCGGTACCGCGCGCTGGTGTGGTGGTAGCGCCGCCGCTGCCGCGCCTGCCGCTCCAGAAACAGCAGAATGATGACGACGCTCAGCAGCACCAGCGCGATCTGCGCGGCGCCCCCGGTGTTCCCCATGTGCAGCCACACATTGAACACCCCGCGCGTCAGCGTGTTGACGCCGAAGAAGTCGACCGTGCCGAAATCGTTCAGCGTTTCCATCAGCGCCAGCGCCGTCCCGGCGACCACCGCCGGGCGCGCCAACGGCAGCGCGATCTTCAAGAAACTCTGCCACGCGTTCCGGCCCAGGACCCGCCCTGCCTCCAGGACGCACACCGACTGTTCGAGGAACGTCGCCCGCGCCAGCAGATACACATACGGGTACAGCACGAACGACATGACGAAGATCGCCCCGCCCACACTGCGGATCGGCGGGAACCAATAGTCTGCCGGCCGCTCCCAGCCGAACACCTCGCGCAGACCCTTCTGCACCGGCCCGGCGAACTCCAGCAGGTCGGTGTAGACGAAGGCGGTGATGTAGGCCGGCATGGCCAACGGCAACAGCAGCGCCCACTGGAACACCAGCCGGCCCGGGAACCGGCACATCGTCACCAGCCACGCCGTGCTGACCCCCAACACCACCACCCCGACCGTATTCCCGGCCAGCAGGATGGCGGTGTTCTTGATCTGCCGTGGCAGCACGGTCGACGCCAGGTGCGGCCAGATGTTCTCGGATGGATTGAGCGCCAGCCACAGCACCGACAGCACCGGCAGCACGACAATCGCCGCCGCCAGCGCCGCCCCGGCCATCCAGATCCTGTTGGAACGCGAAGTCATAAGGGTAGGGCCAACAATAGAATGACCGGCCCCGGGGGGCCGGCCATGTCGTCGTTCGTCTGTTGGTGGGAAGTACTACTCGTCATACCCCACGCGGTCGACAATCTTCTGCGCTGTCGCCCGGTTGTCGGCAATCACCGCCAGGTCCAGCTTGTCCTCTTCGAAGGAGCCCAGCGACTTCAAGAAACCGGAGGTCGGCACATCGGCCTTGATCGGGTACTCGAAGTTCTGCTCGGCATACATCTGCTGGGCCAGATCGCTCGCCAGGAACTCCATCAGCTTGACGGCATTGTCCTTGTTCGGCGACGCCTTGGTCAGCGCCATGCCGCTGATGTTGACGTGTGTGCCGCCACCATTGAACGACGCGAACACCGGGTTCACCGCCTGGGCCCATGCGGACTGTTCTTCGTTATGCGACATCAGGCCGAAATAGTAGTTGTTGCCAATCGACAGGTCGCATTGGCCTTCCATGATGGCCTTCACCTGGGCACGGTCATTGCCTTCCGGCTTCCGCGCCAGGTTGGACTTCACGCCTTGCAGCCACTGTTCAGCCGCTTCCTCGCCATAGTGCGCGGTGTACGCCGCGAGCAGGGCGATCTGGTAGACGTGGCTGCCGGACCGGGTGCAGATGCGCCCCGCCCATTTCGGATCGGCCAGATCCTCGTAGGAGGTGATTTCGCCGGGCTCCACCCGATCCTTCGAGGCGTAGATCAGCCTGGCGCGCTTGGTCAGGCCGAACCAGTGGCCTTCGGGGTCGCGCATGGCTTCCGGAATGTTCGCCAGCAGCGCGTCGGTTTCGATGGATTGGGTCACGCCACCATCGTAGGCGGCCTGCAGCCGCCCGATGTCGACAGTGAAGATCAAATCGGCCGGGCTGTTGGCGCCCTCTTGCTGGAGCCGTTCGACCAACCCCTTGTTGGCGAACACGACATTCACGTCGATGCCGGTCTCGCGGGTGAACGCGTCGAACATCGGCTGGATCAGAAAAGGTTGCCGGTAGGAATAGACGTTGACCTCTTCGGCGGCAGTCGCGGGGAAAGCGATTCCGAGCGCCAAGATGGCCGCGGCGGACCTTACGAACTTCATTTCAGGACTGTCCCTGTGCGGTGATTATCATTCAGAAAACGAGAACTACTCGCAATGCTGCTGATATGCAATTGATATTTATTCTCACCAGATATTGACGCATTGATTCAGATCAGTTAAGAATAATTCGCATTCGCACTTTACGGTGCGTTTGGCACCTTCCCAAAGGTCCGGGTGTCGTGTTTCGGCACGACACCCATCCTTTCCAGGCCGGGTATGAGAGTTCTGCGCAAAAGCGCCGATGTAGCCCAGTTCGGGACAGTTCGGGCCCAGCAATACGAAACGCGCATTCGTCGCGTGATTCCGGGCTACGACACGTTGCATGCCGCAATCGGCGCTATTCTGCAGTCGATGTTGGGCAGTCAGGCCGACATCCTCGTTGTCGGCTCTGGCACCGGCACGGAAATCCTCGAACTCGGGCGGCGGAATCCGGGCTGGCATTTCACCGCGGTCGACCCTTCGCCGGAAATGCACCAGGTCGCGAAGGAGCGTGTGCAGGTTGCCGGCCTTGCCGACCGGGTCCGTTTCAGCGTCGGCCATGTCTGTGACCTACCGCTGACGCCGGCGTACGATGCAGCGACCAGCGTCCTGGTGGCGCAGTTCCTGCCCGATACGGGCGCCAAGGACGATTTCTATGACGGCATCGCGTGGCGCCTCCGGCCGGAGGGCACACTAATCACCGCCGACTACACCTTCGGCGAGGCGATGGATCGCGATCTCGCCGAAGCCAGTTGGCGCGACTGGGCGCTGGCAAATGGGCTTTCGGAGTCGGAGGCCGATCGCATGATGCGGCGCGTGCGTGGCGAACAACATCCGGTGTCCGTGTGGCGGCTCTGCACAATCCTGACCGAGGCCGGGTTCGGCACGCCGTTCGGATTCTTCCATGCGCTCAGCATCCGGGCATACGCTGCGAAGTTGCGCGGTCACGTGATGCGCCGGCCCCACTAGTGCTGAGCGCTGCGCGTCGCTTCGTCGATCTGCTTGTCCAACGCCTCAAGCTGCAGGCGCAGCGCGTCGGCGCTGGCAGCGTCGCCTTGATCTAGCGCGGCCTCTAACTCGGTCTCTAACTGGCGTCGGCGGTCGCACAGCACTTCGATGTGTTCCAGCATG
>JANQOE010000028.1 GCA_028279245.1 Alphaproteobacteria bacterium
GTTCCAGCATGTCACGCCGCGGCGGCGGCCACCGGCTCGCGAAGCGACTTTAGCGGTTGCACCACCGGCACGCCGTCGCCGCCGATCGCCACATGTGCCTCAATGCCGTAGACGTCGCGTAGTCTGTCGGGCCGCAGCACCCCTTCAGGCGGGCCGTCCGTCGCCACCGCACCATCACGCAGCAACACCACCCGGTCGGCGAACCGCGCCGCCATGTTCAGGTCGTGCACCGCCATCACGATGATCAGATGCCGCAGCCGTGCCATCGTCCGCAGCAGTGCGAACACCTCAAGCTGATTGCGTAGGTCCAACGCACTGGTCGGTTCGTCCAGCAGCAGCACCCGGGGGCGGCGGACCAACGCTTGCGCCAGTGACACCAGTTGGCGCTGTCCACCACTCAGTTCGTCGAGGTAACGCAGGGCCAGGTGTTGGATACCCACCAGTGCCAGTGTCTCACTGACGACGCTTTGGTCGTCATGGGTAACGCGCCACGACTCCCCCTGTTTGACCGCCAGCAGCACGGCCTCGAACGCCGTTAGCACCGCGGCCCCATGGTGCACCTGCGGCAGGTAGCCGAAGCTGCGCACCCGGTCACGCCGGCTCATCTCAGTCACTGTCCGATCGTTCAGCCGGATCTCTCCGGACGCCTTCAGCAGCCCGACCATGCACTTCAGCAAGGTCGACTTGCCCGCAGCGTTCGGACCGATCAGCGCGGTGAGGGAGCCGGGCCGCAAGTCGCCGAGTGAGATGCCTTTCAACACGCGCGTCTTGCCATAGGCAAAGGTGATGTCGCGAAGCTCAAGGGTCATTGGAAGGACTGCCTGCGCCGGGTGAGAATCATTGTGATAAAGACCGGGACGCCGACCAGCGCCGTGATGATGCCGATCGGGAAAATGACGCCGGGGATCAGTGTCTTCGAGACAACTGACGTTGCCGCCAACAACGCCGCGCCGGCCAGCGCCGATCCCGGCAGGAAGTACCGGTGATCCTCGCCGACCAGGATGCGGGCGATATGCGGCCCGACCAGGCCGATGAAACCGATTGTCCCGACAAACGCAACCGCCACTGCGGACAGGACGGAGACCAGCGCCAAGATGCGCAGCCGCAGCCCGTCCGCGTCGATCCCCAGGCCCCGCGCTTGATCATCCCCCAGCCGTAACGCCGTCAGTTGCCAGGACTGGGTCAACAGGATCGGGATCAGCAGCGCCAGTGTGCCACCCGCCACGAACACCTTCGGCCAGGTGGCCTTGCCCAGACTGCCGAGCGTCCAGAACACCACCTCCTGCAAGGCTTGCTCCGACGCCAGATACTGCAGCAGTGCCAGCAGCGCATTGAAGGTGAAGACCAGAGCGATACCCAGCAGGATCAGGGTTTCGGTAGTCACGTCACGCAATCGGCTCAGCGCGTAGATGATGATCGACGCCAGCATCGCGAACACGAACGCGTTCGCGGTCACCACCAGGTCGAGCGCAACCGGCAGGATCGAAAAATCGAGTACGATCGCCAGTGCCGCACCGAAGCTGGCGGCGGCCGAAATGCCGAGCGTAAACGGGCTGGCCAATGGATTGTTGAGGATCGTCTGCATCTCCGCGCCGGCCACGGCCAACGCCGCGCCGACCGTAATGGCCATCAGCGCAATCGGCAGCCGAATGCTCCAGACAATCACTCGCTGCGAGACGTCGACCTCCGACGGGAACACCAGCGCCCGCAGCACTTCCAGCGGACTGTACGACGCCGGGCCAAGACCGATGTCCAGCAGGAAGGCGCCGACAAGAACGGCCGCCAAGAAACCCAGGGCCAAGATTCGGCGCTGCACCAAACCGTCGTAGGCGGCGCTGGCGTCCTGTGGCTCGACGCCGCGGTCGGCGGGAATATCTGTCATGTTCTTAAGGTGAGTGGGATCAGCCTGGCCGATCCCACTCTCTCCAGCCTGGTCAGTTGGTGGGTACGGTAAGGCTGGCCCAATAGCCGCCGGTGTAAGGCACCGGCAGGAACGCCTCGTGGAATCGGGCAAAGGTCTCGTCCGGATCGACGTCCGCATAGGCCTCCGGGTAGATCCACTTGGCCATCGCCTGCAGCGCGACGAAGTTGTACGGCGAATTGTAGAACTGGTGCCAAATGCTGTGGAACCGTCCGTTCTTCACCGCCTGCAACTCGGCGAAACCGGGCCGGTTCGCCAGCCCGCGCAGGTTTTCCTGCGCCGCGTCGTCGTCGGCGCCGGCGCCCAGACTGACAGCCGTCACGTCGGGGTTGGCCTGGGTCCAGTTCGCACCGGTCAGAATGATGACATCCGGGTCGCGGACAATCACTTCCTCCGGGCTCACCGTGCCAACAGAACCCGGCACCAGGTCACCACCAATATTGTGACCGCCGGCCCGCTCGATCATCATCCCCAGGCTTTCATCGCCCCAGGTGCGGCAGCATTCGTCGTTCCAGCCGGCCGCCCGTTCGATGAAGACCTGCGGCTTCTCGTCGACCTCCAGCTTACGCGCCGCGGCGTACACCCGGTTCAGTTCAGCGGTGTAGAAGTCGGTGACCTCTTGCGCCAACGCCTCTTTGTCGAACAGCCGGCCCATCAGCGCGATGCTGGGGATGGTGTTCTCGAACGGGCGCTCACGAAAATCGACGAACACGACCGGGATGCCGACGGTCTCTAGCTTCTCGATAATGCCGGCTTCTTCCGCTTGCCGCAGGTTGCCCAGGGGCAACGTCACCACATCGGCGTCGATGGCAATCGCCTGTTCGACGCTGAATGATCCGTCGTAGGGGCTGCCGAATTCCTCGACCTCGGCGATGCCCGGAAACTTCTCCAAGTAAACCTGATAGGTGTCGTGATCGAACAGCCGGAAATCGTTGCGCCAGCCGACGACCCGCTCGATCGGGTTGTCCTTGAACAGGGTCGCCAGCATGTAGATCTGCCGGCCTTCGCCCAGGATCGCGCGGGTGATCGGGGTCGTAACGGTCACCTCGCGGCCGGCCAAATCCGTAACCGTGAGTTCCTCTGCCCAGGCGGGCGCGAGACTGGCGGCGAGCAGCGCGGCGCCGGCAACGAGTTGTCGAACCATCTAGGAGCCTCCTCTGAGTAAGGTGGCTTTGATAATGCGAATCGTTCTCAATCGCAAGTGCGGCCAACCAAACATTGCAAAAACCGGTGCCTTCGCTCGTTGTTATTCGGCGGCGATCGAGAGTGTGTCCCCGCCGACCGGCCGATTGCAGGCGCAAAGCGACCCGGTCTGCAGCGCATCCAGCACCCGCAGCGTATCCTCCGGGTTCCGCCCGACATCCAGGTTGGTCATGTAGACATGCTGGATGACGTTGTCGGGATCGACGACAAACGTCGCGCGGTAGGCGACACCTTCGGCCGTGTTACGAACACCGAGTCCGTCGACCAGCTCGCCGGTCGTGTCCGCAAACTGCCAGATCGGCAACCGCGCCAGATCCGGATGGTCGCGACGCCAGGCCAGTTTCACGAACTCATTGTCGGTCGACCCGCCGAGCACCTCCGCATTACGGTCGGCAAACGCGCTCGACAGCTTGGCGAACGCTGCGATCTCGGTTGGACAAACGAAGGTAAAGTCTTTCGGGTAAAAGAAGATCACCTTCCATTTGCCGGCAAAGCTGTCTTGCGTGATCGGCTCGAACGCGCTTTGGCCGTTTTCTTCATGTTGCATGAACTGTGGTTTGACGCCGGTTACGCTGAAGTCCGGCAGTTTGTCTCCGACACCGAGCATTTCGGCTCTCCTTGTGACGAGCGGTTAAGGGAAAAGGGAAGGGGGCGGGCACCGCCGGCCTAGGCGTGTCCGCATGCTTGAACGACGAACGGCGTGTCCGGCATGCGTTTGGTATGCATCACCGACGGCGGTGCCTTGATCTCTAGACCGCTGTAGGCGAACCGGTCGGCAATCTGCTCAACAATGCGGGAGAAGGCGCGCGCCGGGCGCCGGGCCAACAGCCACGACAAGTGTGCGTCGCGCGCAAAGGTGTCCCCGCGCTGCGCCGACGACAGCATCGCCACAATTGAAATCTCGTCGGGCGTCAGCCGCGCGACGCCGGGCCGCGACAGGCTCACCCGCCGCCGTCCTTCCTGCCCCAGGATATGGGCCAGGACGTGGAAGTCGCTCAGGATCGGGACGGCGTCACCACTGAAGGCCGTACTGAAGCAACGCTGTAGGACACAACATTGCGTGTTGCCGCCCGCCGCGGCCCGAAACCCCAGGAGTGCCATCCCGGCACCGGTCCCCAACTGCGGCAGATAAATGCCGGAAACGAAATGGTTCTCGCGCGTCACCCGATGCTCCCTCTCGAAAGCCAGGGACGATAATGAGAATAGTTCGCAATTTCAACAGGTAGGCGAGATTAAATGGGGGTCGTTCCCCTCACGAAAGACGGGGAGGCCGGTTTAGGAGTCGGCGTGCTCCATTTGCGATTGCTGGTAGTTCTGCAAACCGACCCGTTTGATCAGGCCGAGATTCGTCTCCAGAAAATCGACATGCTCTTCCTCGGACTCGAGGATGTCTTCCAGCAGTTCGCGGCTGACATAGTCGGAAACCTTTTCACACAAGGCGATGGCCTCGCGCAGGTCGGGGATCGCGTCCATCTCCAACGCCAGATCGCACTGCAGGATCTCTTCGACATTCTCGCCGATCCGCAGCCGGCCGAGTTCCTGCAGGTTGGGCAAGCCTTCGAGAAACAGAATCCGCTCGATAAGTCCGTCGGCGTGTTTCATTTCGTCGATGGATTCTTTGTATTCGTATTCGCCGAGCCGCTTCAGCCCCCAGTCCTTCAGCATCCGCGCATGCAGGAAATACTGATTGATGGCCGTCAGTTCGTTTTTGAGGATCTTGTTGAGGGCGGGTATGACCGCCGCGTCGACTTTCATGATCGCTCCAATGGTTTAGGAGCAACCGTTCTAGCAAAGTGGTGGGTGCAGCGACAGGACAGAACCGTTGCTGTTTAGGCTGACGGCTCCTCCGCCTTATCGCCCCTAACAACTTGTAACTTCTGTTGATCGGTTGTCTCGGCGTTGCGCCGCGGCGCTCCTGCTTTGGTGCGTTTCAGGAACCGTCCGGCCAGCACTTCAAAAGCCAAGGCGCGCACCTCAGGCTTCAAGCTGGCCCACATCATCATGCGGCGTTATCGCTATGGTCCGTTGCACTCCGCGTCATGTCACGAATATGCGGGACGCACTTCGCGCAACTCGGACGCACGCCGAGCTGCTGATACACCTGGCCGATCGACTGGGCCCCGGTATCGATCGCCCCGGCGACGTCGCGCTCGCGGATGGCATGACAGACACAAACAAACATCAGCTTCGCCAACTCTCCATTTGCCGAGAGCCTAATTCACGATCATGAACAAATAATGATAATCACTCTCACTTGCAAGCCCAAATAATGGACGCTGTTGCCTGTCTTTCTTCGGAAAACGGCGGAAAAGCTTAGGTTGCCGCGGCCTGAAACCGCTCTTCAGCCATCCGGTCGGCGACCACATTGGTCGGCTGGTTCTCGGTGGCGGCCCGGCCGAAGATGTCGGTCAGCGTGCCGTAGATACCCTCGACATGCTTCACCAGCTTGTCCTCGTCGCGGCCGGCCTTGGCGCCATAGGCGACTTCGATAATCCCGCCCGCGTTGATCACATAGTCCGGCGCGTAAAGGATGCCCCGCGCCGCCAGCGCCGCACCGTGCCGGTCTTCAGCCAACTGGTTGTTAGCCGAACCGGCGACGATCTTCGCTTTGATCTGCGGCAGCGTGTGGTCGTTGATGATCGCGCCCAGCGCGCACGGCGCAAACACGTCGGCTTCCGCGCCATAGATGTCGTCCGCCGCGATCGGCGTTGCGCCGAACTCGGCGGCCGCGCGGTCGATCGGATCCTGATGAATGTCGCTGACGATCAGCTTCGCGCCTTGTTCGTGCAGGAACTCGGCGAGGCTGTATCCGACCTGTCCCAAGCCTTGAATCGCCACCGCAACGCCTTCCAGATCGGCATTGCGTCGCATGGCGAACGCTACCGCCGCGCGAATGCCGTGGAATACGCCACTCGCCGTATAGGGTGAGGGGTTGCCGCTGCCTTCGCTGGTGCAGGCAACGTGTTGCGTCGTTTCGTTGATAACGTCCATGTCCTGGACCGTGGTGCCGACATCTTCCGCGACGACGTAACGCCCGCCGAGACTGTCGACGATCCGCCCCATCGCCCGCAGCAATTCCGGCGTCTTTTCGGTGCGCGGGTCGCCGATCATCACCGACTTGCCACCACCCATCGGCAGATTGGCGAGCGCGGATTTGTAGGTCATCCCGCGGGACAGGCGCAGCGCGTCTTCCAGCGCCGCCGCATCGCTCTCGTAGGGCCACATCCGGCAGCCGCCGACCCCGGGGCCGCGGTTGGTGTTGTGAACGGCGATGATCGTCTTGAGGCCGGTTTCGGCGTCGCTGGCGAACAGCACCTTCTCGTGGTTGTCGAAGGAGGGCGAGGCGAACACGGGCATTTTGGATCTCCCAACGATCGCAACAATACCCTTTGATTTATTGGCAAGCCTTTAAGGCACAATGAAATTCAAAGGCTTGTGTAAAAATAGCAAGGATAGGAAAGCCCCCCGCTCGCCGATTATTGCCGCCCTTGTCCGGGCACCTTTGGCGACGAAATTTTGTTACTTGGCCATTAAGGCCCTGTGAGTAGACTCGGCCCCGATGAAACAGCAGCCCAAACTACCCTTCGAACCGGACATCTGGCGCCAGCCCGATGGCGAGCCGTTGGCCTGCGAGGAAAAGATCGACGTGCTGCGCGAAAACCTGGCGGAGATCCAACAGCTCTGTCAGGACGCGCTGGAAGACGCCGTGTTGATGCAACTCGACGAAACGCAGCTCCGCGCCGCCCTGCACCAACTCGTCGACGCCCTCAACAACCCCTATGCGAAGAAAACCAGCCCCGAGAAATCCGGCTAAGCGATTGAATCCGCGGACACCAGGCCCCGCGCCAGCAAATCCTTGAACGCCGCATAGGTCTCCCGCATGCCGTCTTCCAGCGGCACCTGTCCGTAGTCGCCGATGTGCGACACCAGCGGCTCGTCGGAGAGATCGGCCGGGAAGGGCAGGGCCTCGCCGGTCATGCTGATCTCGGCCTCCGGCGCGATGCCTTTGACGATGTCGATCCATTCGGCGACCGAGGTCGTGCGGCCGTTGATGTCGAACACCGCCGCTTCGTCCCGGTCCCGCGACACCGCCCGCACAAACGCCGACGCCACCTCGCCGGCGTAGAGTGCCGACACCGGCCCGGTGAACGGAATGGCATAGGGCCGCCCCGCCGCCGCGGCCAGCAGCGCGATGGTGGTTTTCGAGGTCAGCCCCTGGTCCCGCGCAACGCCATAGACGACGCCCGGCCGGATACCGATGCTCGGCACGCCCCAGTCCTGGTAATAGACCCGCGCCGTCTGCTCGTTGCAGAGCTTGTAGGCGCCGTACAACGTCTCGAGCCACGCCGCCCCCGGCAGAAAACTGACCGAAGCGATCGAACTGGCGTAGACCACCCGCTTCAGCCCCGCATGCCGAGCCGCTTCCAACACGTTGACGGTGCCGACGACGTTGACCTGCGCGCCGGCCACCGGATCGGCCTTGCAGAACGGCACCTGCAGCGCCGCCAGATGAATGATCGCCTGCACGTCATGGGCGTTGACCACTTTGGACACCCCAGCGGTATCGGCAATATCACCGGTTTCCCACGTGACGTTCGCCAGATCGGCATCGTCGGTCAGCAGCCGCGGCCGCCGGCGGTCCTCGCTGAGGTCGTAGACCACGACCTTCACCCCGGCCCGCACCAGCAGCGCAATCGCCCAACTGCCGATACAGCCGCCGGCACCGGTGATCAGCACCGGCCCATCGAAGTCGGCGCCCGACACCGCATAACGTTCAAACATGAATTGTCCTCCCGGCGTTAACCTAGGGCATCGCCGCCCGGGAACAAATGGGTTCGTTTGGAAAAACGCGCTGCGATTGCCTGTTATTTCAACACGTTACGAAATGGGTTCCGGAACCCGCCCGCGCCGCCGCGCCCGCACCGCGTTATCGAAACCGCGAATCGCCTTGTCGAACGCCCGCGCCAGCGCCGTCTCGTAGCGCGGCAGGTTGACGAAGGCCCGGTTCTCGACCAACAGCCGCGTGTGCCCGGCCATGCCGTCCTCCGGCCGTTGCGTGGCGATCTCTTCGGCCGCGGCGGCGAGCATCGCCGTCTCCTCGACCTCCGACTTGTGCAGCCGCCACAGCGCGATAGCCGCCTGCTCGGCAAGCCCGGTCTCCAACGGCCCGACCGGTCGCATATCTCGGACAAAGCGAGCCCGCCAGGCGTGGTAGTCCGTGGCCTCGGCGGCATCGGGCATCAGGTCCGCTGACCGCAGTCCATGGCGCACCGCATTACGCGAAGACCGCGCTTTCCCGTCGGCCGTGCGCGGCCCGGTGCTGCGCAAGGCGTTGCGGCGGTTCGCGGAAATCTGCTTGGCGCTGGCCATCTCTCTCCCCAAGGTGTCGGTCTCAACAGTTCCGCCGAGTGGTCACAATGACCACAATATGCGGAAGATCAGAGTATATATACCGCAAATAGTGGTAAGTTGTCAAGAAATTCGCGGTCTGGTCGTCGTCGGCGGGCAGTGGGGATGGGCACTTCCAAGCTAGATCCGGCGCATCGCGTGTTGTTTTCGAACAACCCACGGATAGTCTGTTTGCCCTATTGCGCCAGTCATCGCCTTGCCGCTCGAATAGCAGTTGATGGATGGCTGGATAGCGATCGGCTTGGCCGTCGTGGCCTATGGCCTGCTCGGACCCGCGTTGGGCATCGCCGCTTTTGCGCGCGTGCGGCGGCTTGAGACCCAGGTATGGGAACTGCACCGCACCATCAAACAGTTGCAGGGCGAGCTGTCACGGTCGAGGGCCGCTGGCGCCGCGCCGACGGCACAACGGGCCGCAACTCCGCAACCCACCGCGCGTCAGCCGGCACCTGAACCCACCCCTCAGGCTGCACCGGAGTCAGAGCCGGAGCCCGCGGCCACACCCGAGCCGGCAATGGCCGATGATTCATCCAGCCCGGCGTCCGGTTCCGACGAAACCATAGACACGCCGCCAGCCATTGCGCCGCCACCGCGCCGCCCGGCGCTGGAGGAGAGGCTTACCTCCAATTGGCTGGTGTGGCTGGGTGGCGTGACACTGGCGGTGGGCGGTTTCTTCCTTGTGCGTTATCTCGCCGACCGCAACCTGTTGGGGCCGCTCCCCCGAATTGTGATTGGTTTGGCGTTTGGGGGCGTCCTCGTGGCTGCGGGCGAGTGGCTCCGTCGTCGACCGCTGGAGCGCAGCCTAGCGGCGATCAAACCGACCCATATTCCGGCCGCGGTTTCCGGCGCCGGCATTTTCACGATGTTCGTCACCGGCTATCTGGCATTCCAGCTATATGGAATGATTCCGCCCGCCCTGACATTTGTACTACTCGCGGGGATCGCCGCCTTAGCAGTACTGTTATCGCTGCTACAGGGGCCATTCCTGGCGGTGCTTGGTTTGCTCGGCGGCTATGTGACGCCGGCGCTCATTCAGGGCGACGCGCCATCCGCCGCATTCTTCGCTTACATTTTCATCCTCAGTGCCGGCGGTCTGGCGGTCGTTCGTTACCGCACCTGGTGGTGGCTCGCGGGTCTTGTCCTCATCGGTGCCGCGGCCTGGCCGTTGGTGTGGATGGCAGACCTAAGATTTGCGGACGAGGTCGCCGTCGCAACGTATCTAAACGCAACGCTGTTGTTGTTTGTCCTGGTTCGACCTGCGTTGTTCGATGTTCGCGAAGCGGTCCTACCCCGAATAGACCAGGTGGGGCGATTGCCGACGCCGGAGCTTGTCGCGGTCGTGGCCGGGACAACGCTCGCCGTCTTAACGTTCGTGTTGATCCGGGTCGGCTCATACGACCCGGCGTCGTTGACGGCGCTGATGGTCTTTTGCGCAATAAGTCTTGCCCTGGCTCGCCGTGAGGCCTTGCTGGACATCTTGGCCATTGCGGCTGCTAGCCTCGCGGTTATGGCCTACGCGACCTGGCATTTGCCAAAGGTATTGAGCGATCAGCAAGCATCGGTCTTTCGGCGAGGGCATGGAGAAGTCATTCTGCCGATCTTGCCCCCGCAAATAGAGTCGTTTGCGCTTGTCGGCGCGCTACTCGCGCTGCTGTTCGGCGTCGGTGGTTTTGTTGCGTTCTGGGGAGCGCGGCGCCCACAACTTTGGGCTGGGCTATCGACGACCGTTCCGGTGGTTTTGTTGGTCATCGCCTTCTGGCGCGTGATCGGCTTTGCGGTTGATTTTGCCTGGTCGGCGGTCGCGGTGGCGCTCGCCGCGCTATACCTGGTCGCGTGTGAAAGACTGGTGCGGTATCGGGGCAGGCTGGCGGTCGACGCCGCGCTAGGCGTCTACGCGAGTGGCGTGACCGCCGCGCTGAGTTGGGGCCTTGCAATGAGTTTGGAGCAAGCCTGGCTCTCCACCGCCCTTGCAATCCAGTTGCCGGCGATCGCGCTGATTGAGCGGCGCTTGCGCACAGGCACATTGCGCAAAGCGGCGCTTGTTCTGGCCACAATCGTTCTGGTGCGCCTTATCGGCAACCCCAACATACTCGACTATGGCTTCGGCGATCCGCTGGGCAGCCATTGGATTCTCTACGGCTATGGCTTGCCCGCGCTATCCTTCTTTGCCGCCGCCCGGCTCCTTGGAGATACCGATCGCCCTGACCTGGTCACGGGCGTACTGCAAGCTGGCGCTTTGGCGTTCGCGACGTTGCTGATGACGTTCGAATTGCGGGTCTTGATGGCCGGAAGCATTCAGTCGGCGGGTTTCTCATTCGCCGAGATGGCGACCCTACCGTTGGTCTGGGGTGTCATCGGCCTCGCGCTCTATCGCTTGCCGCAGTTTGCGACCAACCCGATCGTCCGCGGCGGCACTGTCGTGCTTGCAAGCCTATCGGCGATCAGCGTGATCCTCGGTTTGGTCACGAACAGGAATCCGATTTGGTCGGGTGAGCCGGTCGGGGACATCCCCATCTTCAATTTGACCCTGCTGGCTTATGGCGGTGCTGCGATCCTGTCCTTCCTTTACGCACGCCAAGCCGAGCGACACGGTCATCAGCCGGTGTTGCGCGGGGCGGCGACTTTTGGCCTGGCATTGGTCTTCGTCCTGGTCTCATTCCAGGTGCGGCAACTGTTCCACGGTGGGGACCTATGGGTTGGCCCCACGACGAGCGGCGAATGGTACGCCTATTCGGCCGCATGGCTCGGCTATGCGGGCATCCTCCTGTGGATCGGCATCCGCCGGCAGGCCGAGGCGCTACGCCATGCGTCGCTGGCCATTGTGATGCTCACCGTCGCCAAGGTGTTCTTGTTCGACATGTCGGAACTAACCGGCATCTGGCGGCCGTTGTCGTTCCTGGGGCTAGGCCTGACACTGATTGCGGTCGCCTATGCCTACCGGCGTTTCGTTTTCCCGCTGCCGAAATCCGGCGCGCCGGCGCCTGCCGGCGCCTAGCCAAATCACTGCATCCGGGTCTGCGGCTGGCCGCAGCCATGGCCCACGATCGAAAGGCAGGTCGGCGAGGGCGCGCGGGCTCATTCGCCGCAGCGCCGGGTGGGTGAGGGGGTCTTGCTGCCAGTCGCCGGCCCCGGTTGCGGCCGGCGTGGCGAACAGCCGTTTGAAGAAATGGAATAGATTTATCATATCTGAAGTATGGGGTCGGTTCGAGCAGGAAAAAGTGGAGTTCTGCGGGACACAACTTTAGAAAAACTGCATGGATGAATTGAACCGCATACACCTCAACGGCTTACGCGCCGTCGAGGCCGTGGGCCGCCTTGGCACCCTGCGCGCGGCGGCCGGGGAGCTGGGGGTGACCGTCGGCGCGGTCAGCCAGCAGGTGCAGAAGACGGAACAGCAGCTCGGCCGGGCGCTGTTCGTGCGCCACCCCCGCGGCTTTCGGCCCACGGACTTCGGCATCGAGGTGCTGCGCCGGCTGACCGCCGGCATGGCCGAGCTCTCGGCCGCCGTGGCGCTGGCCCGCGCCGACGAGAATGTGCTGACCGTCTCGGTGGCGCCGGTCTTCGCCGGCAAATGGCTGGTCTGGCGGTTGCGGCGGTTCAACGAACAGCATCCGGACATTCGCGTGCGGATCGACGCCGACATCGCCCTGGTCAACCCCGGCCGGTCCGGTGTCGATGTCTGCATCCGGGTCGGCCCCGGCGGCTGGCCGGATGTGCAGGCGACCAAGCTGCTCGACCACCGCGTCTTCCCGGTCTGCAGCCCCGGGCTTGCCCGGCAACTGCTGGTGCCGGGTCACTTGGCGAACGTGCCGATCATCCGCGATTCCGGGCAGATGTTCCAATGGGCCACATGGCTGAAACCGAACAGCTTGGACCCGTCGATCCTCGGCGACGGCCCGGAATTCTCCGACGCGTCCCTGTGCCTCGACGCGGCGATCGCCGGCCAGGGCGTGTTCCTTGCCTGGGAGACCTTGGCCAACGACGCCATCGCCATGAACCGCCTCGTCGCCCCGTTCCCCGACCGTTATCCAACCGGCATCGCCTACTGGTTCGTGACGGCCGCCGACGCGCCACTCAGCCCGCGGGTGCGGGCGTTTCGCGACTGGCTACAAGAGGAACTCGCGGCGTCGGTGCCGGGCGAGTGATGCTTATGTCGAGGAGGACGATGCCTCCGCACCCTCTAGGCAAACCCCCATCAGGCGTACGGTCGCTGATGTACGCAAAGCGGAAGTTGACGCAGCAGACTCTTACTTCGAAGGGCGCTGGGGATTCGAGGACGACTAGATGTAGGGCATCGTGGCCGTTTGCCCGTAATGTGCCAACAACGTTACAATCCTCGCGTCCGCGGAACCTGGGCGATGAACAGGGAGGCAGTCATGGCCAGGAAGACGGCCACCAAGAAAACCCGGCAAAAAACGGCCCAATCGGACGAAAAAGCGGCCCAGGCGAACAAGGGCCGGCCAGCCAAACCGTCGGCCCCCAATGCGATCCCACTCGCCAGGATGAAGAGCAAGATCTACGACGCCGAATTGGCCCGGCTGCAGATCGAACTCGTGAAGCTGCAGGAGTGGATCAAAACCGAGGGCCTGCGGGTTGTCGTCATCTTCGAGGGCCGCGACGCCGCCGGCAAGGGCGGCACGATCAAGCGTATCACCCAGAGCCTGAACCCGCGCGTTTGCCGCGTTGTGGCGCTGGGCACGCCGACCGAGCGCGAACAGAACCAGTGGTATTTTCAACGCTACGTCGCGCACCTACCGACGGCTGGCGAACTCGTGCTGTTCGACCGCTCATGGTACAACCGCGCCGGCGTCGAGCGCGTCATGGGCTTCTGCACCGAGGAGGAGTACCAGGAGTTCCTGCGGTCCTGCCCGGAGTTTGAGCGCATGCTCATCCGCGCCGGCATCCTCCTGATCAAATATTGGTTCTCGGTCAGCGATGACGAGCAAGAGCGCCGCTTCCAAGATCGCATCCTCAATCCGACCAAGCGCTGGAAGCTCTCGCCGATGGACCTGGAATCCCGGGCCCGTTGGGTCGAATACTCCAAGGCCAAAGACGAGATGTTTGCCCACACCGACATAAAGCAGGCACCGTGGTACGTGGTCGAGGCCGACGTGAAAAAGCGCGCGCGCCTCAACTGCATCAAGCATCTGCTTGGCATGATCCCGTACAAGGATCTAACCCCCCAACCCATCACGCTGCCCCCCCGCCAAGACCCCAGCGCCTACGTCCGTCCCCCCATCACCGACCAAACCTTCGTACCCGACGAATACTGAGGCGTGGCGCAGGGGCGTGTTGGCTGCTGGTCCGCGAATCTGTGATGTCGAATGACCGTCGAGCCGCGAATGTCGTGGCCAACGACACAGGAAGCGGGAGCGGAATGCGTCACTCCTGAGAAAACAGCGGCCCCGCCCACCGGAACCGGTAGCGCACGAACGCAAAGGCGACCAGCGTGCAGAGCGCGAAATTGGCGATGATCACCGTCACCACCAGCAGAACGGTGTTCGTGAAATAGAGCGCGAAGGGCGCCGCCTGCCACGCCGCGACGCTTGGCGCCTGAGCAAGTGCCTGAGCGCCGGAGAGCAGAAGAACCAAATCTGAAGAGAACAGCAGACGGCGTAGCCTTGTGCTTGCAGATGGTTCAAACCTGGTGGTCTCCGAAGGCGATTTCGTTAACTGTGTTGCGGACCTGCGTAACTCCTAGCTCCGTCAACATGCCGAGAACCCGCGGGCTGGCTACACCTAGACATGTCGATGCACGTGGCCTTGCCCTTCCTCTGCCTCGACGCGGCGATCGCCGGCCAGGGCGTGTTCCTCGCCTGGGAAACTCTGGCCAACGACGCCATCGCGATGGAGCGCCTGGTCGCCCCGTTCCCCGACCGTTACCCGACGGGCATCGCCTACTGGTTCGTGACGGCGGCCGATGCGCCGCTCAGTCCTCGCGTGCGGGCGTTTCGGGATTGGTTGCAACAGGAACTCGCGGCATCTGTGCCGAGCGAGTGATGCCTATGTCGAGAAGAGCGACGCCCCCGCACCCACTGTCGGCTAAGGATCAGGAACTGGACAACAAGCGCAACGCCCGACTATGGCCGCAAGTCACCGAAGGCAGTCATTAAGGTGCAATCCAAATTGGCTGTAACCTCGCCTGAGATGGCGGCGTGACTGCCCGGATCTAGGGGCGCTCTATAGCCGTCAGCGCGCTATGCACGCAGCGTCGTGATGTGCTGTTGCATCGCGTTGATGCGCCTCGAATCGGATGGATGGGTGGACATGAAATCCACTGTGTTGCCGCCCTCCGCCGCCATCGTCTCCCAGAACGCCAAGGCTTCGCGCGGTCGGTAGTTGGCGGCATTCATGTATGTGACGCCCAATCGATCAGCTTCGAACTCGTGCTGCCGCGAGTAGGGCAGAATCACACCGAACGTCACGCCCGCGCCAAGAATCGCAGAGATTTCGTTCCTATAACCGATATCCGATTGCGCGATGGCGATGTTCGCGACCGTTAGACCAACGCCGGCGGCGATTTGCTGGCTCGCGCGTTCCGCCGCGTGCCGGCCGACGACATGCCCGACCTCGTGCCCCATCACAGTCGCGATCTGATCGTCATTCTCCATGATGTCGAGGATGCCTTGATAAAACGCCACCTGGCCGCCCGGCATAACGAAGGCGTTCACCGTGTCGTTGTCGATGACGTGGAACTCCCAGTTCCTATCTCCCACATTGGCAGCGTCGACAATCCTTGCGCCAATTTGTTCCACCTTCCGGTTGGTTCCGCGGTCGCGCGAAAACCGTTCGGTCTGTCGAATCTCGCTCCAGGCGTTCTGCGACATCGCCGCAAGTTGTTCATCGGAGACGAGGATGAACTGGCTGCGCCCGAGGTTCGGGTTCTGTACGCAACCTGAGAGAGCGACCACGGTGCCCGCAGCCAACCCTGCTAGAACATCTCGGCGATCCATGACGACTGACATAAGTAAGCCTCCTTCAGGCCAGTGACCGGCTCCCACTGACTCACTCCATTGGATTGTTAGTGTATCGCGGGCTTTTTCTCCACCGGGATGATCGTCGCTGGCGGAGAGCCCGTGGCCCGTGGGTCTCCAGACCGGTTTCAGGCATTTAGTGGCCTTTTGCCTGTCTCGCCAGCAGGCGGCCTAGCTTTGTGCTTGCAGGTCGTCCACATGGCGGTCTCCGAACGCGGTTTCGCTAACTGTGTGGCGGACCTAGCGTAACTCCTGGCGCCGTCAACATGCCGAGAATCAGGGGGTCATGGCTACCAGCATGCAGCCTGGGCCCCTCTGCCTCGGCGCGGCAATCGCCGGCCAGGCCAGGTTCCTCGCCTGGGAGGCGCTGGCCAACCATGCCGTCGCCAAGGACCGCCTGTTGACGCCTTCGTTCATCAGTACACGGCCCGGTTAGTGATTTTTTCGTTCTTTTGCTGATAGTTAGCGGTCGCATCAAAGGAGTTTGAAGCGGCGTATCTGCGAAAGCTCAGCGCGCGCCGAAAGAACTGGGAAATACGGAATGGCGTCTTCTGTTGAGTATACGCGGCTGCCGGATATCGCGCTTTACACGCAGGACACGGCGTCGACCGGTGTGACCGCGGCGCCGGCGAGTCCAGACTGGACCGGGGCCGTTGACAAGCTTGTGGCCCAGTTTCCGGATACCTCGCGGCGTGACCTGGCGCTCACCGTCTTTGCGGTCTACGCCGCCCGCGTATCGGAAAGTGATGAAGCCATATTCCCGTTAAGGGTTGCCGGCGGTTCCGACTTCGCGCCTTGTTCCATTGCGCTCGCGCCGCAAGACAAGTTCGAGCACGTGTTGGACAAGGTCACAGGCGCGATCGCCGGGAGAGTCGGTCAGAAGGAGTTGGCCGGCCCGGGGGAGGCCCTGCCGTTCGTGGTGACGGCTGGGGCAACGGCGGATCCCCATTCCGATGCCCAATTGCACCTGCATTGCCATGACGACGGCGCCATCAGCCTTTGGCATGCCAACAACATTCGCCCCGACGCGGCCTCGCTGATCGTCGAGCGGATGGTCGCCCTGGCCGAGGGCATCGCCGCCGATCCGGCGATGCCGCTGGTCCGCCAGCCCATCATGTCGGCGCGCGAGCGCAAGTTGGTCGTCCAGGATTGGAACGCGACCGACAAGGCCTACGGCTACAACGGCGGGCTTGTCGCGATGATGGAGCAGGCGGCGGCGAAAACGCCCGACCATCCCGCGCTGATCTACATGGACGCCGTCCTCAGCTACGCGGAATTCAACAGCCGCGTGAATCGGCTCGCGCGCCTGCTGCGGGCGAAGGGCGTCGGTAAGGACCAGTTCGTCTGCCTGTGCATGGACCGCAGCCTCGAACTGGTGATCGCACTTTGGGCGACCCTGAAGGCAGGCGGCGCCTATGTCCCGCTGAATGTCGACGACCCCGCCAATCGCATCAGCGGTATTGTCGACGATTGCCAACCGAAGGTGCTGCTCACCCAGGCGCACATCCGGGATCGGATCGAAACCGACGCGACGGAAGTCATCGTGCTGCCCGAAGGCGGCGACGTCGACCCGGCCGCCGATGACAGCAACCTCGGCGTGGCGATCGGTGCGAATGACCTCGCCTACATGATCTATACATCGGGCTCCACCGGCAAACCCAAGGGCGTGGTCGTCGAACACGGCGCCATCCACAACCGGGTTGTCTGGATGCACGAGGAATACGGGCTCTCGCCGGACGACCGTGTCTTGCAGAAAACCCCGTATGTGTTCGACGTTTCCGTCTGGGAGTTTCTCTGGTCCTTCTCCGTCGGCTCGACCCTAGTGGTCGCCGAACCCGGCGGCCACGCGGCGATCACCTATATGTATGGGCTTATCCGTGACGCCGGCGTGACCCATCTGCACTTCGTGCCATCGGTCATGCGGCTCTTCCTGATGGTGCCGGCCCTCGACCAGTTACCGATCAAGAAGCTGTTTTGCTCCGGCGAGGCTCTCGGGTTCGACCTGGTGCAGTCCTTCTACGAGAAAGCCAGCGCTGGGGCCGAAGTGCACAATCTCTATGGCCCCACGGAAGCGGCGGTCGACGTCAGCTATTTCGCCTGCCCGCGCGAGCCGGTCGACAACAGCATCCCGATCGGGCGACCCGTCAGCAACACCGGGCTGTACGTGCTGGACGAACGCGACCAGCCGGTCCCGGTGGGCGTTCCGGGGGAACTGCATATCGGCGGCGTCCAACTTGCGCGCGGCTATTGGGCACGTGAGGATTTGACTGCGGAGAAGTTCATTCCCTGTCCGGTCGAGGACGCGCCCCACGACCGACTCTACCGCACCGGCGACCTCGCCTTCTTCCGGCCGGATGGCCAGATCATCTATCTGGGCCGCAACGACTTTCAGGTGAAGGTCAACGGCGTGCGCATGGAACTCGGCGAAATCGAGGCGGCGATCCGCGAACAGGGCGGCGTCACAGACGTTGTCGTCGTTGCCGAGGGAGATGCCGTCAGCAAGATGCTCATCGCCTATGCGGTGGTCGAGAACCCATGCGAGGCCGAAGCGACCCGGCTGCAGGACGGTGTCGCGGCGACGCGGCCGGAGTCCTACGTGCCGCGAGAGATGCGGTTCATTGCCGAAATGCCGCTCACCGTGTCCGGCAAGATCAACCGGAAGGTTCTTGCCGAGCAGCCGGTTCTTGGAACGGTGAACTGACGGCTAGCGCCGGCCTATCTGCGCTAAGCCTCCCCCTGTCTCTGCGCAGCGATTCCAGGAGAAGCAT
Organism: Alphaproteobacteria bacterium; assembly: GCA_028279245.1. GTDB lineage: Bacteria > Pseudomonadota > Alphaproteobacteria > UBA6615 > UBA6615 > JANQOE01. The sequence goes on from JANQOE010000028.1 coordinate 18,273, forward strand.
CGCCGAAGGATCTCGCAGCCATTGAGTGTTACCCTACCGACTGGCAAGGTCGAGGCTAATTGGGTTGCAAGGTGGACGTAGACGACCTAGCGCACGGTATCTCTGCTCTATTTAGCGAAACGATAATTCAGCCGCTATCGCAGTTCTTTCAAAGTCTGAGTCAAGACGGCTGGATCGTTCTTGTCTGTTTTCTCGGCAGCGCCGTCGCAATTGGCTATGTCCTTGGCCGTGCCCGTTCGCATGACGAAACAGAGTATCAGAACCGAGGCGAAGCGCTGGTGTCTCGCGTTGTCCTGAAGAACCTTGGTCCACCCAACTACCATCTAGTCAATCACGTCACTCTCCAAATGGAAGATGGAACAACCCAAGTCGATCATATTCTTGTTTCGAGATTTGGCGTTTTCGTTATCGAAACAAAGAACTACAAAGGGTGGATATTTGGGGACGCGAAACAGAGAAACTGGACCCAGGTATTGTTCCAGGTCAAATACAGGTGATTCACCAGAACAAGCGGCATGTTCGCGCAGTACAAGACCTACTCGACTTCTTACCCAGCAGCGCCATCAAGTCGGTTGTAGTCTTCACTGGCGAAGCGGAGTTTAGGACCGAGATTCCTCAGGGGGTGTTCTACCTCTCTGGGCTGGTTGACTACCTTCGCGGCCAGACTGGCGAGGTTATGTCTCTCAACCAGCTTCAATTCTGCGTTGGACGGCTAGAGACTGCCCGGTTCGCCATTAGCGGCCAGACGGATATCGAGCACATTCGGGACCTCAAACGTAGACACGGAGGTGCTGCCTAACCGATCAGTCTTCCTACTTGCGGACGGGGTCATGACCCTGGGCAGACACAGGCTGCCGCCACAATCGAAGGCAGCCTTTCCGGCGCAATCAGTTCGGCCTTAGTATTCACCAGTGCCGTTGATACCGGACACCGCGTTCATCAGCCCGACCTAATCCATCCCGACACCTTGCTCACAACGGTCACGGCTGTGAAGCTGTACCGAACGCCGTGGCAAACCACAAGGAAGCGGGAGGAGAACGCGTCACTCATGAAAATCACCAAGCTGCGCGGCCGGCGGGTTGTCGGCACCATCAACACCGACGGCCCGATGTGGGAGGATCGGCTGGTGCGGCCGATCGACATTTATCCCGAACATCGGCGCGACCCCTGGCGACACGGCGGCGAACAGGTCGACGACACGCATTTCCGGCTGACCCAGTATTTCATCGAGATCCATACGGACGAAGGTGTGGTCGGGACCGCCGGGCCGATCTGGCCGGACTCGGCGCATCTGGCGCTGAGCCAACTCGCCCCGATCATCACCGGCCGCGATCCGCTGGCGACCGAGTTGCTGTGGGATCAGATGCACCGGCTGCAAGTGCATGGGCGCCAAGGCGAGCCGATGCTGGCGCTGTCGGCGGTGGATTGTGCCTTGTGGGACATCAAAGGCCAGGTGTTCGGGCAGCCGCTGTGGCGCATTCTGGGCGGCCCGACGCGGACCGAGGTGCCCGCTTATGCCAGCATGCTGGGCTTCGCCGTCGAGGACTTCGGCCTGGTGCGAGAACGGGCGCTGCAGCACAAGGAGATGGGCTTTACCGCGCAGAAATGGTTCTTCCGCCACGGGCCGATGAGCGGCCACGACGGCCTAAGGAAGAACGTGGCGTTGGTCCGCACCCTGCGCGACACGCTGGGCGATGACTACGACATCATGCTCGACTGCTGGCAGAGCATGAACTTCGACTACGCGGTGTATCTGTGCAGCCGGATCGAAGAGTACCGGCCGCGCTGGCTGGAAGAAGCCTTCATGCCCGACCGGATCGACACCCATGTGAAGCTGAAGGCCAAGACGCGCATTCCGCTCTCCGGCGCCGAGCATGAATATACGCGGTGGGGCTTCAAACGCTTCATCGAGAAGGGGGCGCTGGATATCATTCAGCCGGACATCTACTGGTGCGGCGGGTTGTCCGAAACGCTGAAGATCGCGGCCTACGCGACGGTGCACGACCTGATCACCATCCCGCACGGTCATTCGACGCCGATCGGCATCCATTTCTCTGCTGTGCAGTCGCCGATCCACACGCCCTACCAGGAGTATCTGGTGAAGTGGAACGACATCAACTTGCACTTCCTGAAGAACCCGCTACGGCCCGCCGAGGGCTCTATTCCCTTACCCGAGGCGCCGGGCGCCAACATGGCGCTGGACCCGGACAAGATCGAAGCAGAGGAGGAATTGCGTGTCTGAGGCGGAAGGCTTGGTCGGCGGCATTCCCGACAGCGAGGTCCTCAAACGGGCCGTCGCGTTCAAGCAGAAGCTGCGCGACGGCGGCGCCGTGGTCGGTGCTTGGCTCAGCTTCAACGACCCCGCCGTTGCCGAGATCATGGGGCAGACCGGGTTCGACTTCCTGCTGATCGATACGGAGCATGGTCCGTGGGATCTGCAGTCATTGCAGGTCACGCTGATGGCGCTGAACGGGAGCAACACGGTGCCGATCGCCCGGGTGCCGTGGAACGACCATGTCCGCATCAAGCAGATGCTGGACCTGGGGATCGAAGGCATCATGGCGCCGATGGTGCGGACGCCGGCGGAGGCGAAGGGCCTGGTCGATGCGTGCCGCTATCCGCCCCAGGGGCGTCGCGGGTTCGGACCGCGGCGCGCCTCGAACTACTATCAGAACATCGGCGCCTATGAGCGGCGCGCGAACGATGCGGTCTTCGTCATGCCGCAAATCGAGGATGTGGCAACGGTCGAGCAGCTCGACGATTACCTGGAGGTTCCGGGGATCGACGCCGTAGCGATCGGTCCCAACGACATGTCCGGTACCGCCGGCCTCTTTCGGCAGTCGGGCCACCCGACGATCAAGGGCGCCATCGATACAATTATAGAGAAGGCGTCAGCCCGCGACATTCCGGTCTGTCTCGGGATCAACACACCCGCTGCATCGCAGCCGGCGTGGGTCAGCCGCGGGGTTCGGGTGCTGCTGGTGACATCGGATCTGGAACTGATCGCGGCAGGCGGGCGATCTGCTCTACAGGCCACACGGGAGACTCTCGATCTTCCCTAGCTCATCCGCTAGCATCAGAGCAGACAAGGCGAATAGCAACAACATTTGAAACACGGGAGGAGTATATGAGAAGAGCAATCGTCCTCGGCACTGCATTGGGGGCGCTTGCCGTTTGCGGCAGCGCCTACGCGCAACCCAAGACACTGATGCTGCATCAGTGGGAATCCGGCTCCGACGCCGCAGCGATCGCCAAGCTCGGCGAGATGTTCGAGGCCGCCGGCGGCGCCTGGGAGCAGACGGCGATTGCCGGCCACACCTCGAACACCCTGGCCAAGCTGCGCGCCGACGTGGTTGCGGGTAGCGCGCCGGCAGCTGTTCAGTTGAAAGGCCCCGAGATCGCCGAGTGGAACGCGACCGGGAGGACGGCAAACCTCGACGACCTGGCAACCGAGGAGGGCTGGGACGAGGTCGTGGCGCCCGAACTTCTTCCGGTGATGAAGCCGACCGGCAGCTGGGTCGCCGCGCCGATGAACATTCACCGGATCAACTGGATCTGGGGCAACAAGGCGGTGATGGACGAGGCCGGCGTCGCGGATCTGCCCGCGACCTGGGACGAATACAACGCCGCGTGTGAACAGGCCGCGGCAATCGGCAAGGCATGTCTGGCGCACTACAGTGCCGACTGGACTGATGCGACCACATTCGAAGTGGTGCTTTACGGAATGCACCCGGAGACCTTCAAGGCCGCCTTTGTCGAGGGCGACCTCGATGCGATGCGCTCGGATGAGATGATAGCGGCCCTCGACCAGATGCGGCTGATGGTGTCCGAGCATGTCGATCCGGACATCCTGGGCGGCGGTGACTACGACGCGACGGGTCAGTCACTCGGCAATGGCGATGCGATGTTCCAAATCATGGGTGACTGGTTCATCGGCAACCTGAAGTCCTGGGGCTTCGAGCCGGGCGCCGATATCGCCTGCGCCGGTGCGCCTATGAACTCGGGCCAGCCGGGCTTCATTCTGAACTCGGATTCGGTCGTCTTCTTCGAACAGAGCGATCCGGATTTCATCGAGGGCCAACGGCTGCTCGCCTCGCTGATCCTATCGCCGGACTTCCAGACGATTTTCAATCAGGCGAAGGGCTCGATCCCGGCACGGCTGGACGTCGATCTGTCGGAAGGCTTCAATCCATGCCAGCAAGTCGCCCAGGCCGACCTCACAGCCTCGATCGAAGCCGGTACGCTGGTACGCTCGATGGCGCACAACATGACCGTGCTGCAAAAGTTCCGCGGCGCGATGATGGAAGTCATCACCGAGTTCGTGAACTCGGACATGTCCTCGGAAGAGGCCGCCAATCTGATGGCTGACGAAGTCGAAGCCCAGATCTAAGCCGGACGGCCCCGGCGCAATTCGCGCGCCGGGGCCTTTCCTGCGGGGGTCAATGCAGCCGAAACCACCACCGGGGCTCACGCCGAACGGCTTGCGCATGCGCCTTGGCGAGTGGCTGCCCTTCGCGCTGCTGGTGCCTTCCCTGATCGCGAGCTTTGTCTACGTTTTCGTCTTCACGGGCTGGACGTTCTACATCTCCCTGTCGGACAGCTCGTTGCTGCCGACATACGGTTGGGTCGGCTTCGAGAACTACGCGAAGCTCTGGTCCAGCCGCCGCTGGAACATCGCCTACAACAACCTGTTTTTCTTCTCGACATTCTACGTACTCGGTGCCATGGCCGTTGGTCTGCTGCTGGCGATCCTGATTGACCAGAAGATCCGGGCGGAGAGCCTTTGGCGCACGATTTTCCTCTATCCGCTCGCGGTCTCCTTCGTCGTGACCGGCACCGTGTGGTCGTGGCTCTACTCGCCGGTGGCGGGGATCGAGTTCATGGTGCAGTCGCTTGGCTTCGAGAACTTCGAGTTTGCGCTGACGGCCAGCCGCGACCTGGCGATTTATGCGGTGATAATTACCGGGGTATGGCAGTCCTCGGGCTTTGCTATGGCGCTGTTTCTGGCCGGGTTGCGCTCGGTCGACCAGGACCTCGTAAAAGCCGCGCAGATCGACGGTGCTTCCAGTTTTCGCATCTACCGCCGGGTCATCTTGCCCTCGATCGGGCCGATCTTTATCGCGGTCGCGGTGATCATGCTGCAGTTCGCGATCAAAACCTTCGATCTTGTGGTGGCGCTGACGGGCGGTGGCCCCGGCATCTCCACCACCTTCCCGGCGATCTTCGTTTACGACCTGATGTTCCAACGCGGGCAGATCGCACAAGGTGCGGGCGCGGCGATCATGATGCTGCTCGCGCTGACGGTGGTGTTGGTGCCCTATTCACTCTGGATGGTCTGGCGGCGCAGGCGGGACTCCGGCCATGGTTGACGCGGTGTTCGCGGACGATCCGGCGGCCCGCGCCGCGCAGCGTGCCTACTTCGTCAACCGCGTGGTGATCTATGGGCTCCTGGGGGTTTTCTCCCTGATCTATCTGCTGCCGCTCGCGGTGGTGATCATGAACTCTTTCCGGCCGCTCCCGGAGATTGCCGAATATGGACTGATCAATATCCCGCGGCAGATCCATTTCTCCGCTTGGGCTGACGCCTGGGGGACCTACTGCATCAACGGCGCCTGCGAGGGCATGAAGCGGAACTTCATGAACTCGCTCTACATGACCATCCCGGCGACGATCATCTCCACGATTCTGGGTGCGCTCAACGGCTACATACTGTCCAAATGGCGGTTCCGTGGGTCCGAAGTGCTGTTCACCTGCATGCTGTTGGGCGTCTTCATCCCCGGTCAGCTTGCGCTGCTGCCGTGGGCGTTCCTGCTCGGCCAACTCGGACTAAACAACTCGATCGCCGGGCTGGTGCTGGTCCACGTCATTCAGGGAATCAGCTTCACCACGTTGTTCTGCCGGAACTTCTACGTCTCGATCCCGGACGACCTGATCAAGGCCGCCCGCATCGACGGCGCCGGGTTCTGGCGCATCTTCCGCAAGATCGTGCTGCCGATCTCGCCGCCAATCCTGATCGTCACGGTGATCTGGCAGTTCACCGGTATCTGGAATGAATTCCTGTTCGGGGTCGTGCTGACCTCGGGCAAGCAACAGCCGATCACCGCGGCGCTCGTCGCACTGGCGGCGAGCGAAACGAATGTGCGGAACTTCGATGTCATGAGTGCCGGCGTGCTGATCGGGGCGGTGCCGCCGCTCCTCGTCTATTTCTTCGGCGGCAAGTATTTCGTGCGCGGTCTGACCCAGGGCGCGGTCAAGTGAGGCACTGATGGCGACGCTGACGATCCGTAACGCAAGAAAATCCTTCGGGGCGGTCGAGGTGCTGAAGGGCGTGACGCTCGCCGCGGAAGACGGCGAGTTCATCGCGTTGGTCGGTCCCTCCGGCTGCGGCAAGTCCACCCTGCTCAATATGATCGCCGGGCTGGAACGCATCACGTCAGGGGAGATCTACATCGGCGATTGGCTGGTGAACGCGGTGCCGCCGAAGGACCGGGATATCGCCATGGTGTTCCAGTCCTACGCGCTCTACCCGACGATGACCGTGCGGGAGAACATCACCTTCGGCATGGAAAGCCGCCGGGTGCCGAAGCGCGAACAGGACGCGGCCGTCGACCGCGTGGCCACCTTCCTGAAGATCGAGCAGCTGCTGAAGCGTAAGCCGGGCCAGCTGTCGGGCGGTCAGCGGCAGCGGGTCGCCATGGGCCGGGCGCTGGTGCGCGATCCGTCCCTGTTCCTGTTTGACGAGCCCCTGTCGAACCTCGACGCGAAGCTCCGCATCGAGATGCGGACCGAAATCAAAAAGCTGCACCGGCAGCTCGGCCGGACGACCGTCTATGTGACCCATGATCAGGTTGAAGCGATGACGCTCGCCTCGCGCATCGCTGTGATGTACCGGGGCGAACTCCAGCAATTCGACAAGCCGGCGCAGGTGTATTCGCGGCCGGCGAACCTCTTCGTGGCGGGCTTCATGGGCTCGCCAGCGATGAATTTTCTACCGGGAACGGTCGAGAACCGAGGTGTGCGCCTGCAGGACGGCACGCTGCTGAACAAGCCAGCACCCAATGGGGCTTCGAAGAAGGTGATCGTTGGCATACGGCCAGAGCACATCCATCGGGCGAGTGCTGAGACATTGGCCCGTCATCCGGATGCGACCCGCGTCGCTGCGATGGTGGAGGTCGTCGAGCCCACTGGCGCCGAGACCATTGTCATCATGCGGCTAGGCGAAACGGAGATAACAGGTCGTTTTCCCGCAGACATGGCGCCGGAGGGGGAAGAATCCGTGGAACTCGCCTTCGACATTAACCAGGCCTGCATCTTCGATCCGGCGACCGAGCAACTGCTCTGAGCGAGGCCTTTCGCCACCAACCCGTGATTGCACGGCCGGGCTGTGCCGGTCACCGGCAGTGCGTCCTGGCAAGCCGGACAGTGGACGCAGCGCGGTCCGACTATGACGTCGCGGCAAGGACCGACGCGTGGTGCCGCAAATGGTCTTCGACGAAGGACTGGATGAAGTAATAGCTGTGGTCGTAGCCCGGCTGCATCCGTAGATCGACATGCTGCCCCGCCGCTTCGCAGGCTTCGACGAGAAGTTCGGGTTTCAGTTGCCCCTCGAGGAATGTATCGGCCGCACCTTGGTCGATCAGCAGTGTGGCTTGCGACGGCCGCGACTTGATGAGTTCCGTCGTGTCGTAGTCTCGCCAAGGCTCACGGTCCGGGCCCAGATAGGCGGTGAGTGCCTTCTCCCCCCACGGGCAGCACATCGGCGCGACAATCGGCGCAAAGGCGGAAACGGACCGGTACACGTCGGGATGCTTCAGGTGCAGCGTCAGCGCCCCATGACCCCCCATCGAATGCCCAAAGATGCCCTGACGCGCCGTATCAGCCGGAAAGTTCTGCGAGACCGCCGCGGCCAGGTCCTCGGTCACATAGCTGTACATCCGATAGTGGGGCGACCACGGCGCCTGCGTGGCGTCGAGATAGAAACCCGCCCCCTGACCGAGGTCGTACGCCTCGTCATCGGCGACCTCCTCGCCCCGCGGCGAGACGTCCGGACAGACCAGCATGAGGCCGAGCTCGCTGGCAACGCGTTGCGCGCCGGCTTTCACGACGAAGTTCTCCTCCGTGCAGGTCAGACCTGACAGAAAGGTGACAACAGGCACCCGGGCGCCCTCCAGGGCCGATGGCGGCTGGTAAACCGCAAAGCGCATATCGACACCGCACGCGGCCGACCTGTGCCGGTAAAACCCCTGAACACCGCCGAAGCATTTCTGCTCGCTAATCGTCTCTAGCTGCGCCATGTCGTCGGCCTAGTTGTTGTTGGGAACTTACTTGTGCTGCGAATGAGGAGTTGAAGAGCCTGCAGTACGGCCTATCCGTAGCACGGCATACAGACGATGTGGCACGCTACCTCGTCCGCCGGGACGGGTACTCGGGACTAATGCGGGCCGGCGGCTTCGGCGGCCTGTGATGGAAGCCGCCAATCAGGCGAAGCTAACCAGGCCCAGGCATCTCAAGCTTGCCGGCCCTGAACCCGGAAAGAGAGAAGGGCTAGCCACAAACATACTCAAAACTTGCATTTTCTCAATCAATGGATGAGTCTCCGAACGCAGGCTCTTGTTGGCAGTTGTGGGACTGTAGACTTGCCGAAAACCAAGACGTTCTCACTCTATCTGGTAAAAAGCCAGGTAACCGTATTCGAGGAGGTGCTCACGCAAACGGCAAGGGAACGCATCAACGCTGGCCAAACGATCTTGGGCCAATCAGATCATCTGGGCAACTCGGCGAGAGTCTTCATTTTTCAGAACGAGTCAAAGCCTCCAAGTTGGATGTCCGACTTGAAGTCGGTCTTCGAAGGTCTTCCAACTGTTCTAAACAAATCATCCTGCGCGATTATCGTTTTCAAACAGAGCGAACGCGTGTTTGTGGCGCCCTTCGCACATGGATGGCAGTACATCGATGACACGAAGATAGAGACAGACTTTGGACTTCGAGTAGCGATCAATTCACTAGATGACACCAAGCTAAAGCGAGTCGATAGCAGCCACCTTGGTGAGGCAATGAAAGGCGTTTCGCAGTCCGCCTTTCAGAGAGATTTGCAAGCATTCGGCATTGATGAAGCGCTTGACCTGGTTCGTCGGATAACAGGCCGCGCCGAAGGTGATGATTTTGCGGCTAACCTGGCGGGATCAACATCACTGAAGATTACTCGTGAGATGGTCTTGTCAGACTTGGCCGAGATCGCAGCGGAGGCGCTATCCCGGTTTGAGTCTCAGAGCTATAAGAAGACGGGGTTCCACATAATCGATAAGGTTCGACCAATCCTCGATCGAGCGAGACGCGCCCAACTGGACGCGGAAGCGGTCGCAAAGATCAAGTCCGGGGAGGACACCTTTGAACTTTCAATGCCGGGCTGGTCTGAAGAGGACGTCGTCTACTACGGGATGGTTGGGCCGGGACTCAGAGGAAGATTCGCCGACCTATTGATGGAGAACTACCGAAACGCACTCGGTGCCGATATTGCTGATCTCGACGTGGACGCGATTACTCGGAAACACGGCGTGTTCGCCGAGTTCAGTAACGACGCCGCTGCGAGAAAAAAGTGGAGCATCAAGAAGGCACTAATTGGGTCTGTTGTCGTCGAAGGCGGTCTTTATGCCATTAGCGAAGGAGAGTGGTATCGTCTTGATGAGGCGTTCAAGGACGACGTTGATGCATCATTCCGAGACCTGATACAGCCATGGGAGGAGGAGCCAGAGAGGATAATCAAGAAGATTTCAGAAGATGGAAACAAGACAGGTTTCGAAAGAGAACTAGACTACAACAATAGATGCGCCACTTCGTACAATCAGATTTGCCTCGATCAAAAGACGCTGACGGTTCCGGCGATTCCATATGGAAGGTTTGAGGCGTGCGACCTGCTAGATGTTGAGCGCAGAAAGCTAATTCATGTAAAGAAGAGCTCAAGGCAATCCAGCGTGCTAAGCCACTTCTTCAAACAAGGTAGTAACTCTGCCCGGATCCTGAAGACTTTCCCTGAAGCACGGAATGTTCTGATCCAGAAGGTTAGAGATTTGGCAAGCAATGACGCGGCAGAGGCGCTCAATGACAGTCTTTCGGCGTCGATTGAGGACTGGAGCGTCGAATTTCATATCATTGACGCACCACGCAGAGATGGGTCTTTTGCGATCCCGTTTTTCAGCAGAATCACGCTAAGAGATGAGTGCCGCATCCTAAAAGGTATGGATTTTGGCGTTGCACTGAAGTTCATTTCAACCGCACCAGCCCCGGCATAATACAAGGCCAACGTGGTATCTGTGCAGTTGCAGAACTCCGCTCATTCGCTGGTGCTGAGCACATCGGCGATGCGCGATTGCAGGTCGTCGAGGCGCGCCGCGTGTGACGCGATGTCCAGATGGTAGATGCCGATCAGCTCAGGGAAGTCGCCCTCCCGCACATCCAGTGGGAAGATGCCGTGGGCGGCGAAGAAGTCTTCGAGGGATCTGGGATAACCCAACGTGGCGTCGCTGGCGTGCAGCAGGTCCAGGCAGACCGTCATCGAGTTGGATGACAGGGTGGCGCGGCGCGTATTCGGTGTTAACGCGCCGCCGGATGAACCGCCGGGGAGAACGATTCCCAGATGGCTCGGTTCGATCGGCACGACGTCGAGCTTTTCGAAGTCTTCGACGTCACGGCGGGCGCAGGGCCGGCCGGCGAGCGGATGGTCCTCGCGGGCAAAGAATGCGTGCGGCGCCGAGAAGAGCGGGGCGAACCGGATGCCGAGGTTCGACTTCAGGTTATTGACCTCCGTGCCGATGAACATGGTGATGTCGCCGGCAAGCAGTTTCCGCAGGCCGTCGAGGCTGTTCGACACGTCCACCAGCACGGATAGGTCGGGATTGTCAGCACGGAATCCTGCAACGACCTGACGCAACGGAAACGGCCACCAGGCGAACCCGCAGCCGATGCGCAGACCATGTTCTTTGTTCGACCGCAGGGCTTGAATCTCCGCGCGGGCGGAGTCTGCCAGCCGGGCCATCGTTCGCACATGATCGAACAGGACAGCGCCATAGTCGGTGAGCACGACACCTCGGGAGCTGCGTTCGAACAACGCCACCTGATGCTCTTCCTCAAGCTTCCGGATGTTCACCGAGATGGTGGGCTGGGAAACGCCCAACGCCTCGGCCGCCTGGCTCAGATTGCCCATTTCCGCCACCGCCAGGAATTGGTGCAGCCGCCGGTCCATCTCTGCCTCCACTATAGATTCTGTCTATAGTAGAGGCTTCAATTCGTATTTCTATGATCACCGAGGATCGACTACCATCTCCGGGGCACGCTGTAAGTAACGCGCGGCTCAATTTGGGAGAGGGACAAAATGAAGGCGACATTTTCGACGGCCGCGATGGTCGTTGCTTTGAGCGCTGGCACCGCAATCGCCGACGATCATTTGCTGTTTGCGCCGGGCCAGGGCGATTTCAACTGGCAAAGCTTGGACGATTTCGCGACGGCGCATGATTACAGCGGGCAAACGGTCACTGTCTTCGGGCCGTGGCTCGGTTCGGACGCTGACGCCGCCGAGGCCATATTCGCATACTTCGAACAGGCCACGGGCGCGGAGGTCAAACACACCGGCTCCGACAGCTTCGAACAGCAGATCGTCATCGACTCCGAAGCCGGGTCGCTCCCCAACATCGCCATC
>JANQOE010000039.1 GCA_028279245.1 Alphaproteobacteria bacterium
AGTCGAGGTGCCCGAGCACGGTGTCGAGAGTCCCTTCGGCCTCCGCCTGCACGATCCACTGGAACCAGGGCGACACCGCCACATTGACCATCACCCGCTCCAGCAGATCGGGCTGGCCGAACGGCGTCGGGCCGTTGACGGACACGATCCGCTTGATCCGGTCCGGCTGGCGCGCCGCCAGGCCCATCCCGACCGGTCCGCCGAAATCGTGCATGACCAGCGTGAAGTCCCGTAGGTCGAGCGCCGAGACCAGCGCTTCCAGATTATCGACATGGTCCTGCAGCCAATATGTACGGTCCTGCGGCGCGGCACTCTTGCCGAAGCCCATATGGTCCGGCGCGATCACCCGCGCATTCTTTGACCAGACCCCGATCTGTTGCCGAAACAGATAGCCCCAGGTCGGTTCACCATGCAGCAACAGCAGCGTTTCCGGGCCGTCGCCTTCGTCGACATAGTGCATCGGGAACCCTGGCGCGTCGCTGTAGTGCGCCGCGAATGGCCAGGTTCCGTCGAATGCTTCGCTGGCATCGACCGCCGGCGCTTGGTCCACGGCGGTTAAATGGGCTTGCGTCTGCATCACACTGTTCCTTTGAGAAAAGCGAATGCGGGCGGCGTACCGAGACGCCGCCCACTTCGATTAGGCCGCCAGCGACGTGCCGCTGCGCAACAGCGGGAAGTCGATGTCCGTATGGGCGACGTTGTTCAGATAGTTGGTGAACACGTTCGCCGCGACATGGGCCACCGCCTCGGCAATGGCGCCGTCGTCCAACCCGGCATCCCGCGCCGCCTGGATGTCAGCGTCCGAAACCTGGCCGGCGCTCTCGACCACCCGGCCAACGAAGGTCAGTAGGCCGTTCAGTTGCGGATCGTTCGACGCACCGTTAAGGCGCCGGACAATCTCGTCCTCGTCGACCTTCAGACTGCGGGAGATGTAGCCGTGGGCCGATGAGCAATAGTCACAACCGTTCGCACCGGCGACCGAGAGGGCAATCGCCTCGCGGGTCTTGGCATCGAACGAGCCTTCGTTCAGGGCACCGGTGATACCGAGATAAGCTTCGAGCACCGCGGGCTGGTTCGCCATCACCTTGGTCAGGTTCGGCACCACGCCAAGCTTCGCTTTGACGCCATCGAGCAAGTCCTTGGCCTTGCCGGTAGCGGTATTCGGGTCGATTTGCTGCAAACGAGCCATGTCATATCTCCAATCATTTCAGGGTTTCGGGAGGAATGGCGGGCCCGCGTCTCCACGGGCCCCACCGGAAGAAAAGCGTTGGTCTAGACGTCGGGTCCCAGCGCGACCGCGGTCTGGGTCCAGGCCTGGCCGGCGCTGATCACCTGGCTGGTGCCGTCCGGCTTAGTCAGAATGATCGTCCAGGTCTTGCCGTCTTGCGTGGTCAGGACTTCCAGCAGCCGGCCGTCGCCGGTGAGACCCATGGCCGCCGGTGACTCTGCGTAGCGGTCGGTCAGAATGCGCACCAGATCGCCACGCTGCATCGCATCATCGGCCCAAACCGGCTGCGCCCACATCAACAGCACGAACACCGCCGCGAACAGCATCGCGGCAAAGCCGACCACACGGGTCACCGCGGCAACGACGCTTTCAGCGAGCATCATCTTGTCGTCAACCTGTTCAAAATCTTGGCAAATCGCTGTGTCGGACATGGTGCGCCCCTCTGGGTTCGGCGGCATCCGGGCCGCTGTGTTTCGCTACCATGCGATGTACGTTCTGACCGGCCCGCCCAGAATACGCGTCATCCGGAAAACACCCTTCCACTTATTGGAATGCTCGATCAGACCGGCAGAGCCTTGAACCTTCGGCCTGGCATAACGATTGCTTAGGGAACAAGGAACAGGAAGCGGCGAGCAACGTCGTGTAAGTGCACGACGGTTTTTCAGAGGAGGCTGTCCAATGAATGCGTCATTTCACTATAGAGATCGCACTGGCAACGAGGCAGCGGTCGAACCGAACCTGATCAGCCGTATCGACAAGGCAGAGGACGGCACAGCCACACTGCGGATCAACGGCAGCCGGACGGTCCCGACCAATGAGCCGTTCGAATATGCCTGGGCCCAGTTGCTCGGCGCCGGCCGCTATCTCACCCGGGTCTAAGCGGCGCCCGGCGGTTCGGTCGGGTACAGCACCATCTGCGGCCGGATCTCCGGCCGGAACTGCATGAGCTGATCGGCGCGGAACTGATTGCGGAAGTCCCGCGGCGACATGCCGAAGTGCGCCCGGAACGCCCGCGAGAACACCGATTGCGCCGAAAACCCACAAGCCGTCGCGATCTCCCCGACCGGCAGGTTGCTGTAGAACAGCAAGTTGCGCGCCTCCTGGAGCCGCACCTTGAGGTAATAGTGCATCGGCGTGTCGCCCAGTTTTGCCCGGGTCAGACGCTCTAGCTTGCGCAAGGAAATGCCTGCCTTCTCCGCAAGCTCGCCCGGCGACAGCGGCGTCTCTAGGTTCTCCTCCATGTGCCGCAGCACCGTCATGAGTTGCGGGTCCGCATCCGCCGTCGGCCGTTGCGCTGAGGCCCGCTGTTGTTCGCTGTCTTGCCGCACCCGCCCGTGCACGAAGCCGTTCGCGACGACCTGCGCCAACGCCGCGCCATGCCGCCGCCGGATCAGATGCAGCATCATGTCGAGCGTCGCCATGCCACCGGCGCAGGTCAGTCGCTCCCGATCGAACAGGTACAACTGCTCTCGCACCGCAATGTCGGGAAATGCTTCACGAAACAGCGGAATGGCTTCCCAATGCAGTGTCACCTTGAAGCCGTCGAGCAACCCCGCCTGCGCCAGCGCAAATACCCCGGTATCGATCGCCCCGAGCGTCGTCCCGTGCCGCGCCAACCGGCGCAGGGGATTCAGCAGACGCCGGTTGTTGTATTGCACCGGCTTGTTGCCACTCAGCACGATCACTAGGGGAATTGACGAAACCGACGACAACGGCGCCTCGACCTCGATGTCCGCCCCACTCCCGGCCCGCACGGGTTTCCCGTCATGGGAAAAGAAGTGCCAGCCGAACAGTTGCCAGCCGCTGTTCTGATTGGCGATCCGCAACGTCTCGGTCGCCAGAATAAGCGCGTAAATCGGAAACTCCGGCAGCAGCAGAAAGCCGATTTGATCGACCGCCCGCCGCGGCGCCATCGCTGCTTCCGGTACAGTTTCTGTCCTCTCCATGACGTCCATAGTCAAAGTACTGACGCTTGAGGTCAATATCGAGCCCCAATTCCCGTGAATAATTCGCCAATCAGGGAGCCTGTCAATCGACGGTGTGGCGCAAAACAATGAACCATAGGCGCGCAAAAGAACGCCTCTACGGCTGTTACATCACGGTCCCTACCATGTTCGCGGACCCGGATCTGGATTTGGACAAGGCGGCGATCCGCCGGCATGTCCGCTTCCTGCTGGACAACGGCATTCGCGAAGGCAATGGCCTGCTCTTGGCCGCCGGCGCGGCCGGCGACTTCCCGACCATGACCTTTGACGAACGCGTCGAGACTCTCGACACCGTGCTCGACGCGGCCGGCGGCGTGCTGCCGGTCGCCATGGGCGCCCAGACCACCAGCACCCGCGAATTGGCGCATATTGCCAAGGCCGCCGAACGGGCCGGCGCCGACTACATCCAGGTCTCCTGCCCCTTCTATTTCAACCACACCGAAGGCGACTTCTACGAATATGTCGCCGCCGCAGCGGACGCCGCGGACATCGGTATCATCATCTACAACACCTTCTGGACCAGCACCGCCGTCAGCTTCTCGACGGTCGAGAAACTGATCGAGATCCCCAATGTCGTTGGCCTGAAATGGGCCACACCCCGCACCGACGCGATGGAGTTTGAAACCGTCGTCACCGCCTTCAGCGACCGGCTGGCGGTCATCGACAACAATCTGTTCTTCGCCACCAGTCACATGATGGGCGCCCGCAGTTTCGAAGTGCATGTCTGCAACTACTGGCCGCAATGGGGCGCCAAGCTGATCGACGATCTGGAGAAGGGCCGCTACGTCGACGTGCAACGGTCCATCGTCCGCGAGGCCATGCCTTTCTATCACCTGTGGGTCGAGATTGAGCAGGACTACACCAGCGGCGACGGCTACCTCGACAAACTGTGCATGGAACTGGTCGGCTTGGACTCCAGCCGCTGCCGTCCGCCCACCCGCGACGTGCGCCAGCAGTATCGGGAGCGTGCCCGGCAGATGCTGCTCGACTGCGGCGTCCCCAACGTGGTCGCGTATTGATGGCCATGGCGATGGCCGACCAAGCGCTCATCATCGTCCTCTCCGACGAGGATAATGTCGGTGTCGCCGCCGAAGACATTTCCGCCGGCAGCCCGGCCCGGCATGGCTCGGACAAGCTGTTGTGCGCGGACGCCATCCCATTGGGGCACAAGGTCGCCATCCGGCCCATCGCCGAGGGCGACAAGATCAAGAAGTTCGGCGTCCCGGTCGGCACAGCGACCGCCCCCATCGACCGCGGCCATCACGTGCATATGCACAACGTGGTCAGCAACTACATCACGAACGACCGAGACTATTACGAGTGACCATGCAGGGCTTCCTCCGGACCGACGGCCGCAAAGGCATCCGCAACCACGTGGTGGTGGCGTATCTGGTGGAATGCGCCCACCACGTCGCCCGCGCCATCGTCGGTCCGCTGGAAGACGACGGGGTGCAGCTCATCGGTTTCCCCGGTTGTTATCCCAGTGAATATGCCGAAGGCATGATGCGCCAACTCTGCACCCACCCGAATGTGGGCGCGGTGCTACTGGTGTCCCTCGGCTGCGAAGAATTTAACCGCGCCGCACTACAGGACTACATTGCCGCATCCGGCCGGCCCGTGTCCCTGATGGTCATTCAGGAAAATGGTGGCACCACGTCGACCGTCGAACGCGGCCGGGACTGGGTACGCCAGGCGCTACGACAGATTGGGGACGTGCCTCGCACTAACGTTCACCTGTCCGATCTGGTGATCGGCACGGAGTGCGGCGGTTCCGACGGCACCAGCGGTATCACCGCCAACCCGTCGATCGGCAACGCCGTGGATCGGATCGTCGATGCCGGCGGAACCGCCTTGTTCGAGGAACTGGGCGAGTTGTTCGGCTGTGAGGAACACATGGCCGGCCGCGCCGCGACGCCCGAACTCGGCAGCGCCATCAAGGACGCCATGGCCAAGGCCACGGCACACTATATGGATCTGGACCACGGCAGCTTCGGCGGCGGCAACGTCACCGGCGGCCTCAGCACGGTTGAAGAGAAATCCATCGGCGCCTACGCCAAGAGCGGCACCCGCCCAATCGACGGGCTGCTCAAGCCGGGAGTCTTGCCGCCGAAGCCCGGCCTCTACCTGATGGACATGGTCAGCGATGGCCCGGTCCGCTTCGGCTATCCCAACATCAACGACACCGCGACCATCGTCGAGATGATTGCCTGCGGTTGCCACGCCATTCTGTTCTCGACCGGTCGCGGCTCGGTGGTCGGCTCGGCCATCGCCCCGGTCATCAAGGTCTGCGCCAACCCCAAGACTTATGAACGCATGGCCAGCGATATGGACGTGAACGCTGGCCGCATCCTCAAGGGCGAGGCGACTATCGCCGACACTGGGGCAGAGATCGTCGCGCAGATTGAGGCCCTCGCCGCCGGCCAACCCTCGAAATCGGAAGCACTCGGTCATCAGGAATTCATCCTGACCTACAAGACCTTCGAGCCCTTGGGGCCGAGCTGCCTGCCCGTGTGACCCAATAAGCGCGATAAAACTTGAAGGGAGAACACTGATGATACGCACACACCACATGGCGATGATAGTTGCCGCTGGTACCATGTTGACCGCCGGTGTCGCCAACGCCGACGACGACGCCCGCCTGCGGTTGAACTGGATGTACTACGGGTCCCACGCCGGCTTCGCCTTTGGTAAAGACCAGGGCTATTACGACGACGCCGGTATCGACCTCGACATCCGCTCGGGAAACGGCTCTAGCTCGGCGCACCGGCTGGTCGCCAACGGCGACAGCGACTTCGCCTACGGCTCCTGCGCCGCGATGGTAACCCTCGCCGCCCAAGGCGCGCCGCTCGTGTCCGTCGGCGTGATCGACGCCGCCGGCACCGAGGCGATCATCGTCCGCCCGGACTCCGGCGTGACGTCCATCGAGGATCTGAAAGGCAGGAAGCTGCTGACCACGGCCAATGCCGGGGTGAACACCTTCTTCCCGCTGGTGCTGCAGAACGCCGGACTCACCGAGGACGATATCGAACTGACGAACGTGCCCGAAGGCGCGTTGGTCCCGAGCTACCTGCAAGGCGCCGGTGACTCTGTTGGTATCCTCGGCGGTCTCGATGACAAGCCGGCCGAGATCAAAGCCAACGGCGGCGACGACCCGGTTGCCTTCCCCTACTCTGACTACGGCGTGAACCAGGTCGGCTACTGCATTTCGACCCATAAGGACACGGTCGCCGAGAAGCCGGACCTGGTGAAGAATTTCGTCGAAGCGACCCTGCGCGCCTACAAAGACACGGAGGCCGACCCGGACGCCGCGGTTGCCTCGATGGCCGATATCGTCGGCGGCACCATGGCGGAGGAGCAAGGCATGGCCCAGGCCCGCGCGGTGCTCGATGTCACCCTCGGGGTCCTCTACTCCAACGCCAACGCCGACAGGACCCTGGGCATGCACATCGACAGCGATTGGGATGACATGCTGACCCTGATGAAGGAGTTCAACGATCTGGAAACCGAAATGACGGCCGCGGATTTCTATACGAACGACTTCGTTCAGTAAGCGACAACCCGTAGCCTGCCCGGGCGGCTTGCGGGCCGGCCCGGGCTCTTTCTTTCCAACGATGCGTTGAGGCGCCGCCGCATGGGTGCCACCGTTGAAATCGACAGCGTCACCAAGTTTTTTGGCGAGGGCGCCGACGAGGTTCACGCTCTCGGCCCGGCCAGCCTGTCAGTCGAAGCCGGCGAGTTCGTTTCGCTGCTCGGCCCCTCCGGCTGCGGCAAATCCACCTTGATGCTGATGATCGCCGGCCTGCTGGACCGCACCGACGGTGAGATCCGGGTCGGCGGCAAATCCGTCGACGCCCCGCGGACTGACGTCGGCATCATGTTTCAAGACAACACCCTGGTGCCGTGGCGCACCGTCGAGGGCAATGTCGAATTGCAGCTAGAGCTGCGCGGCCTCGAACCCGCCGACTACCGCCAGCGCATCGCCGAACTGATCAAGTCCGTGCATCTTCAGGGTTTCGAACAACGGCACCCCTACGAACTCTCCGGCGGCATGCAACAGCGCGCCGCCTTCTGCCAGGCCTTGGTGCACAAGCCTGAAACCGTGCTGCTCGACGAACCCCTCGGTAAACTCGACGCCATGACGCGGGAGCTCATCCGCGCCGACTTGCAAACCCTGTGGATGGACACCCGCCCCACCGTCATCTTCGTTACGCACAGCATTGAGGAAGCGGTGCAGCTGTCGAGCCGCGTGTGCGTCATCACCCCACGGCCCGGCCGCATCGAACGAATCCTGGAGATCGATCTTCCGAGACCACGCGACCTGGAGGTCAAGAGCAGCCCGGAATTCACCGCCTACACCCGTGAAATCCAAGCGATCTTCCATGGTTACGGCGTCATTTGACAACGCGTCGCCGGCGAAACCGGCGGCCCCGGGCCTGTGGACCCGGCTACGGTCGTGGGTTGCCAATTCCTGGTTGTTCCTGACGTTCTTCGCCGGCTTCTTTCTGTTCTGGCAGTTCTCGATCGACCTATTCGACATCCCCCGTTACATCCTGCCGAAACCGACGGAGATCATCGTCAAGAGCTGGGCCGACGCGCCACGGCTCGTCTGGTTCACCGGCGTCACCGGCCTCGAAACGATCCTCGGCTACATCATTGCCGTCGTGGTCGCCGTGCCCCTGGGACTGGCGATTGCCTTCTCCGGCTTCCTGCGCAAGACAATCTACCCGTTCTTCGTCAGCATCGAGATGACGCCGAAAATCGCCTTCGCGCCGCTGTTCATCTCCTGGCTCGGCTTCGGCCTGCTGCCGAAGGTCATCATCGTCATTCTGGTGTGTTTCTTCCCGATCGTCCTGAATTCGATCCTGGCGTTCGGCTCCCTGAGCGACGAACTCACCCGCTTCATCCGCGCCACCGGCGCAAGTTGGTGGTCCGCCTTCCTCCGCGTCCGCCTCCCGGCGGCCATGCCGCAATGTTTTGTCGGCTTCAAATATGCGGCCATCAACGCCACCGTCGGCGCCACCATCGCCGAGTTCATTGGCAGCGACCAAGGCCTCGGCTTCTACATCCAGATTCAGACCGGCAACCTAAGGCCCGACCTCGCCTTCGCCGGCATCTTCCTGCTGACAGCCCTCGGCCTACTACTGTTCGGCGCCGTCACCCTGGCCGAACGCCTGCTCATCCCCTGGCATATCTCAGTGCGGCGGAAAAAGTGATGAAACGGTGCCGGCTAGGCATCAGCGGCATCAACGACTTCGTTAAACAGTGCCTTCGTATCATCTAACGCAGAAATCCCGAGCGGCCGGAACCCGTCTCGAATCGCCAGATCTCCTATGGCCGCGTTCACGAAGTCAGGAGCCAGCGCGTTGATGCGCTCGAACGTTGTTCGGGTCGCCTCCAAGTCCAGGGTCAGGGCTGCTACAACGTTCTCACGTTGTACGCGGCCCACTGCGGCAATATCGAAAATGTCACGCGACTTGATGTTAGCGCCCCGATAACGAACCTTCTTTGCAATAATCTCTTGCGGTGTTTCGACTAGCGTGCGAACGCCCTCTATCAGACGTTCAGTCGTGGGTTCTGCAGAGAGTTGTGGCGCAGCTATGAAGTCGATCTGACCAATGTTCTCGAACGAGAGTTTTAAGAACCTAGCGCCATCTCCGACATACTCGCTTGGCATGACCTCGAACTCGAAGTCCGTCTTTGCGGGATCGACAAACCCGAGATACTGCGGATCTGAAAGAAAGAGATCGACATCGTGGCTTTCTCGATGATCGATTTGAAGCATGAGTGCTGTTCCACCGCCAAAGGTCCAAGACTCGATGACCGGACGAGCGCTGTTGACTTGTTCAATCAGACTGGTGGCGATTCGGAAGAGGCGTCGCCAATCCGACGGCCTCTGGCCGACATGTCTAGACGATCGGCGGATAGCTCTCGCCCGAGAAAGCGGCAAAATCCTGAGCCGCTTGCTTCAGTTCTGCAACGGAGATGCCATGAGCCGCTGCGAATTCCTTCTGAGCGGCCGGTAGCACCTCGCCAAAAAAAGACGACAAATGCCCGGGCATTTCCACTGCAGCGGCATAGTCCTTCAGACAATAGGCAAGCTCGTCCGCGTCCAACTGCTTGCTGTGCGGAGCATTCACCGTCGTCAGTACTGATACCGTACCCATAGCTGTCAGACCCAAACTGCCATCAAATAACAGCCACCACACGGAGAATATAATCTAGACACACTGCAAAAACAATAACGTCAAGGTCAATCCCTAGACCAGAAATCACGGTCACAACACCGAGATTCCCAATCTACGACAGAAGATACACTAGACTGAAAATGGGTTCGTTTCGTAATTCGTGATTTTTATCGTTATTTTCCAATTCCTTATAGATCCGTCGTTTACAAACCGCACTTCAATCAATCACGCGGTTATAATACCGTAAACCGGTCAAGAAGTCAAGGTTACGGGCTGTTGGCCAACGCCAGCGGCGCGCAGGAACGCGTCGATGGTCGCACTTTCCGGGGCCTCGCGGGGCCGTATGGCGCCAATTGGCCGGTGGAACCGTGGATGGTCGAGATCGAGGAAGATCAGTTTGTCTCGTAGGTAGGGCTGGGTCGTGACCCGTGGCATCGTCGAGATGAGGTCCGTCTCAGCAACGATCTCCAGGACCGAGCGAATGGAATCGGTCTCGCAGCCGATTCGTGTGCGTTCGACCCCCATTTCGATCAGCGCGCCCTCGCTTTGCTGGCGCAGCAGGCTACCGCGCGAATGCGCGACCCAGACTTGATCCGCGAGGTCCCGGGGCGAGACCTGTGAGCGACGCAGGAGCGGGTGCCCCACCCGGCAGAGGATGCCGACCCGGTCGTCGATCAGCGGCATGAAGGTCAGCGCGGCGCCCGTCTCAGCCAGAATGCGTGGGCCAATGACCACATCGATCTGCCCGCGGTCCAGTATCGTGCGCAGCTCGTGCACCAAGCCGACGCGGATCTCCACCGCGCACTCCGGGTTGGTCCGGATAAAGCCCGACAGCCGGTCGGTGAGGAAACGCCCGGCGATGATCGGCGGCGCGCCGATGCGCAGTTCCCCGGCCGCGCCTGACCCGACCAGGTCCGCATAGCCGCTGGCGCGCTCCTCGGCGACCCGGATAACCAACCCATCCCGCGCCAGTCGGCGGCCAATCTCTGTCGGAATGGCCCGCCGCCCCATGCGGCTGAACACCGGCGCGCCGAGCCGCGCTTCCAACAGGCGCATGTTGCGGCTCAAGGCCGGCTGACTGAGCCGCAACCGGTCGGCGGCCGCCTGGAACGAGCCGGCCTCGACGATCATCGAGAGTTGGGCGAGGTGACGAGGATCCAGATTCATATCAAATCGCTATATGACAATCGACGAAATATATTATCCTTTATGTATATCGGCCGCTAGCCTGTCGGGAACAGAGTAAATAAGGAGGAACAATGTTCAGCCCCCGAAAGGCGATGGCTGTGGCTGCCGTCGCGCTATTCTCGGTTTCGGCCGCCTCGACCGCATCCGCCCAAATCCATAAAGGCGAAACCGCCGGCGTCGGCGATCCGGTCCACACGATGTTCGTCGCCTTCGCAAACCAGGCCCGCAAGGGCGGCGTCGAAATCCAGGTCAACGCAGGCCAGACCCTCACCAAGTCGATGCTCAACGCAGCGCGCGGCAATCTCGCCTTCTATTCCGGCGTGCCGTCCCTCGCCAACCTGATGGCCGGCGGCCGCGCGATGTACGAGCCGATTGCCGAAGCGCCGGAGCTGTCGAAGAACCTCCGGGCACTGTTCGGGTTCGAGGCCGGCGCCTATCACCCGGTGACCCTGGCCGGGTCCGGCATTGGCGACTGGGCGGACCTCAAAGGCAAGACCGTGTTCACCGGCCCGCCCGCCGGATCGGCATCAGCCACGTCCGAGGCGCTGATCAGAGCGATCACCGGTTATGAGCCGGGCCAGGACTACGAAGCCGTCCGGCTGAGTTGGGGCGAAGGGTTTGCCGCGCTCAGCGATGGCAAAATCGACATGATGGTGCGGCCCGCCGAAATCGGCTCCGCGCGCATCGAGCAATTTGGTCTCACCGGCGAGTTCCGGGTCTTGTCGATCCCCGATGACGCCGCCGAGTCCGACGAGATTCAAGCAATCTTCGGACAGGCCGGCCGTGGCCTCGCCAGATTCGACGGCGGGCTTTACCAGGGCCAGCTCACCGACGGCGAAATCCTCGCCCTTGGCTTCTTCCAATTTGTTGGCACCCATAAGGACGTGGATGACGAGGTCGTCTACAACGCAACAAAGGCGTTCTGGGAGAACATCGAGGAAGTTCAGGCGACGGCCTTTTTCCTCCAGGCCGTCACCCGGGAGACCGCGTTCACGGCGGTGAATGTTCCGCTGCATCCGGGTGCGCTGCGTTACTACGACGAAGCGGGCTTCGACGTTCCGGACGAGTTGCGTCCGGCGAGCTAACCTGCGACGGCCGGGCCGGCCCGCACGTCGGGTCGGCCTGTCGCCGCCTACACCCTAGAAAGCATCGGCCATGTCCGATTCCACGAACGCCGACAGCGCCCTGTCCCGCCTACTCGGGATCGCCCTGGTTGGCAGTTGCGCGGCCCTGGGGGCGATCGCGGTCTACAGCTCTGGTATCGGGCTGCTCGACCCGAAGCTCCACCGCGCCGGCGGGTTTGCGCTGGCTCTTATTGTCGGGGTCGCCGCCGCACGGTCGCGCCGCGAGGCGGCGCATCGGCAAGACGTCCCGTTCGCCGGTCTACACACCGCCATAGACATCGCACTCATCCTCGCCGGATTGTGGTCCATCTGGTCGTTCTTCTTCGTCCAGACCCAGATGGAGACCGCGCTCTACGATGTGACGAATGCCGACGCTTGGCCGGCGCTGGCGGGCCTGATCGTCTTCCTGGAACTCTGCCGGCGCCTCTGGGGCTGGGGACTCTTCGGTGTCGGCGCGTTAGCCGTGGTCTACCTGCTGTTCGGCCAGGACCTTCCGGGCATCATGGCCCATGCCGGCTTCAGCTTCCGGGAAGTCGCGGAAGCGCTCTGGTACAACACCAACAAGGGCGTGTTCGGGTCGATCACCAACATCGTCCTGTCGACGGTGTTCATCTTCATCATCTTCGGCACGTTGCTCGAAGGCACCGGCGCCGGCGCGACATTGCTCAAGTTCGCCTTTCTCGCGACGCGGCGCACGCGGGGCGGACCGGCCCATGCAGCGATCCTCGCCTCATCGATGTTCGGCACCATGTCGGGGAGCACGGTCGCCAACATCGTCGGCACCGGCACCTTCACGATCCCGATGATCAAGAAGCGCGGCTTCTCCCCCGCCTTTGCCGGTGGCATCGAGGCAACGGCCTCGTCCGGCGGCCAGATCATGCCGCCCATCATGGGCGCGGCCGCTCTGGTGATGGCCGATCTGACCGGTGTCGGCTATCTCAACGTAATCGTCGCGGCCCTGTTCCCGGCACTGTTCTACTATTTCAGCCTGTTCGCCGCAGTCACCGTCGAAGCCCGCCGCCAAGGCATCGAGGTGCAACCGCTGACGATGGACGACCGGATCACCCGGGTCGACCTGATCAACTCCGTGCTGTTCGTCGGGCCCATCCTCGCTGTCATCGGATCGCTGCTATTCGGTTTTTCGACATCGGCGGCCGGTTTCAACGCGGTCGTCGTGCTGTTGGCCCTCTCGGTCATAAATCCCGAGGTACGGAAAGATCCGGCCCGCGTTTGGCGTTCCTTCATCAACGGTTCCAAGTCCGGCGCGACGCTGCTGATCGCCATCGCCGCCATCGGCATCCTCGTTGGATCGCTCGACTCCACCGGCCTCGGGCTGAAGCTGGCGAACATCATCAGCGCGATCCGCGGTGAGAGCCTGATGTCGGCCCTGCTTGTGGCGATGGCCGGCGCATTGGTCCTGGGCATGGGCATGCCGACCCTGCCGGCCTATCTCATCATCATCCTGGTGATGGGGCCGGCGATCCAGGCGCTCGGCGTGTCGATGCTGACCGCGCACATGTTCGTCTTCTATTACGGCGTCGCCTCGTCGCTGACGCCGCCTGTCGCCATCGCCGCCTACGCCGCCGCCCCGATTGCCCAAGCGAACCCACTGGTAACGGCACTGATGTCGTTCCGGCTCGGCATGTCGAAATTCATCATCCCCTTCATCTTCGCCTTCTATCCGACGATACTGATCGTCGAAGAGTTCAACCTGCTGCCGTTTATCTGGATCGTGCTGCGGACACTCTTCACCATCTGGCTGTTTTCCTCCGCTCTCTCGGCCTTCGATCGCGGCAAGCTATCGGTGCCGGAAGTCGTGCTGCGCTTCGTTACCGCCTTCGCACTCTTGTTCCTGAGCCCAGCCGTCCACCTGCCGGCCCTCGTCGTCGGCGCCGCACTGATCGCCTGGGACCTGCGCCGTCCGGCGCAAGCGCCACTGACCGGAGCCGCCCGATGAGCAAGCGTCCGAACTTCCTTTTCATCATCACGGACCAGCATCGCGCCGATCACTTGGGCTGCTACGGTAACCCGATTGTCCGGACGCCACACATCGACGGTGTCGCGGCTAGGGGCCGAAGGTGGGAGCGGTTCTATGTGGCCAACCCCATCTGCATGCCGAACCGCGCCTCGATCATGACCGGACGCATGTCATCGCTGCATGGCGCACGGCACAATGGCATCGCGCTTTCGCGGAACCACACGACGTTTGTCGAGCTGCTGAAGGATGCCGGTTATCGCACCGGTCTCATTGGTAAATCGCATCTGCAAAGCTTCACCGGCCTGCCCGCAACAAATCGCTTCAAGCCGCAACCCGGGTTGCGCACGCCCAGCCGCCGTTTGCGCGACGCCTACAAGAACAACCGGCATTCACCGGACTACGACCTAGAGAAGTCGTCGACCTGGGACCGCCCCCTCGCCGAACGCCTGGATGGCGACTTCTACGGATTCGACCATGTGGAAATCGCCACCGACCATGGCGACCAGGCGTCGGGCGACTATCTGCTGTGGGCCCGGTCAAAGTACCCAGGTTTCGACAATTTGGTCGGCCAGCGGAACGCGCTGCCGGACAACCGCATCCACGCGCCGCAAGCCTGGCGGACGGCAGTCCCCGAGGAGTTGTATTCGACCAGCTGGGTCGCTGACCGGACCGAGGCTTGGCTCGGCGAGCGCGCGGCGGGGGCCGAGCCCTTCTTCCTGCAGATGTCATTCCCCGATCCCCATCACCCGTTCACCCCGCCGGGACGATATTGGAACATGTACGATCCGGCTGAGATCGCATTGCCCGCTTCATTCGGCAAAGGCGACCTGCCGCCGATCCGGGCGATGCGGGAAGCGATGCGGGACGGCACCGATCCACGCGACAACCAGAACCCGTTCGCCGTCACCGCGAACGAAGCGCGCGCGCTGATTGCCCTGACCTACGGCTCAATCACCATGATCGACGATGCGATCGGCCGGGTCCTCGCCCGGCTGCGGGACCTCGGCCTCGCCGACAACACCGTGGTCGTGTTCACCACCGACCATGGCGATTACATGGGCGACCAGGGACTGATGCTGAAACTGCTGCTGCACTACCAGAGCATCATCCGGGTCCCGTTCATCTGGCATGACCCCGGCGCGCCGGCGGATGGCGCCGTCGAGCGCGGTCTCGCCTCCTCCATCGACATCTCGGCAACCATCCTCGCCCGTGCCGGCATTCAGCCGTTCAACGGGCTGCAGGGACGTGACCTGCTGTCGACCGAGCCGCCCGCCGCCATCATCGTCGAGGAAGACAGCCAGCGGACCATGACCGGGTTCGACCGTCCCCAGCGCGTCCGCACCATCGTCACGGACCGCTACCGCATGTCGCTGCGCCAGGGCGAAGACTGGAACGAGCTCTACGATCTGCAATCCGACCCGGACGAGGTCGTCAATCTTTACGCGGTACCCGGCGCCAGCGCCGTCCGGTCCGACCTGACGGAGACGATGGTGCACCGGATGATCGAACTGCAGGACCGCGCCCCACTGCCGGCCTACCGGGCCTAACGAACACCGAGGAGAAGCATTTCATGAAGATTGAGAAGATCCATCACGTCGCCTATCGCTGCAAAGACGCGAAGGAAACGGTCGAATGGTACGGCAAGTATCTGAACATGGATTTCGTGTTGGCCATCGCCGAGAACGAGGTGCCGTCAACCAAGGAGCCGGACCCCTATATGCACGTCTTTCTCGATGCCGGGGGCGGCAACATCCTGGCGTTCTTTGAACTGCCGACCCAGCCGGAGATGGGGAAAGACCCGAACACACCGGAGTGGGTGCAGCACCTCGCCCTCCAGGTCGAAAGCGAAACGGCGCTGATGGAAGCCAAGGCGCGGTTGGAGGCGGACGGGATCGACGTCGTCGGACCGACCAACCACACCATCTTCAAGTCGATCTACTTCTTCGATCCGAACGGCCACCGCATTGAGTTGGCCACCAACACCAACACGCCGGAGATGGATCAGAAGCTCGACACCGTGAAGTGGGACATGCTGAACGAATGGACGGCAACCCGGCGCGCGCCGCGGCACGCCGACTGGCTGCACGACACGCCAGCGGGCCCGTAACCCGACCCTGATGCCGCACCTCAACCGGACCCACGATCCATCGCGCCGGAGCTGGGTCGAAAGCGCCAACACCGGCACGACCGACTTCCCAATTCAGAACTTGCCGTTCGGCGTCTTCAGCACCGGCGGCGGGTCGCTGCGGGTTGGCACCGCCATCGGCGACTACATTCTAGATCTCGCGGCCATCGAGACCGCGGGTCTCGTTCGGCCGGCCGGCGAGGCCACGGTCTTCGCCGCCGACCGGCTGAACCCGTTCATGGCCTTGCCCCAATCGGTCTGGTTGGCGACCCGCGCGCGGCTCTCGGAACTGCTCGACCGGGACAATGCCACCCTGCGCGACGACACAGATCTGCGGCACCGGGCTCTGATCCCTATGGCGGACGCGACCCTCCATCTGCCTTTCTTCGTCCGCAGCTATACCGACTTCTATGCGTCGAAGGAGCATGCCACCAACGTCGGGTCGATGTTCCGCGACCCTGACAACGCCCTACTGCCCAATTGGCTGCATCTGCCCATCGGCTACAACGGCCGCGCCTCAACGGTAGTGGTCAGCGGGACCGAGATCCCCCGGCCACACGGCCAGCTCAAGAGCCCGGCCAACGACCGCCCACGCTTCGCGCCCTGCGAAAAGCTCGACATCGAACTGGAACTCGGCGCCGTCGTCGGC
The DNA here is from genome assembly GCA_028279245.1 of Alphaproteobacteria bacterium. Taxonomy (GTDB): domain Bacteria; phylum Pseudomonadota; class Alphaproteobacteria; order UBA6615; family UBA6615; genus JANQOE01. The sequence goes on from JANQOE010000039.1 coordinate 16,463, forward strand.
ACACCCAGCCCCATGGGCACGCGCGTATCGACCGCCGACGCCTATGATATGATCTTCGGCTACGTACTGCTGAACGACTGGTCCGCCCGCGACATCCAGGTGTGGGAGTACCAGCCGCTGGGACCGTTTCAGTCCAAGGCGTTCGCCACCACCATCTCCCCCTGGGTCGTGACCCGCGAAGCGCTGGAACCGTACCGCGTCAACACGCCGGAACGGCTGCAGCCGCTATTGCCGTATCTCGAGGAGTCGGACCCGAACAACTTTGACCTCGATCTCGAAGTCGAACTCACAGCGGGCAGCGGCGCGCCCGTGACCATCACCCGGACCAATTACCGGCACATGTACTATTCCGCGGCCCAACAGCTCGCCCACCACACCTCCAGCGGCTGCGCGATGTGCACCGGCGACCTGCTTGGGTCCGGCACCATCTCCGGTCCAACCAAGGACAGCTTTGGCTCCCTGTTGGAGCTAACCTGGAACGGCCGCGACCCGCTGACCGTTCCCGGCGGCCAACGCGTGTTCCTTGAGGACAGCGACAGCGTCAGCATCAAAGGCTGGTGCGACGGCGGCCGCCACCGTATCGGCTTTGGCGACTGCGCCGGCCGGATTGTTTCCTAAGGCGTCAGCAGCCATCAACGGTATGCCTTGTCGTCCCGGACTTGATCCGGGATCCATGCCACGGCTCGCGCAAGCGGTGAGATGGACCCCGGGTCAGGCCCGGGGTGACAGTTTGGCGGCTAGGCTCGTGTGATGAGCCACTCAGCTTGCCCGCCCCACCAACACCTCGGCAATCTGCACCGCGTTAAGCGCCGCGCCTTTGCGTAGATTATCCCCAGACACGAAGAAGGCGAGACCGTTCTCGAGCGCCGCGTCTTGGCGGATGCGGCCGACATAGACATCGTCCTGGCCAGTCGCCTCCAACGGATTCGGCACATCGGCGATGGTCACGCCCGGTGCCTCGGACAGAATGCCGACCGCATCCGCCGCGGACAGCGGCCGCTCGAACTCGGCGTTGATCGACAGGGAATGGCCAGTGAAGACCGGCACGCGCACGCAGGTGCCTGAGACGGGAAGGTGCGGTATCTCCAAGATCTTGCGGGTCTCGTCCCGCAGTTTCAGCTCTTCGTCGGTGAAACCGTCGTCGCGGACCACATAGTTCATCGGCACGATATTGCAGGCCAAGGGCACCGCCCATTTCTCCGCCGCCGGCATCACGATGGCATCGCCGGCATGTGCCAGAGCCGACAACTCATCGGCGGCACCTGCGGCGGCGATCTGCCCGCCGAGTTCCGCCACCCCCGCCACACCGGCGCCGGACGCCGCCTGGTAGGTGCTAGCGATCAACCGCTTAAGGCCGGCCGCGGCATGCAACGGGTTCAACACCGGCATCGCCACCATGGTCGTGCAGTTCGGGTTCGCGACGATGTTCTTCGGGATCGCCGTCAGGGCATGGGCATTCACCTCGGCCACCACCAGCGGCACGTCCGGGTCCCCGCGCCAAGCCGACGAGTTGTCGATCACCACCGCGCCAGCCGCCGCAACCCGCGGCGCCAGATCACGTGAGGTGCCGCCACCGGCGGAAAAGAACACGAGGTCGAGGTCGCTAAAGTCGGCGTGGGTCGCATCCTCCACCGCAATTGTCTCATCCCTGAAGGCGTGGCGCTTGCCGGCCGACCGGGCCGACGCAAACAGCCGCAACGAGGCCAGCGGAAAGTCCCGCTCGGCCAGCAAGGTCCGCATTAGCGTCCCGACCAATCCTGTCGCGCCGACAATGCCGACCCGCGGTTGCTCGTTTCTCGATAACCCCATCACCTCGTCTCCTCTGTTGTCGCGGAGCCGCGGGGATGACCGACTTAAAGGGTAAGGCCGCCCCGCGCCGCCGCGGGGCGTTCTGCTCGATGCTCGCTACCAGACCACGCGCGCACCGGCCAACACCCCGCAGCGAGGGGTCGGTGTGCCGGTGGTTTTGGTCGGCTGGTGAAGCATGGCGCGACCTTAGTCCGGATCGAGCTTGGGATAAAGACCGGCGTGCGGACAGATCCTACACTGCCGCCAGCACCCCGTTTGCCAGCGCCTCCTCACGCCGGCCGGGTTCATACAGACCCATCGCGTTGGTCTGCTTCAGGAAACCCAGTTTCTTGTAGAAGCCCTCTTTCCCAGGCACCGTCGTCAGGAAGACCTTATGGGAGGGCACGCGCGCCAACAGGCTTTGCACCACCAGCCGCCCGATGCCACGACCCTGATAGTCCGGGTGCACACACACGTCGAGAATGGTCGCGTAGTAGACCCCGTCCGAGGTCGCCCGCGCCGTGCCGACCAGTTGGCCGTCAAGACTGGCAAAGCAGGCAGCGTAACTATTGACGATCGCCAGGCGCAGCTCGTCAGGTTCACGTTTCACCAGAGCACGCGCCATCAGCGCCGCCAGTGCGTCCCAATCCACCTTGCTGCAATCAAAAGAAATCTCGATATCGTCGGTCTTCATCTTCGCACGTCCCCAGCCTCAGAAACAAAAAGCCGCCGGTCTGGCCGGCGGCTAGATCTGGGAAACGTCTCTTGACGAGACTAACGCAGACGCCACACGCCCAGAACCACCCCCTGTCCTCGGGTACCTCGTCGTCGGAAGTGTCGTAGACGTGTCATGACGCGCCTATAGGCCGGTGCAAGACGTCTTGTCAAGCTAATCGTCGAGAACCGACGCCAGCTTCATCGCATAGCCAAGCGAGCCATCGACCTTCAGCTTGCCCAGTGTATAGGCCAGTGTCGGGTTCAGGCTGCCCGTGATCAGCTTTTGCATGTCGCCGATCGACAGACGGATCGTACAGGTCGGGTCGTCCATTGGTTCTTCGGAGATCACCGGTGGGGTCTGGGTCGCGTCGAGGCCGACGATCCCGTCGTCGCCGAAGTCAAAGTTGTAGACGGCACCCAGACCGGCCAGGTCGACGGTCCGTGCCTTCAGGGCAGAGGTGATGGCTTCGACGCTCATATCGTTGGTCCTTTCGGGTCTCAGGCGGGCGCGGGCGCCGGCTCGGCAGAGTCTTCTATGTCTTCGCGGCCCGGCTTGTCCGCTTGCAAGGCGGCGCGCGACGGCTTGCCGATAAAGGTCTGCGGCAGCGTTTCACGAAACTCGATCCGGCGCGGCATTTCGAAGGGCGCCAGCTTGTCTTTCAGAAACTGGCGCAGCTCACCGCCGGTGAGGCCGGCGCCTTCCTTCAGCACGATGAAGGTCTTCACCACCTCGCCCCGGTGCCGGTCCGGCACGCCGCAGGCGACGACATCTTTGACCCCCGGATGCAGCAACACAGCTTCTTCCACCATGCGCGGGTAGACGTTGAAGCCGCCGGTGATAATCAGGTCTTTAATGCGATCGATAATGAAGACATATCCGTCATCGTCGATGTAGCCGACATCGCCGGTGTGCAGTCGCCCACCGCGCATGGTCGTCGCGGTTTCTTCCTCATGGGCCATGTAGCCGGCCATGACCTGCGGCCCGGTGATACAGATCTCGCCGTGGGTGCCGTGCGGGACCAGCCGGTCCGGATCTTCCAGATCGGTGATCTCGACATTCGTCCCCGGCACCGGCAGACCGATCGAGCCGGCCCGATTCTCGCCCTCGAACAAGTTGATGGTGCAGACCGGCGATGCCTCGGTCAGGCCATAGCCCTCAACCAACCTGCAGCCGGTGCGCTGCTCGAACTCTGCCTGGATCTCCTTGTGCAAGGCAGCCCCACCGGAAATGCAATAGTCGAGACTCGACAAGTCGTACTTGTCGAGATCCTTCTGGCTGTTGATCGCCGAATACATGGTCGGCACGCCCATGAACCAGTTCGGCCGGTGCTTGTCGATGGCAGTCAGCAACTCGTCGACCTTGAAACGCGGCAGCAGAATGAGCTCGACGCCTTTGTACAGCCCGGCCCCCATCACGCCGGTCAGGCCGAACACGTGGAAAAACGGCAGCACGGCGATCATCTTGTCCTGCCGCGCCCCGCGGCTGTGCGCCCACATCGCCGTCTGCAAGGTGTTCGCATGCAGGTTCGCGTGGGTCAGCATCGCACCCTTCGGAATGCCGGTGGTGCCGCCGGTGTATTGCAGCAAGGCCACGTCCGTCGCCGGATCGATGTCGACCGGATCGAAGTCGCCATCGTTCGAGGTCAATTTCTCGAAGCGGATATGCCGGTCGTCGCTGGGCACATTGACAATCGCCCCGCGCCGCAGCACGGCGAACAGCGCCGCCTCGCGCAATCGCAGTGCCCGCCCCATGCCGCACACGATCACCTTCTCGAGACAGGTATCCTCAAGCCGCGCCGCCACCTTCGGGTACATCGCCTTCAGGTTCAGGGTGACCATCACCTTGCAACCGGCGTCGTTGATCTGCCGGGCGATCTCCCGCGGCGCGTACAGCGGGTTGAAATTGACGACCGTGCCGCCGGCTTTCAGCACCGCGAAGAAGCAGATCACGTAATAGGGACAGTTCGGTAGCAGCAGCCCGACCCGAACGCCCTTGCCAACACCCCGGGCCATTAGCCCCTTGGCGGCCCGATCGATCAGGTCGCCGACATCCTTGTACTTGTAGGAGCGGCCGAGGAACTCGAGACAGGGGCGTTCCGCGTATGCCGCCAGCGCCTCGTCCCAAATCTTGGTCACCGACCCTGGTGTGATCTGGACGCTCCAGTCCACGCCCTTCGGGTAGGAGTCGAGCCAGGGCAACGCACGCGGCACATCGCCGATCGGCCCGACAATCGGCGTCTTGAACGGCCGGCCCCAGCGTTTGAGCCGCTCACCAATCAGACCGATACCCTCTGAAATCCGCATTGGCAGCTACAACCCTGCGCGCCGCCGACGGCCCGTCAACCGCCGCGCCGGTTGGAAGAACCGGTAACGATGCGTGTCGGCATGCAGACCGTCGAGCGCTTCCTTGAGGTCGTGCCGCGCCACGCGCACCGCCTCACGGCCCAACTCGATCAGTTCGTCCGCGCGATGGAAATCTGTCAATGCAATATGACCCACCCGGGCATTTACATGGATGTCGGGGGGATTCGATACCATGCGCGAGCGTGCTACCCGGTCGGTGACGATATTCAACGTCGCCATCATCGCCCCGATCATTGACGGCGGCGCGACCGGTGCCGCCGGCAGTGGGGTCTCCACCCCGTTGAGCTGCGCGATCCCGGCCTCCTCGACCGGCGTGACACCTTCCATCGGGTTCCCAAGGCGCACGGCGATCACCAAATCCGCCCCCAGCGCCCGACACGCTGAGACCGGCACCGGATTGACCAGCCCGCCATCCACCAGCCAACGGCCGTTTACGTTCACCGGCTCAAAGAACCCCGGCACCGCAAAGGAGGCGCGTATGGCCTCGACCAACGGTCCCTTCCGCAGCCAGATCTCGTGACCCGAATACAGGTCGGTGCACACACTGACGTAGGTTCCGGGCAGGTTTTCGATGGAGGCACCGGCGATGTGGCGTTCCATTTCCGCCAGCAGCCGCTCACCGCCGATCAGCCCCCGGCCCCGCAATTTCAAGTCCATGAAGCGCAGCATTTTCAGCCGGGACAGACTACAGGCCCACTTCTCCAGCTGCTTGAAGTGACCGCTGAGATAGCAGCCGCCGACCAGCGCCCCGATCGAGGTGCCGGCGACGATATCCGGCTTGATGCCGATATCGGCCAGGGACTCGATCACGCCCAGATGCGCCCAGCCACGGGCGGCTCCGCCGCCCAGCGCCAGTCCGATCCGCGTACGTCCCATGTGTCGTGTGGATACCTCCACAGCCAGGCCCTACTGAAGATATGGTTGCTGCCGAGGCTAGTTTCGCCCAGGGGCGGCTGAGATTCGGTTAATGGCACGTAACCACGATCGCCTGGCCCGGATTTCCGCCGAAGTCATGGGGTTCAATTGACTGAGAGCGGCCGATCCATGCTGCGCCGCACCCAGGCGGCCAGCACGGCGCCTACCTGCGCCGCAAACCGTTGGCTTATCCGCCTAGAACGGAACCCCTACAGCATCATTGATGAATTTCATCATCGGCGTAGCAGCCCTGAACGTCGCCGCCACATCCTTGACGAAATCCGGTGAGTTGGCAGCGTCCGCGGTCGTCTCGCGCATGGCAAAGAAGCTCTTTCGCTTGATGTCCTCGATGTGCGGATGCTCCGGGTCGAAATCGCGCGGCGGCCGTTTCAGCCCCTCGCCATGGACCCCGCCGAACGTTTCCTTGAAACGCTTGTTCTTTTTGACCTTGCCCCAACCCGTCGGGTCATTGGCGATAGCGGTACGGATCATCTTGAGCTGCGGGCTCGGCGGCATCCAGATGCCACCACCGAAGAACAGCCGGCCCGGCTCCAGATGCACATAGTAGCCGGGCGCGTGGGCGTCCTTGCCGAGCCTGTGGCGAAACTGACAGGCCCCGTGTTCCTTATAGGGGCGCTTGTCTTTGGAAAACCGCACGTCGCGATAGATCCGGAACATCGAGCCGCCATTCGGCCGCGGGTCGGCGACATACTCCTCGGAAATCTTCGCCAACAGGGGTGCCATCGCCTCGATGAAGGACGTCAGCGGACCGACGACATCTTCCTTGTATCGCGCCTTGTTCGGCTCGAACCACTCCCGCTTGTTATTGGCCGACAACTCCTCGAAGAAACCAAAGAAGCCGGGCCCAAATCCCGAAAACCCCATCGTGAAAAAGCCTCCCTCCGTAGCCGCTCCAGCGGCATTGCCGGGATAATGACGCACCAACCCTCGAGAATCCGACATTCCGGTGCAAAATGTCGAATACTCCTGACACCGCCCGTCAACACCAGGACACAACCACCCCAACCGGAGAACAGACGAAAATGGAATATCTGTTGTTGCTCTACGAGGATGAAAGAAAATGGCAAGAAGCCACCGAAACCGACCGCGCGGCAATCATGGAGGCCTACTACACCTACACGAATTCCCTCCAGGAGGCGGGCGTGTTCAAGGGTGGCAACGCCTTGCAGCCAGTGGCTACCGCCACCACCGTCCGTCGCCGCAACCGTGAGCGCATGACCACCGATGGGCCCTTTGCCGAGACCAAGGAACAGCTTGGCGGCTACTATCTGATCGACTGCGCCAATCTGGACGAGGCCCTGGATTGGGCGGCAAAAATCCCCGCCGCCGAAACCGGCTGCGTTGAAGTCCGGCCCGTCATGGTATTCGAATAGAACCGCGCCGCCCCTATCGGCGGTGCCATGCCACGTCGATAGCGGGTGAGCGTGCCGAAGGCAGAGATCGAACAGGTTTTCCGGGACGTCTCGGGCCGCGTCTTGGCCATGCTAATCGCCCGGGTCGGCGATTTCGACCTGGCCGAGGATGCCTACCAGGACGCGGTAGCCACCGCATTGGAACGCTGGCCGCGGGACGGCGTGCCCCGCAACCCCGCCGCCTGGCTTGGCACCGTCGCGACCCGCAAGGCAATCGACCGGGTCCGGCGCGCCAAAACCCAGCGCACCCACCAAGACACCGTCGAACTCCTAGAAGAAGACCGCGCCTCCGGCAACCCGGAGGACGACGACATCCCGGATCACCGGCTGCAGCTGATATTCACCTGCTGCCACCCATCCCTGTCGATGGAAGCGCAGGTCGGCCTCACCCTCCGCACCTTGGGCGGCCTGACCACCACCGAGATCGCCCGCGCCTTTCTGGTGCCGGAACCGACCCTTGCGCAACGGCTGGTACGCGCCAAGCGCAAGATCCGGGACGCCCAGATCCCCTACCAGATGCCGTCGCCCGAACGGATGCCCGAGCGGCTCACCGCGGTATTGACAACGGTCTATCTGATTTTCAACGAAGGCTATGTCGCCACCTCGGGACAATCCCTGATGCGGCAAGACCTCGGCGGCGAGGCCATTCGGTTGGGCCGTCTGCTAATCCATCTGATGCCGCGAGAACCAGAGGTCCTCGGCCTGTTGGCCCTGATGCTGCTGCACCATGCCCGCGCCCCGGCCCGGACCGATCACGACGGCAGCCTGGTCCTGCTGGAAGATCAGGACCGCTCTCTTTGGGATCGCAGCCTGATGAGCGAAGGCATCGAACTCGTCCGGCAGGCCGCAACGTTCGGCGTGCCCGGCCCGTTTCAGCTGCAGGCAGCCATCGGGGCCATCCACGCAGCGGCACCAAGCAGTGCCGACACTGACTGGCCAGCAGTCGTCGCCCTCTACAATGTCCTCGAACAGCTCCGTCCAACCAGCGTCGTTCGCTTGAACAAAGCGGTTGCCGTTGCAATGGCGGAAGGGCCGGACGCCGGTCTTGCGCTGTTGGCGGACAGTCGCCTGGCAAAGAGCCTGAAGGACTATCAGCCCTACTACGTCACCCGCGCTGAGCTGCTGCTCCGGAGCGGGCGGCCCGGAGATGCGGCGCAAGACTTCGAACGAGCGATCGACCTAACCGCCAACGATATCGAGAAACAGCACCTGCAACGGCGGCTCACCGCCGCTAGAAAATAGACGTAGTCGCCAGCACAAGAATGTAGATGATGGCAACCGCCGCCCCGCCTATGGTGACTCCACTCACGGTCAACATCGCGCCTCTGCGCATCCTCCGCTCAAGCCGCCGCCGCGACGCCTCACGGCGGTCGACGACCACCGGCGCTGTGACACCCACACGTTTGGCTGCTTTGACCTCCGCAAACTGTTCCGTTTCGTCCGCCACGGGCTGGCGTGCGACCGACGCACGGGTCTTGCCTGTCACTGGCATCGACTTGGCCGTCGGGTCTGGTCCCCGAACTTTGGGGGAAGCGACCCTTGACGGCGTGAACGCGGCCGCGCGAGCCATCATAGACATGTCGTCCATGGCCAAGGAATTTGCTGGCGCTGACGGAATATCGAGATCGTCGGTCAGCACGCTCTTGAGCAGATACGGTGCCGGTTCCGGGACGGCTGTCTTAGCCGGAGGAGCAGTATGGGCGTCTTGGGAGGCCTGTTGATCGGAGCCCCGGTCCAGCTCATCTCCCTCCTCATCGATCGCCGGGCCCTTCAGCAGGAAATTCGGCAACCGCTCAACCTTCACCGCGCCATTCTGGCTACGCCCGTTCTTGTGCCCGTTTGCCGGCCGATTCGCCTTGGGCGATGGGACTTGTTCAACATCGCGGGAATACTGGCCAATCGAAGCAGCCAACCGCGCCCATTCATCAAATTCTTCGGTTTCTTTTGCCGTCTGCACTTCGGACGCCCCGAACCTTGGTGTCATGGTTGCCACAGTCAATCAATAGTATCCTGTTCGGGTATTCGAGGGCTCTAATCAAAGGTATTAGCCACCCCCCAAGTCATCCCGCGTGCCAGGGTAAGAAGGGTATGGGACGCTTTTCTCCGGGGACAAAAAGAAAGCCCCGCCTCTCGGCGGGGCTCAATAGTCAAATTGGAATTATGTCTATCTGGGCACTACCAAGCAGTCCTGATCTGCCAGCACTAGCTGCGAGCAGAGCTGCTGGGCATCGGCCTGGGTCGGCACCGGCCCGGCCTGCACCCGATGAAAGGTCCCATGCGCCAACTGCGCCGTTTCGACATGCAAGCGAAGCTCGCTCAGCAACGCCGGGTGCCGGGCCTTGATGAGTTCCCAGGCCGGCCCGGTATCGTACTCCCTGTCGAGCGCCGCGAGCTGAACCCGCCAAGCGGAGTCACCGTCGGACGCCGGGACCGGAGCCGGCGCAGCCACGACTTCTGTCGTCGCTACGGCCTGCTGTAGCTGGGGTGCCGGGGCAACCGCAACGGCTGGTTGCGGTGCCGGAACCGCGCCGCCGTAGGATGCCAATCGGACGCTGGCTTCCTCATGACCCTGGGCCGCTGCTTCCTGGAACCACTTGCGCGCAGTCGCCTCTCCGTCAGGGGAGAGCACGTAGCCATCGGCGTACATCAGGCCCAGGGCATACTGTGCGTCCATAAAGCCCTGAGATGCCGCCTTGCGGTACCAGTTGACGGCCTTCCCATAGTCCTGGTTCACGCCCTTCCCGACCACGTACAGCGTGCCGAGGTTGTGCTGAGCCAAGGCATCGCCGGTTTGGGCCAACGACAGGAACTTGTCCCGGGCAACGACCCAGTCACCGCTCCGGTACGCGTCCATGGCGGCGGCAAGATCGCCGTTCTGCGGCGTGGCTGGAGGCAAGCTCGCAACGCTCGCAGCCACGGGGGCTGCAGGCTGCAGGCTGGCCACCGCAATCGGCCGCTCGACATCGGACATGGCCAGTTCGAGCTTGTTGAAGGCCATCATGAACCGCTCCCGCGGCAGGTTGGTCTGGCGTAGCCGGGTCTGAATATCCCGGAACGCACCCTCCTTCTCCAATTCCGTCAGGAACGCGTCGCGCTCCAAACCGAATTCCGCGGCCGCCAGCGTCTCATTCAGCGGCTGATGGAACCGTGCGACCAGCACCGAAACCGGCTCTCTGTTTTGCGCGTCCCGCAAGTTCGGGTCGACACCGGCATTTCGCTGCGCCTCATGGAACACGTCGATGTCGTTCTGCAGCAGGGCATCGAACTCGTCATGGGGCGGGTAGAGCGCCTCCACCTCCTCGACGACCCAATCCGGGAACAAGCCGGACTCGGTCACGTAAGGGCGCACCTCATCCTTCGACAGATTCATCCCGTTCGAATGGCAAGAGATGCAGGAGATGCCGTTGATGACGGTACTGTCCACCGGATCGGTACGATCTTGCACGATGTTCAGCGGACCTGTATCGAGCCGGAAACCCTCATCCGTGGTCAGCATATAGCCTTGCATGCCGTTCGGCAGGTTGAAGATCACCTCGCCGCCGTCTTCGATGAAGACATACTTGCCCGCGCCGTATGGCCCGAGCGGCGCCTGGAACAGGTCGCGCGACCGTTCCTCATTGTCTTCCGCAAAGTCATAACTGATCCAGTAGGCGCCATACTCCGTCTCATGACGTTCGATCAGCCGGTTATTCAGCCCGACATTTGAGTCATGAACGGCAGACCTAGCCACCTTACGGTCCCGGATGTTCGACCGGCGATCAACACCGAGCCGCTTCTCGAGCCCGCCCAGGGCATCCGGAATGCGGAGCAAGTCGTAGTACATCGGCGGCCGCGACGCGACGACGGCAAACCAATCCGCTTTCAAGAACGAAGCCGGCCCATCCTTCCGCAGTTCGCCAAGCAGGCGCGTCCGCGTCCGGAAACCTCCTCCATAGTCCGAAGCGTCCTCGTCGTAGAGGGAGTTATCGGACAAGTCGAACGCCTTGTCGACGCCCTGCGTAGCCTTCCGAACTACGATCTCGTTCATGTTGAAGTTGACGAGCCGGCGCCAGTCCCGTTTGCGCCAGCCGAGCTCGCTGATCCGAATCCGGTAGACAGTTCTTTCCGGATCGATCGCCACCGGGATGATTGCCTGTTCGGCCCAGGTCAGGCTGTTGAGCAGCTTTGACAGTCCCTGCCGATACATATCCATCTGCCCTTCGGAGTCGCCCGCGTTGTAGATATGCGCGAAACTCAGATAGCGCGCGTCGTCGGCAGCGCCGCCAAGGGCCGCCTGGTCCGCGTCGATGTAGCCTTGAATCTGATCGTCACTGATGAACGGGCGATCCGCCGTTTGCTGGCCGGTCAGATTGGTAATCCAGTCACTAACAATCTTTTTCTCTTGGTCGCTGAGTTGATCATCAGGCGAATCCGCCGCCCCGAACGGCATCTGATTCGTCCAAACGAGGTTGTATAGCAATGAGTCAGCCGGGTTCCCGGGGTTAACCAGCTTTCGCGTCTTCGCCATCCGTTCCAGATCAAGCACATAGTCGAACCCGACCGGTGCTTGCTCCAGGACCCGCTGATCCGCCGGGCCGTGGCAAGAAACACAGTTCTCAGCAAATATTTCCTTGACCTGTTCGTCCAAACCCTCCGTTGCCCCCAAGGCATCGCCGGCGACATACAGAAACGAAAGGCCGACCGTGACACTGACCGTTGCCACCGTGGTCAACGTTCTGACCATTATTGCGAGCTCCCATTCTCTTTTACTCAACCCAATCCCCTTCCACTTGGACCTTAACAGTCCATACGGTTAAACCCGTCGTTAGATGGGAACCAGACGCTACCGGTTCTTGGGGGGCAAATGTGCGACCAGACTGCGACAAATATGGCGCCTAATACTGATGCGCCAATTCACTGGTCACGTTAACTTTTAGCTCGAAGAAAGAAACCTAGACCGAGCGGGGTACGACAATACAAAAGAGCACGGCGTACACGAAAAGAGGAAAACGAATCGTCACGTCCAAATCTCCATCCATAACGCCGATGATTTAGTCCTAAGCCGCAAGCAGTTTGCGGATCGCATTCAAGGCAACCGTGATGTCGTCAGCAGCGACATCCAAATGCGTGACAGCGCGTATTGTCTTGTCGTCCAGCGCCCCCATCCGCACACCATGTTCTGTCTCCAGAGCCTTGCACATTGTCGGCGCCGACATGGTCGCATCTTCGACATCGAAATAGACCATGTTGGTCTCAACGGTTTCTAGGTCGAGCAATATGCCGTCGGTCGCCGCGAGCCCTTCAGCCAACGCCCGCGCGTTGGCGTGGTCCTCCGCCAACCGTTCGACATTGTGCTCCAAGGCGTAGACACCGGCCGCCGCGATTATGCCGGCCTGCCGCATGGCTCCGCCGAATTGGTGCTTGCACCGAAACGCTTCTTCTATGAACGCGGCCGGGCCAGCGAGCACCGCGCCGACCGGGCATCCCAATCCCTTCGACAGATCGATCCACACGCTATCGCATGGCGCGCTGAAGTCGCGCGCCGCGACGCCACTGGCCACGACAGCGTTCGGCAACCGTGCGCCATCCATATGGACCTTGAGGCCACGTCCATGCGCCACCTCGGCAACAGCTTCGATGCCCTCCAGGGGCCAAACCGCGCCGCCGCCGAGATTGCTCGTCTGCTCGATGGAGAGGATCGCCGACTGCGGCAGGTGACGCAGCCCCTCCGGGCGGATCGCCGACGCCACCTGGTCGGCCGTGAAGATCCCGCGTTCCCCGGCAACCGGTCGAACCATTAGGCCCGACAACGCCGCCGGACCACCGCCTTCGAAATGGATCGGGTGCGCCGTCTGGTCCAAGATGACCTCCGCCCCAGGACGGCCCCAAACCCGCAACGCGATCTGATTGCACATGGTGCCGGACGGCAAGAACAGAGCCGCCTCCTTGCCCAGCAACTCCGCCACCATCTCTTGCAGCCGATTGACCGTTGGGTCTTCGCCTCGCTGTTCGTCGCCCACCTCCGCGTTGGCAATCGCGTCGCGCATACCGGTAGAGGGCCATGTCTGTGTATCGCTATAGAGGTCGACCCGTGGCGTGTTCATCTACGGTCCTTTCCTGACGATTAGCGGCAACCCATTCCATGGGCACGTTATTCGTACCTAGGCGAAACCCATGGTTCGGCGGCCGCGCCTCCGTACCACTCGCCCATGGCCGGGTGTGTCAACACGGCTTCAACATAGCGTTGCAAGCGCGGTTCCAGCGACACGCCGTAGGTCTTGAACCGTGTCACCACCGGCGCAAACGCGATGTCGGCACCCGACCAATCACCGAACAAGTAGTCCCCGCCGGAGTCCGACAGGCAGTTGCTCCAGACCTCCTGGATCCGGGCGATATCGGCCGCCGCTTCATCGGAATAACCCTGGCCGGACCTGTCGACCCCGAGGTTCATCGGCAGTTCCATGCGCAGGGCCCGGAAGCCGGAGTGCATTTCCGCGACAACCGAGCGCGCCACGGCCCGCGAACCAGCGTCGCCAGGCCACAGCCCGGCGGCCGGCACCTGCTCCGCCATGTATTCGAGGATGGCCAGGGAGTCCCAGATCGTCCGCCCGTCATGGTGGAGCAACGGCACCAAGCGCGGACCGCGCCCGGCTTGCTCGGCGATCTCGTCCGAAGTTTCGGGGCGGTCCAACGGCACCACGGTCTCGTCGAAGGTCACGCCACTGACCCGCACCGCCAGCCAGCCCCGCAGCGACCAGGACGAATAGCGCCGGTTGCCGATTACGATATGAAAGTCCGCCATGAGCTCCAGCCCGGGAAATCCAAACCGCCGCAACATAGTGCAGCATGCCCGCGCCCGCGAGTGGGTCAACCGCGAGCCTAGTCGCTCGCGCCCATCTCATCCGCCGCAAGGCATTGCCACCTCCCCCGCCTCGGCGGAGAATGAGGACCGCCTCCGACGCCCGTCCCAAACGGACGGGGAATGCGCCAGATCATGGCGGGCGTCATCGCCATGCGCGAAAGCCGGAACGAAGCTAGGGGAGATCCTCGTGAGGAAACGCACCAAAGCCAGACTATCCAAAGACAAACTTCGGCTCGGCGATGTCGATATGGACAAGCGTTTGGCCCGCCAACCCTACCAAGACAAATTGAACAAGCTCCAGCAGCGCCTGAGATTGATCCAGCAAAGCTACCTTTTCTCCGGTAACAACGCCGTCATCGTGTTCGAGGGCTGGGATGCAGCCGGCAAGGGCGGCACCATTCGCCGCATGTCGGCGGTGCTCGACCCCCGCGGCTTCAAGGTCTGGCCGATCGCCGCCCCGCGGCGGTTCGAGAAGGAGCGTCACTATCTGTTTCGGTTTTGGGAACGGCTGCCACCTAAAGGCGCAATCTCCGTGTTCGATCGTTCCTGGTACGGCCGCGTGCTTGTCGAACGCGTTGAGTCCCTTGCGTCCCCGGCCGAGTGGCGCCGTGCCTACGCCGAGATCAACGACTTCGAACATCTGCTCCTCGACGATGGCATGCGTATCGTCAAGATCTTTCTGCACATCACCCCTGACGAGCAACTACGCCGTTTCGAGGAACGGCTGCGGGACCCAATGAAACGGTGGAAGCTCTCCTACGAGGACTTCCGCAACCGCAAGAGCTGGCACGCCCACGAAAAAGCGATCGACGACATGCTGGCCAAAACGTCCACTCTCGCAGTGCCCTGGCACGTTATCCCGGCCAACGACAAGAAGTACGCTCGTGTTCAGTCGCTGAAGATCATCGGCGACGCGTTGGCGAATGGGATGGAACTCGGGCCCATGCCTATCGATGACCGTGTGCGGGACGAGGCGGAAACCGTATTTGGCCTGGACCGGACGACCGTCGCCGACAGCATTCTGCCCACGCGCTAGGCCGTCACAAACCCGCCAAATCCCTGCAACACAGCTGTCGCGGCCGAACCGCACATTCCGCTTTCTCCCAACGAGCATGGTTCAGGAGGAAGTACCCGCATGCGCAGACTATCCCTCATGGCAGCTGTATCCTTGCTGGCATTGCCCGGTCCGGCCGTCGCCGAAGCCATCAAGTTCGATGCCACCCTGATCGGCCATGCAATCCTACCAGCGGAGACCCTGGTTCCCGCGCCGCCCGACGCCCCGGCCGCACTGCAGACCTCGGGCAAGTTCACCACCCGCGGGAACCCCGCCCGCATCAAGGACGCCCCGAGTGATGGCGCCACACTACCGTTCAACGGCCAGCCGGTGCAGGGTTTCTCAGGCATCAAGCGCACTGACGAAAGCCGTTACTACGTTCTGACCGACAACGGCTTCGGCTCGAAAGCCAACTCGCCCGACGCCATGCTGTTCTTCCATGTCGTCGCCCCAAATTTCGAGACGGGTGAGGTGGTGCTGGAGCAGACAACCTTCCTGTCCGACCCGAACGAGGTCGTGCCGTTCGTCATCACCATGGAAGGATCGGACACCCGCTACCTCACCGGCGCCGACTTCGACATCGAAGGCTTTCAGATCGTCGGCGACGAAATCGTCATCGGCGACGAGTTCGGCCCCTACGTCATCGTTGCCGACCTGGCGACCGGCGTCATCAAAGAGTTCCACGAGACCTTCGTCGACGGTGAGTTGGTGAAGTCACCCGACCACTACACCATGCGCGTCTCCAACCCCGACAAGCCGGCCAGCGGTGCGACCGCCCGTCGTTCCCGTGGCTATGAGGGCTTTGCGGCGTCCGTCGACGGCAGCACGCTCTACCCGCTGCTCGAGGGCCCGCTGTGGAACGAAGAGGCTGGCGATTGGGAGCGTGTCGCGGACGGCCGCGTCGGCTTCCGGCTGCTGGAGATGGATGCCAAAACCCGTGAGTGGAGCGGCAACTCCTGGTTCTACCCGGTGGAAGCCGAAAACCACGCCATCGGCGACTTCAACATGATCGACGAAACCCGCGGTCTGGTCATCGAACGTGACGGTGGTCAGGGCGACGCCGAACTGGCTTGCAAAGACGGCGCGACCGAAAACTGCTTCAGCCGCCCGGCCGAGTTCAAACGCGTCTACCTGATCGAGATGGCCGGTGTCGCGCCGGGTCAGCCGATCCACAAGGTCGGCTACATCAACCTGCTCGACATCCAGGATCCGAAGGGCGAAGCGCGCCAAGGCAAACGCGACGACGGCCGCTTCACCTTCCCGTTCGTCACCATCGAGAACGTAGACCGCGTTGACGCCGACCACATCATCGTCGCCAACGATAACAACTTCCCATTCTCAATCGGCCGCGCCCTCGGCGAGCGGGACGACAACGAGATGATCCTGCTGCACGTGCCGGATCTGCTGAACGCGTCTAACCAATAGGCCTTAGCGAGTGTAGCCGCCCAAGCGGCGGCGACACTCGCTCCTGTTGAGTGGAAACTGATCAGTAGCGGACTTGCGCGTCTATCCCATCAAGCTCGGACGCGACCATGGCTGCCTCCAACTCCTCCAATGCCTCAGTCGCATTGACATAGTTCTGTTCGGCCGACCGCGACAAAAAGCGATGCGCCTGGATGTAGTCAACGTGTACGCCTTCGCCGCGCGCGTACATCACGCCGACATTGTATTGCGCGGTGGCATTGCCGTTGATCGCCAGGGGCATCCAGATTTGCATTGCCTTCTGATAGTCGTTTTCCTGATAGGCCATCAAACCTTCGAGCAAGAATCCAAGCCCGTCCCGTTCTGACACCGACGAATCTTTGACTTTAGACTCCGTATCCGAACTCCCCAACGCCGTTGAGGTCATAGCAACATCCCCGCCCGACGCCTGTCTCGGCGAAACTAACTCGGCCGCAGCCAGAGACGCAAAGCGACTGTCTGGAAACGCGTCGAGAAACCGCCGGAAATCGGCTGGGTCAGTGCTATCTTCAATTGCCGCCCAAAACAGCTCATCGGCAGCACCACCTTCAGAGATGGGCCGTGATGAACGTCGATCTGCCGAAGGAACAGCCACCGGCCTAAGATCCTTGTCCGCAGCGGTCGAGGTGGTACTCGCACGACCACCACATCCCTTCTGCATGGCCAATGAGTTCAGTTGTTCGACACGGTTGGTTCCACTCTCAAGAGCCGCTGATTTTTCAAGAGAGTTGCCGATGCCAAAGTCGCCCAGAAACGCAAGCACATCGGCTCCGCTGAACTGACTCTCGCGGTTAACCTGATCCAAAAAACCGCGCACCTTGGCAATTTCGAGATCAATGTCCTGACACGTGTATGAAGACGACTCAGCCACCGTTACATCCATGGCTCTTCCGTAACGCTTTGTTGCACACGCCGATAGGGCAAGTATGACAAGAGCGACTAGAATGAACCTTGCGCACGCAGTTTCAGAACAGCCTCGCAAAGCGTCATGGGGATGCTCAAAGAATGCTGGATTCCGTGCAACCACGGTCATTCTCCACACAAGACCTGGAGAAACAACCATAGATTACACTAAAGATCTTGATCAAATAACTATGAGTAGTAGTACGTTACATGGATCAGCTACTAACACTATCGGCAACAACACCGCAGCGGCCGACTAGTCCTCCAGAATCCGATACGCCGGCAGCGTGAGGAAATCGCCGCACTGGTCGGCGACGATCAGGCTGTGGAACAGATCCGCAGCCTCTTGATACCGCCCCTTGTCATAAGCGTCCGGCCCAACCTGCTCCTTCAGGTTCGCCACCTCTTCGGCGAAGATGCTTTCGAACACTTGCGATGTGATCTGACCGGCGTCGGTGAAGTTTGCGCCATGATGCAGCCATTGCCACACCTGGGTCCGTGAGATCTCTGCCGTCGCGGCGTCTTCCATCAGGTTGTAGAGTGGCACCGCGCCGGTACCGCGCAGCCACGCCTCGGTATAGAGGATGCCGACGTTGATGTTCTGCCGCAGCCCGGCCTCGGTGATGTTGCCGGCCGGCACGGCGATCAGGTCGGCGGCGGTGACGCTCACATCCTCACGCGCCACATCGAGCTGATTGGCCTGCGGCATCACCCGGTCGAACACGTCCTTGGCCACCGGGATCAGGTCGGGATGGGCGACCCAGGTGCCGTCATGGCCGTCATTCGCCTCGCGCTCCTTGTCGGCCTTCACCTTGTCGAGGGCGATCGCATTCGCTTCGGGGTCGCGGCGGTTGGGGATCTGCGCTGCCATGCCGCCCATCGCAAACGCGCTACGCCGATGGCAGGTCTTGATCACCAGCAGACTGTACGACCGGAGGAAGTGCACGGTCATCGTTACCTCGCCGCGGTCCGGCAGGACGAAGTCGGCATGGTTCCGGAAGGTCTTGATGAAGCTGAAGATGTAGTCCCAGCGGCCGCAATTGAGCCCAGCGATATGCTCCCGCAGCTCGTAGAGGATCTCGTCCATCTCGAACGCGGCGAGGATATGCTCGATCAGCACCGTCGCCTTGACCGTCCCGGAGGGAATTCCCAGCGCCTCCTGCGCCGCCACGAACACATTGTTCCAGAGCCGCGCCTCCAGATGACTCTGCATCTTCGGCAGGTAGAAGTAGGGGCCGCTGCCGCACGCCTTCAGCGTCGCATGGTTGTGCAGCAGGTAGAGCGCGAAGTCGAAGATGCCGCCGGCGACCGGCGCGCCGTCGACCTTCATATGCGCTTCCATCAAATGCCAACCACGCGGCCGCACCATCAGCACTGCAAGCTGATCGCCAAGCGCGTAGTGCTTGCCACTCTTTGGGTCATCGAAGGTCAGCGTGCGCGCGTTGGCGTCCCGCAGGTTGATCTGACCCTGGATCATGTTCGACCAGGACGGCGAATTCGCGTCCTCGAAATCCGTCATGAAAACGCTGGCGCCGCTGTTCAACGCATTGATCACCATCTTTGCGTCGGTCGGCCCGGTGATCTCGACCCGGCGGTCCTGAATGTCAGCCGGGATTGGCGCCACCGTCCAATCCCCGTCGCGGATGTGCTTGGTCTCCGGCAGGAAGTCGGGCATCTCCCCATTGTCGATCCGCGTCTGCCGCGCCTCCCGCGCCGACATCAGCCGCTGCCGTTCCGGCTCGAACTGCCGGTGCAGATTTGCGACCAGATCCAGCGCCTCGCGGGTTAGAATCTCGGCATAGCCCGGCGCGATGTCGCCGGTAATCTCGACGCCAGCAGGCAGATCAAGTGACGCAGTCATGGGGTCCCCAGAGTCCTAGCATTTCGTGTGACGAGTTGGCGTGGGATAGGCCATCGAGGCCCTTCCGGCAACTACTCCGCCGCCGCGGCCGCCGGCGGCGAAGCAAATTCCACCTCCATCTCCCGCCGCGTCCGCACCGCAAGATCAGTGGAATCGATCTCTACGTCAGACCATTTGACCTGCGTACCCTGGGGCACATCTCGGACCAGCCGCACGTTCCCCGCCAGGCCAAGCGGCAGGCAATCACGCGCCAGCGAGTCCGCAGCCGGCATCTGCTTACCCCAGACACAATAGCCACCCTCGCCGTCCAACATCTCGCCGGCCGTCAGATCCCGCTTTGCAGTCGCCACGACATCGGCCCGGAAGCCAGTCGGCGCCCCAGTCGCCTCGCCGCGCAAGCCGATCGACGCCACCGAGATGCCGAGCTCCAAGCCAATCATGTGGGTCGGCCGGTAGAAGGCCATGTGGTCGAAACTGTCGTCCGGCAGCATTTTGTATTCTTCGAGGCAATGCCGTACATAGTCGTGCCCCGCCGCAACGACGACATAGGTGCCCATCTGCAGGTGGTTCACCACCGGCGTGTTGTCGCGATTGAGCGACGAAACGACCTCGGTCGTCCCACTATGGCTCAGCGTCCCGCCATCGGCTTCAGGACGGCAAGTATTGGCCAGTTGTTCCACCGGTGTCGGCGGAAACGACAAGCCGTCCGGCTGCGGCGTCAGGCCGGTGGCGTTGCAGACCGCGCTCATCTCGATGCCGGACTTCGTGCCGTCAATGAAACTGTTGAACATCTTCGGGTTCATGCCGCCCCGCTCAGCCATCTCGGCGGTGATGCCGAAGTTGGGCCAGACGGTGTCAGGCGTCGAAGCGTGGAAGGTCGGGTGATAGCGTGTGCCCTTCCCGGCACAGACCACCTCGAAACCGCAGGCCCTCGCCCAATCGACATGCTCGCAGATGATCGCTGGCTGGTCGCCATAGGCGAGGCTATAGATAAGGCCTGCCTGCTGCGCCCGCGCCGCCAACAAAGGCCCGGCCAGCACATCGGCCTCGACATTCACGGTGATCACATTATGCCCGGCGTCGAACGCCGCCAGAGAATGCCTGATACCAACAGTGGGGTCGCCGGTCGCCTCAATGACGATGTCCAGCCCATCGAACCCGATCATGCCGAGCGCATCGTCGGTCACGTATGTCGTGCCGCCGGCCAGCGCATCGGCCATGCCCGACGCGCCGAACCGCTCTGCTTCCCAACCCGTCTTCTCCAGATTGGTGCGCGCCCGTTCAACATTCAGGTCCGCCAGCGCCATCAGGTGGATGCCCGGCGTGTGGCGGACCTGCGCCAGGAACATGCTGCCGAATTTACCGGCCCCGATCATGCCAATGCGAATCGGCCGTCCCTCGGCCGCCCGCGCTTCCAGCTTCTGATGTAGGTTCATTGGGCTCCTCCTGGCCACATCTTATCAAGCGGGGCCCGGTTGGACAGGCCCGCGCGCTTGCTCTACCGTTTTCGCAACGGGGCCAAGCACCCCAACCCACAGCTTTCAGGGAGTTTCAGAATGCGCAAAGCACGCCTCTTGGCTGCAGCAACAGTTGCCGGTTCGGTCATCGCGACCACACCCGGTATTGCGGCGGATCTAACCTTCTGGAGTTGGCGCCAGGAGGACAAAAGCGTCTACGAAGAGCTGATCGCCGATTTCCAGAAGACCAACCCGGACACCAACATCACGTTCGAGGCGTTCGAGCCGCAGAACTACCAGACCATTCTGTCAACCGCCCTGGCCGGCGGCACCGGCCCGGACATCATCCACGTTCGCGCCTACGGCAACCTGGAGACGGTCGCGGCGCCGGGCTACCTGCGCCCCCTGGGCGACGATGTGGACCTCACCGGCTTCTCGCCCCTCGCCATCGCCGCTGAGACGATGCGCGAGGATGGCCAACTCTACGCGGTCCCCTTCGCCTCTCAGACGCTAGTCATCTACTACAACGCGGACATCTTCGCGGAGAACAACCTGACACCGCCGGAGACGTGGGACGAGTTCCTGGCCACCTCCCAGTCGTTGCTCGACGCCGGCGTCACCCCGCTGGCGAACGGCACGCAAACGGCCTGGCAGAACGAAATCCTGGTCGGCGCGCTCGTCCCGAGTTTCTACGGCGCCGCCTTTGAAGAAGACCTCGTCGCCGGCACGGCTACGTTCGAGGATGAGCGCTTCGTCGGCGCCCTCGGCAAGCTGTTGGAGATCACCGACTACCTGCCGCGCGGCTTCACCGGCATCGACTACCCGAGCGCCCAACAACTCTTCCTGAGCGGCCGGGCCGCCATGTTTGCCGGCGGGTCCTGGGAGATCGCCAACTTCCGCAATCAGAACCCAGACCTGAACTTCGACATCATGCCGAGCCCCGCCCCAGCCGCCGGTGAACCGCGGCTGGTATCGACCTTCTTCGACGGCGGCTACGCGGTGAACGCCGCCAGCGAAAACGCCGAGGCCGCATTGGAGTTCCTGCGGTTCACGACGACCACGGACTTCGGCAACAAGCTGGCCGCCAAGCTCAGCAACATCTCCGCCGTGCCGGGTGTCAAATTCGAAGACCCCCTGTTGGCGAAGATCGCCGAGTTCAACCAGACCTCCGCCTCTTACCTGATGCTGGTACACTTCAGGTATGAAGAGCCGAGCGGTTCCGTCCTGTTGCAGCAGGGTGTGCAACGCATGATGGCCGGCGAAGCCACGCCAGAAGAGGTTGGTAAGGAAGTCACAGAAGGCATTGCCACCTACCACGCGCCGTTCCAACAGTGAGCCAATGCGCCGCGCCGCCGTCCCCCGTCACGGACCGGCGGCGGCGCGGTGCACCTTGCACAACGGCGGTTGATCAGTAGTGGACCGCCAGTTTCCCAGCCTCCATCGGCTCCGCCGCACGGCTTGGATCGCCTTTCTGGTCGCGCCCGCGCTCATCATCATGGTCACCTTCGTCGTGGTGCCGATCATTTCGGCCCTCGCGTTCAGCTTGTACGACTGGCGCGGCCTGGCCCGCGGCGCCTTCGTCGGCCTGGAGAACTTCCGCCAGGTGCTGTTCCAGGAACCGTTCGCCGGTTGGACCCGCAACGCCTTCAAACACAATGTCATCGTCTTCGTAACGATCATGGTGGTGCAGAACGCCACCGGCTTCCTGCTGGCCTATGCGCTGTTTAAGGAGCCCTTCGGCTACAAGTTCCACCGGGTCAGCGTGTTTCTACCGGTGGTCCTCTCGACGGTGATTGTCGGCTTCCTGTGGAAGCTGTTCCTCCACCCGCTGTTTGGACTGGTCAATCAGGTACTCGTGGGCGTAGGCCTCGAAAGCTTGGCACTGCCCTGGCTCGGCGACTCCCGGACCGCATTGTGGGCTCTCATCTTCGCCAACGCCTGGCACTTCGTCGGCTTCCCGACCCTCATCTACCTGGCCGGCATGCAGCGCATCTCCCAGGACCATATCGATGCCGCGCGGCTGGAAGGCGCCGGCGAGTGGAACATGATCCGCTATGTGATCTGGCCGCTCGTCGCGCCCAGCACGACGATCATCTTCGTGTTGACCTTCATCGGCTCGTTCAACTGGTTCGAACTGCCGTTCATCATGGCCGGCCTCGACGGCTCGCCCTTCGGTTCGACCGATGTCTTGGGCTTGTATTTCTATCGTACGGCTTTCGGCAATCAGAGCGCCGGGGTCCAGGACTTTGGCAAGGGCAGCGCCCTGGCCGTGCTGATCTTCCTAGTGATCGTCACGGTCGCCGCGCTCTGGACCATCTACCTCAGGAAGCGCGAGGTGGAGTTGTGACGACGGCGACCACACTGCCGACAGGCGCCGAAGCCCGCGGCGCCGCACCCATCAAACTGCAGCCATTTCTGCTGCAGGTGCTGCTGATCGCCAACAGCGTTCTGATGCTCTACCCGATCCTGGTGATGGTGTTTTCCGCGTTCAAGGACACCGGCCAGATCTACGACAGCCCGTTCAGCGTCCCCGATTTCACCAACCTGGTGAACTTCGGCAAGATCATCACCCAGACTAACTTCGTCACCTACCTCGTCAACTCCTTCATCGTGACCGGCAGTGCCATCCTGCTGATCCTGACCTTCGGCAGCATGGCGGCGTATGGGCTGGCCCGCTACCAGTTCCGCGGCAACACGATCCTCTTCCTGTTCTTCCTCAGCGGCCTGATGGTCCCGTTGAAACTGGCGATCATTCCCCTGTTCATCCAGTTCAAAAACCTCGGCATCCTCGACACACGCTTGAGCCTGATCCTGCTCTACACGGCGATGGGCTTGCCCTCGACCATCTTCATCATGACCGGCTTCATCCGCACCCTGCCGCAAGAACTGGAAGACGCCGCCCGCATCGACGGCGCCAGCGAACTCCGCATCATGACGTCGATCATGCTGCCGCTGACCCGCCCGGCGATGATCATCGCCGCCATCCACAACGCCGTCCCGACATGGAACGACTTCTTCTTTCCTTTGGTTTTCATCCAGACCGACGCCCGCAAGACCCTGCCCCAGGGCCTGACGACCTTCATGGGCGAGTTCAACACCGACTGGGGCGCGCTGTTTGCCGGCCTGACCTTGTCGGCGCTGCCGATTGTCGTCGTCTATATCGTCTTGTCGCGCCAGTTCATCGCCGGCATGACCTCGGGCGCACTGAAGTGAGAATAGAATGACCGCGCTTGGCATTGACTGCGGCGGCACGGCGACCCGCTGGCTTGTTGTCGACCAGACTGGCCAAACGCTCGCCAGCGGCGACGATCAAGGCGCGACGGGACATGTTTTCGCCGACAAGGCGCGCACCCACACGCGAGCTGTCCTCGGCCGCATATGTAAGGAGATAGCGGACCGTGGCTTGCAACCGGCAGCGGTCACAGCCGGCGTGACCGGGCTGACGAATGGGTCGCAGGAGGCGCAAACGATCGGCGAATGGCTCGCGGCGGATCTCAGTTTGCCGCCATCGGCGGTCGACGTCGTCGACGACATGTGGATCGCCTTCCACACCGTCTTCGAACCCGGCACAGGCATCGTGGTCTATAGCGGCACTGGCGCGGTCGGCACCCATATCGACGCGACCGGCACACTCCGCAAGACTGGCGCCCATGGACACATTATCGACGACGGGGGCTCGGCATACTGGATCGGCCAGCGGGCGATACGCTGGCTGATGCGCAACTGGGACGAGCAAGACGGCCCACCGGATGGGCCATTCGCGGAAACCCTCTACGACACCATGGGAGGCAACGACTGGGAGCACATCCGTACCTTCGTGTACCAGGACCCGAGAGGCCACGTCGCCCAACTGGCCCGCGCCACCGGGGCCGCCGCCAATCGGGACATGCCCGAAGCTCTCTCAATCCTGAGCGACGCCGGTATCGAGTTGGCACGCCTGGCCAACGTTCTCGCTAGCCGGCTGACACCGCAGCCGGTAGCCTTGATCGGTGGGACATCGCGGCTTCACCCGACAATCCGCTCCGCATTCCTCGACGGGCTTGATAGATCCCGACTGGCGCTGACCGCCGATGATACTATCGATCTACGCGAGGCTCATCGGACACCAGTCAAAGCGGCCGCCCAACTGGCAAAGAACAGGATAGGGCGCTAACCCGTCCAACAGCGCCGCGAACTAGTGTGGCCGTCCGCCGGACGAGCTAGTTCTCAGCAGCGATCTGTTCGGCAGCGGCCTCGAGCAACTCTTCCATGCGCTTCCGAAGAATGTGCTCCGACGCGTCGACATTCTTTGTGCCGAAATCCGCCAACACCTTACGGACCACATCGTCGTCGCCCGGCTCTTCGAAGTCGGCGCGAACGACTTCCTTGGCATAAGCCTCGGCCGCATCGCCGGAGAGTCCCATCTTGTCCGCCGCCCACAGCCCGAGCAGCTTGTTCCGCCGCGCAGTGACCTTGAACTTGAACTCTTCGTCCTGCTTGAACTTGGCCTCGAAGGCCTTCTCGCGCTCATTGAACTTAGAAATGGTCTCGCTCCCCGATCGAAAGACTGACTCGCCTATTATCTAGGTCCCACTTCGGCCCCGCGCAATCGTCACCGCACGATTATCGATGTCGGGACGGCGCAATCCCTATCACCGCCCATTAACCATAAGGGCCGCCCGCCACGAAATACGCACACGAAAGCTACGTCGAAGACCCACCCTCCGACCGTTGTTCAGCCCTAAGCTTCCGGCGAGATTGCCTAAGGGGGAAGCATGCTTCGACAGAGCTTTTTCGGTCTCGTTCTACTGATATCCGCACCAGCCGCCGCAGGGGACGCAGCCCTGGCCCGCGGCCCCGTGGAGCATCTGAACGACACGCTCCTCATCGTGATGCGCGACGCCAAGTCTCTCGGCTTCACCGGCCGCTACGAGACCCTGGATCCGGTCCTGCGCGCGACCTTCGACTTTCCAGAGATGGCGAGGGTCGCCACCGGCCGCCACTGGCAGGCCCTCGCACCCGCGCAGCAGCAGACCCTGGTTGACCGCTTCACCCGGATGTCGATCGCCACCCTGGCGGACCGGTTCGACGGGCACGCCGGCGAGCGGTTCGAGATCGCCAGGGTCGATGCGTTGGAGTCCGGCGCCTTCATGGTTCGTACCCGGATGATTGGCGCGGACGGATCGGCCACCCCGGTCGACTACACCGTCAAGTCCCGGGATGATGGATGGCGTGTCGTCGATGTCTTCGTGAACGGCCGTTTCAGCGAGATCACCGTCCGCCGCTCCGAATACACCTCGGTGCTCCGGCGGCAGGGCCCCGACGGCCTGATCGAGGCGCTCGACAAACAACTTGCGCGACTTCAGGGCGATAGCAGCTAACACCCCCGTCAGCGAAGCGTCAGACGCTCCGGAATCGGCAGAGACACCCGGAATACGCTTCCCTCATCGACGACGCTGTTCACAGAGATCTCGCCGCCATGCATGTCGACAAAGCTCTTGATCATGTGAAGGCCGATACCGGTGCCCTTGATCCCCGCCGAGGTTGACGCACGAAAGTACTTTTCGAAAAGCTTCGGCATCTCCTGCTCTGGAATCCCCAGACCATGATCCTTGACCTCGATAAAGAGGGTCTCGTCCCGTTGCCAGCCGCGGACCTCGATCGGTTCCTCGTTCGGTGAGTATTTGACCGCATTCGACAGCAGGTTCCCGAACACATGGCCAAGCAGTTTCTGATCCGCAACGATCTCCGCCGGCATCTTTGAGACGTCAACGTCGATGCGGTGTTTCGGGTTAATACTCGCCTGGCGCATGCAGGCCGCTTGCAGCAAAGCTCTGACCTCACAACGCGCCGGTGCAAACGCGATCTTCCCCGCCTCAAGCCGGCTGGCACTTAGTGTGCTCTCCACCAACTCGGTCATGCGCGAAACCGCGCCACGGATCTTGCCCATCCGGCGATCGACATCCAGCGGATCCAGCGCATCCAACTTCTTTAGAACACGCTGCGCGGCGGCGTCGATGATGGCCAAAGGGGTGCGGAACTCGTGGGACACCATCGACACAAACTGTCCCTGCATCTTGTTCAGTTCTCTCGACTTGCCCAGCGCCTCCTCCAACTGCGCCGCCTGCCGCCGAACCTCCTCGGTTCTCTTTTCTACCAGTTCCTCGAGGCGCTCGCGATGACTGGCCAGTTCCTCTTGGATCGCCTTTAGTTTGGAGACGTCCGTTATCGCGCCGACCAGGTGCCGGCTACCATCGGCCCCCGAAAATGCGCTCTTTCGAACCAGAACTTGCCGCTCGGTACCATCGCGCGCCTTGACGATGGTCTCCATTTCGACCGGTTCACCGGTTTCTAGCACTTGACGATCGATATCTTCGAGCTTCTTCGATTGATCGGGCCCGAGCAGGTCAGACACCGACCGGCCGATGATCTCGTCGGCTGCAAGGCCGTGCAGTTCGCAGAACGCAAGGTTCACGAGTGCGAACCGCAAGCTCTCGTCCTTGACGTAAATCGGCCGTGGCAGACCGTTGATCAGGTTGTCCAGATAGCCGCGCTGTGCTTCGAGCGCGAGCTCGGCTTTCCGGCGTTCGGTAATGTTCAGGATAGTACCGACAAGATAGCGGCGGCCATCGTCAGTACTGAAAACCGCCTTCCGTGTAACGATGTAATGATTCGCACCAAGTTGATCGGTGAATGACTCTTCATTCTCAACAACCTCTTCGCTTCTGAAGACTTCGTCGTCTTTCTCCCAAAAGACCTTTGCCTCTTCTTCTGGAAAGAAGTCGTAGTCTGACTTCCCGAGCAGTTCCTGCCGGGTCTTTCCGAGGAAGTCACAGAAGGCGTCGTTCAGCAGAACAAATCGGTGTTTCTCGTCTTTGACGAAGACCGGCTGCGGACTGAAATTCACGACCTTTGTCAGAAACTGTTGTGCCAGTACCAGCCGTTTGCGGGCCCGCTCATTGTCGTGAACGGCGCCTTCGCCCGCCGGCTGTCCGGCTGCCAGGGCCACCAACTTCGGCTCCCCTATCTCCCGGCGAGGAAATCGGCCCCCAACCGGATCAGACCGGTTCGAGCGTCGTTCAGGTCCGGGATATTGTCCACCAGCAAACGGGCCTTGCCGTGATGCACACTGGTGATGAAAACGCCAAGCCGTCTCGCATCCCGCTGGCGCGCCCGCTCCAGAGCATCGAAGTTGATACCGACGATGCTGATTTGCGACGTCGCAAGATCGCAATTGGACAACCGCGGCTCCGAGACCTGGAGCATGCGAAGTCGCGAGAACGGCGAGAGTTGATCGATGGAGGTATCGGAGCTTGGCACGTGCGCCGGGCGATTGCGCACACAGAAAATCAACCGGCTCCGGGCTTCCTCGGTCAGCGTCGTACACAGCTCCCGATACTTGGCCTGCCATCGCTTGGCGGCAATCGTGGAGAATTCGACTGGCACAACCAGGAGCTGAGCCTCATCCTCAATGTCGAACAGCAATTCACTGGCCAGCCCCAGGGTCAGGAAGTCGATCTCCGCCCGTATGCTTTCGGAATCGCCCCTGGCCATCGTCAGCCGGCGGATCTTCTTGCGGATTGTTGGTTCGAAGTCGGCCAAACAAAAGGGCGCAATCTGGCCGGCCTTGGTCGACGCCTGCCGAACCACCATCCTGCCATTCTCGCTAAGGTCCGCCAGCACTTCCATCGCCTGCGCATGTGCGCGCTCGGCGACCCGTTTCAGACGCGACGTCACGAGGTCGACGATGCTGCCGTCGTCGGTCACTTCCTCAGCCTTCACCTCAACCGTGTTGACCTCGGCGGAGATATCGCAAAACGCCAGATCCTCGGTCGACAGGTCGCCGTCTTGGCTACCTTCCTGCCCAAAGAAATGATCCCAAATCTCGTCCCGGATGGATCGGGCCTTGAACGCCGCTTGCTCGGGGTCTAGGCGCGGGAAACAGACGATGAACTCACCCTGTGAATTGCGCCGCACCGCGTCTTCGGGCGTGACATTCGCGGCGATAATCCGCTCCGCTGCGTCGAGCACCCGCTCCGCCCGGCTTTCCCATTTGTCGCCGAGACTGTCCTTAATCCGCTCGATGTCAATGACCTGAAACCGGCCCGCGGTCAGCTTGCCCTTGTTGAGCGAGATTGCTGCTTTGACACCGTCGGCAAACGACGGCCGGTCCGAAGCCGCCGGCTTGGCCGGCGCCGCCTCAGCACGCGGCACGGCGGCAGGTTTCGCAGGCGGCTGGGCAGGTTGGCTTTCCTCTGCCGCGGGCTTCGCAGGCCCCTGAGAAGCCTGGCTTTCCTCGGCCTCGGGAGAGAGCGCCTTGTACAGGCGAACCATCTCCGCGTCTTTCTTCGTCTCGATCTTCTCGACCTGGCGTAGCCGGGTCTGCACCTTCATCAGGAGCAGGTCGAAGTCGATCGGCTTCGTGATGTAGTCGTCGGCCCCCAGGTTCAGGCCGGCCATCACGTCCTGCTTGTCGGCAAGCGCCGACAGGTAGACGAACGGAATGTCGCGGCAGGTCGGGTGTTTGTCGCGGAGTTCCTGGAGTAGCTCATGCCCGTTCATTTTGGGCATGGTGATATCGCTGAGAACCAGGTCGGGACGTTGCTCGAGAATGGCGGTCAGACCTTCCTCACCGTTCCGGGCGGTCCGGATAACGTACCCCGCGTCCTCAAGCTCCTCGGCGATCACCTCGCGAAGATCTTCCTCGTCCTCGACGACCAGGATCTCTGCCATCAGCCCACCTCACCGCAAAGAAATCGCCACGGGAAACAATCTAAATGGACTAGGTGATTATAGTTAAAATTGGCATAATCCTCTGAGGTTATTCACCCTCCGCAGGTTGAGAGCCGCGCCACGGTTGGCTAGTTAGGCGCCATGTCATTCCTCCGCTACAGAGACGGCTACGCCGTGTCGGACGACCCGGCCCGCCTCGACTTCGACGTGATCCACGGGTTCCTGAAGACTGCCTACTGGTGTGTCGGGATCCCCCGGGAAGTGGTCGAGCGAGCCTCCGCCAACTCCTTGGCCTTCGGCCTATACGCGCCGTCCGGCAGCCAGGCCGGCTACGGCCGCAGCATCACCGACCGGGCCACCTACGCCTACTTCTCCGATGTCTTCGTGCTGGAGGCCGTGCGCGGCCGCGGACTGGGTCAGTTTCTGGTGGGTACCATGATGGACCACCCGGACCACCAGGGCCTCAAGCACCTGGCCCTGGTGACCGACGATGCCCACGGGCTCTATGCGAGACACGGCTTCAAGCCAATTGCCGACCCGCGGAAACACATGAACCGGCTCGACTTGGGTATCTACCAAACCCGGCCGGCCGACTAATCCGCGCGGTCGAACCGGCCCTGTAGATACGTTGGATCCTTGAAGACTTTGCAATCCTGACCGCCGCCGCTTTCGCGCCGGCAAACCTGCCGCACCACAAAGTCTCGCTCGACCCGCAAGACCGGCCGACCCGGCTGCTCGAAAATGATCTCCGCCGTCGTTCCAGTGATCCGGTCACCGCAGGCGCCCGCATCAAGTTCGAAAATCCCGAACTTGATTTGGCCTTCCTGGCCGAAGCGGGTTTGCACCAGGTCGCCAATTGCCGATTGGCAACCTGCCCCAATCAAGTCGACCATTACACCATCGGCATCTCGTACGGAAAGTGCCGCGCGTCCGCCTTCGAGGCTGAAACTGAGCACGGCCTGCTGGCCTTCAAACTGGCCGGTATAGGTCCCGACGTAGGGCGCAAACCCGGCCCGATCGGACCGTAGAATCACGCCGTTCTCGGGGCGTACGGTGGTGTCGCACGCCGCGAGCCCGACGGCCAAACAGAGTCCAATCCAGCCTAATCTCATTCGTTACTTCGTGACCTCGACTCGCCAATCCGGGCCGGCCCGGACTCCATGGGTACCGGCGAAATCATCGAAATTGAGCGCGAAGGACAGGTTGTCAACACTGTTGAAGTAGATCAGCGGGTCGCCCTCCGGCACATCACCGAATGTACTGACAAACGGGATCCGGTCCTCATGCACCAGCGTGCCGGCCTCGAAGATCTTCACATCAAGCGAATCGCCGAGGGACACGCCGAGCTTCTCGAACGTCGCCCGGTCAATATTCGTCCAGACGTTGCCGAACTGCACGTCAAGGATCGGAATGTTACCGGCGACCCCGTTGTCGATGGGCGCGGGTTTCTGGAAGTCGATGAGTTGCGGTCCGCCGCTAAGCTCGGGGCCGACCTCTTCGAAGGTGATCGTGCCGGCCGCCAGTCGGGCCGCAGTGAAGGAATAGATATCCCGGCCATGGAAGGTGTTCGAGTTCTCCGAACCCGGCAGGCGGTTGGTCGCCTCATCGATTTCGCGCAGCCCGGCGACGCCCAGGGACTCAGAAACGAGGGTCAGCGTCCCATTGTCCGGCGTGACGATGTAGTGACCTGACTCTGTCTTCAACACGACCGACTTGCGATCCGTTCCGACCCCGGGGTCGACCACGGAAACAAACACCGTACCGGCCGGCCAATAGGAGACCGTCGTGTTCAGGCGGTACGCGCCCTCCCAAATGTTGAACGCCGGGATCTCGTGAGTCAGGTCCTCAAGCCGCAGGGTCGGGTCAACACCGATCGCCACACCCTTCATGGCCGAAACGGCGCCATCCTTCAGACCGAAGTCCGACTGATAGACGACGATGCCCCTGACATCTTGCGCGAAGGCACCTGCCGCCAATCCCATGCCGAACAACAGTGTCACGGCAAGCGTGCGTAGCTTCGAAGTCATCGGCCTCTCCCGGAGAAACTGTGTTGCCTGACGCGAGGCTAGCACCGGCAAACCCGGCGGCCAACGATCAAGCGCCGACCTTATCGAGTACAAACGCCACCCGTTTCTCGACCGACGTGCGCGGCACCTCGACGAGCGTGTATCCGGCTTCTGCGTAGGCTTCGGCATTCACTTCGTAGTCACGCACCGCGTCATCCCAAGACTGCGGCCGCTCCGGATCGTTCTCGAAGATCTCCTGCCATGGCGGGGTGACGAACACGGTCGGCGCGTAACGAAACAGGCGAGCTGCCTCAACGTAGGCGTCCGGCACAGGTACCCCGAGGAACCGGGAGTAACCAATGCATTCGCAGATGCCCCGGTCGAAGAACACCGGCCGCTCGCGTTCCTCGACGCCTTGGAACGCGGCGACGGACCGCTCGAACAGCAACGCGCGGAAGCCCAAGGGATTGTCCCAAGGCGTCACGCCGCCCTCGATGGCGAGCTGCTCCTGCACGATCTGCCGGCCGACTTCCCGCACGCAGGGATAGCCTTCGCGGCCCAGCGCCTCGACAAGGGTCGACTTCCCCGTCCCGGATCCCCCGGTCAGGACAAAGAAGTTATCCCGCCGAACGATCGAGGAGTCGGGCAATGGCGGGTAGTGCTTTGTGTCGAAATCCAAGGGTCACCGGAAAACAATCAGCCGGGCCGCTTGGCGTGAACGCTAAACGACCTCGGCGTACGGTAGATCGATGTAGCCGAGTTGGCGATGGTATGTGGCCGCGTCGTCAGGCCGTGGCGCCCGCCCGTTTCTGGCACGAAATAGCCCGTGCAACAACAGCAGCCATAGATGATAGCCAGTGAACGGAACCATCAGGAACGCTACCGCCGCTGCGGCCAGAACACTCCAACTCGCCAGCACTAAGAGCCCGACATAGGAGACGGTCAAGGACAGCGCCACCAGCCACAAGACCCGTGGCAGCACCAGATAGGGGCTCGTGACCGACGCCATCTCCAGCCGCTGCCAAAGATGCGGATCGGTCATCGGCTGCGCCGACTCAAAGCTCTGAAAAAACCAGGTCTGTACGAGATGGCGCACATGCAAGATCGCGCCGAAGCTAAGCGCGACCGACGCGGTCAAAGCCAGCTCCGCCGGCAGATAGAACCACAGCATCAGCAGCGCCAGCGCGAACATGCCGATATGGGCCCAGCGCTCCAAACCGTGCCGCCGTTGGTTGAGGCTCGCCGCATACTTCACGGCATCGCCTTGATCGATCCAATAGGTCTGGCTGAACAAGCCTAGGATCGCCAGCGGCCGCACCACGGCCGAGCCATCGGACAGCAGGCCATAACCGACAAATCGGTCGATATGTTCCGAATGATCCCAGGTGGTCGCGCCGACCGGACTGACGTACGCCACGCAGCCGTCTCCACAATCGATTAGCTGGAAAACCGTAGGCCCGACATGGCTAACGAAAGGTTTACGAATCCGGTCTCAGACCTTGGGGATGGCGTTGACCGGGATCGTCGGCGACGCCTTGATCACCTCGATCGCAAAGCTGGTGCGGACGTCCTTCACGCTGGGTAACCGCAACAGCTTGCGCCGCACGAACTCGCCGTACGCGTCCAGGTCCGGCACGAAGATGCGCAGCAGGAAGTCCATCTCCCCGGTCATGACATGGCAGGCGACGACCTCGTCCAGCGCCGCCACCGCCTCGCGGAACGCCGTGGCGTCGGCATCCGTGTGGCGCTCGATGTTCACCTGAGCAAAGGCCTCGACCCCCAGGCCCACGACCTTGGGGTCGATCACCGCGGCATAGCCCTTGATCACCCCGTCCTGCTCCAACCGCTTGACCCGGCGCAGACAGGGCGACGGCGACATCCCGACCCGCTCCGCCAATTCGACGTTGGAGATCCGCCCCTCCTGCTGCAGCACCCGGAGGATCCGCAGGTCAGCCGCTGACAGATTTCGATCACTCATCCCACCTCACGGTCATAAATCACCCACCGTTCCGGCATATCTGCATGAATATGACCGGTATCAAGCAATTGGCGGCCAACTTCGCAACGATTTCCTTAACCAAGGAGCCTATATTGGATGGTAGAGGGAGCGTCTGGACGAACGGAGGTGCCTATGGCCACCGCACACCAGCGACCTGACCAATCCGACCCCGTCATCGACCAGGGCTGGGAACACTATACCCGGGCTGAACACGGGGTTTGGCGGACCCTATTCGAACGCCAGGCCAAACTCCTGCCCGGCCGGGCCTGCCGAGAATACATGGACGGTCTGGCACGCCTCGACGTCGCAGCCGACGGCATCCCCGATTTCCGCCGCCTCTCCGACGTGCTAACCAAGGCCACCGGCTGGGAGGTTGTCGCCGTCCCCGGCCTCATCCCGGACCGCGCGTTCTATCAACTGCTGTCCGAGCGCAAATTCCCCGCCGGCAACTTCATCCGCCGCGCCGACCAGCTCGATTATCTGGAGGAGCCGGACGTGTTTCACGACGTGTTCGGCCATGTTCCGCTCCTGATGGACCCCGTGTTCGCCGACTACGTCCAGGCCTACGGCGCCGGCGGTCTGCGCCGCGAGCGCGAAGGCCGCGTGCACTTCATGGCCCGGCTCTATTGGTACACGGTCGAATTTGGCCTGCTGAACACGCCTGAGGGCCTGCGCATCTGCGGCGCCGGCATCGTGTCTTCCAAGACCGAAAGTGTCTTCAGCCTGGAAAGCCCCTCACCCAACCGCATCGGCTTCGACCTAGCCCGAGTGATGCAGACCCACTACCGCATAGACGACTTCCAGGAGACCTACTTCGTCGTCGACAGCTTCGACCAGCTCTTTGATCTGGCCACCACCGACTTCACCCCGATCCTCCAAGACCTCGAACGCCGCTCCACCCTGGAGCCTGGGACGGTGCTACCAACCGACCGGGTCTTCCACCGCGGCAGCGGTGCGTACCACGCGGAAAAAAAACGCTCCGCCGCCTAGTCGTTGCGCCACCTCGAGGTTAACGGAATCACCTGTATTATCAGGTCGATACAGGTGAGCTCTCTTTCCTCATCCAATCTGTTTGCCTGCACATATAGCTTCATACCAAGACAATATGGCGTGCCTGTAGCAAACAATCTCTCTGCGCCCCACCTCCGCAGCAGACCTCTGGACCGGCCAGCCACCCACCCCACTATTCAGCAGCCGTAGCCTCGCACCCTAGCCCGATCCGCAGGTTGACTCACTCCCGGATCAGCGGCCAATTGGTCGCGCGATGGAGCACCGATCGATGTCGACCATTACCCTTGTCCCACCGGGACGGCCGCTGACCGGCAAGGTCACCCTGCCCGGCAGTAAGTCCCTGACCAACCGGGCGCTTCTCATTGCTGCCCTGGCCAAGGGCAACACCCGGCTGACCGGCGCGCTGAAGAGCGATGATACAAGGCATATGAGCCACGCCTTGCAAGCGATGGGGGTGGCGGTGGCGGAACCCGACGCGACCTCCTTCGCCCTGGTCAGCGGTGGCCGTCTGGCGCCGCCGGTGGAACCGCTGTTCCTCGGCAACTCCGGCACCGCCACCCGGTTTCTGACGGCTGTCGCCACTCTAGTTGACGGCCCGGTCACCATCGATGGCGATGAGTACATGCGGCGGCGGCCGATTGGTCCGCTGATTGACGCCCTGAAGCGAGCCGGTGTCGAGATCTCCGCCCCGACTGGCTGCCCACCCGTACACATCCAGGGTATCGGGTCTTGGCCGCAACGCCGGCTGACCGTCGATGCCGGTCTGTCGAGCCAGTACCTGTCAGCGCTGCTGATGGCCGCCGCGTGCCAGCCGGCCCGCACCGAGATCGTTCTGGCCGACCAAGCCATCGGTGCCCATGGCTACATTGCCCTGACCATCGACATCATGCGGGCGTTTGGCGCCGAGATCACCGCCGACACTGGCGTCTATGAGGTCGAACCAACCGGCTACGCGGCCCGCGACTATGCGATTGAACCGGACGCCTCGGCAGCGACCTATCTGTGGGCCGCCGAGAAGCTGACAGGCGGCCAACTCGACCTCGGCTTTCAGGCCGCCGACACCGCCCAGCCCGACGGCGCCAGTTGGCAGGTCATGCAACAGTTCCCGGACCTGCCGGCGGATATTGACGGCAGCCAGATGCAGGACTCCGTCCCGACCCTCGCCGTGTTGGCCGCATTCGCAGAACACCCCGTGCGGTTCACCGGCATCGAGAATATCAGGGTGAAGGAATGCGACCGCACGGCCGCCTTGTCCGCCGGGCTCAACGCCATCAGCCCAGGCCTGGCCCGCGAGGAAGGCGACGACCTGATTGTCAGCGGCAATGCCGAGCAGGCGGAACGCGCCGCCAACACGGTGATCGACACCCATGACGACCACCGGATCGCCATGGCCTTTGCCGTGGCCGGCCTGAAGCTGCCGGACGTCGCCATCGCCAACCCGGATTGTGTGGCAAAGACATTCCCCGGCTACTGGGATGCCCTGCGCGGGCTCGGCGTGGAGGCTGGTTAGTTGGAGGTCGGCACGACCGAGCGGCTGCGGCTGCGAAGCTGGTCGTTCGACGACATCCCGCGCTTCCGCAGCCTGGCCACCAATGAAGATGTGATCCGCTTCATCGGCCCCGGCACCGCCTGGTCAGACGACCGTTGCGCCTATTGGATTGGCACGCAGGTCGGCTACCAACACGGTCACGGCTTTTCAATGTGGGCGCTGCGCGAGAAGGACGACGAAGAAGTCATCGGCTGCGTCGGACTGCAGCCGATTCCGGAGCATGTCGGCCTCGACGAGGTCGAAATCGGCTGGTGGATCGCGCCGGAGCATTGGGGCAAAGGCCTCGCCACCGAAGCGGCGCAGTTCGCTCACGACTTTGCATTCGAGCGGACCGATCTCCAGCGCTTCGTGGCCCGGGCCTATGCCGCCAACACGGCGTCGATCCGGATCATGGAAAAGCTCGGCATGACGTTCGAGCGGCCCTTCGGCGA
This sequence comes from Alphaproteobacteria bacterium, assembly GCA_028279245.1. GTDB lineage: Bacteria > Pseudomonadota > Alphaproteobacteria > UBA6615 > UBA6615 > JANQOE01. Next base: position 52,965 of record JANQOE010000039.1, read on the forward strand.
CGGACCGAAGGGTGACGTCGTCCTATACGCAAAAGCGCGCGCCCGGTAGCAGCGCCTAAAAAATCTCCGGCTCGCGTGTCGAACCGGGCGCGCCGGCGAGGAAATCGAAATCCGCGCCCTGATCCGCCTGGTTCACATGGCGCATATAGAGCGCCGCGTAACCCCGGTCGTATTTCGGCGCCGGCGGCGTCCAGGCTTCCCGGCGGCGCGCCAACTCCGCCTCGTCGACCAGCAGTTCCAGCCGGCGACCGGCAACGTCAAGTTCGATCTGATCGCCGTCCTGAACCAGCGCCAGCGTGCCGCCGACCGCGGCCTCCGGCGCGACATGCAGAATGCAGGCGCCGTAGCTGGTGCCGGACATGCGGGCATCGGAGATCCGCACCATGTCGCGAACGCCCTGTTGCAGTAGCTTCTTGGGAATCGGCAGCATGCCCCATTCCGGCATCCCCGGCCCGCCGACCGGCCCCGCATTCTGCAGCACCAAGACGGAGTCCGCCGTTACGTCCAGATCCTCACGGTCCAATCGGGCCTTCAGGTCCGGATAATCCTTGAACACGACCGCCGGGCCCCGGTGCTTCAACAAGCGATCCTCGACCGCCGTCGGCTTGATCACCGCACCGTCCGGCGCGAGGTTGCCGCGCAAGACCGCGGCGCCGCCCGACTCCTTCACCGGATTGTCGAGCCCACGAATGACGTCCGGGTTGTAGACCTCGGCCCCCTCCAACGTCTCACCCATCGTTCGGCCGCTGACGGTCATCGCGTCGAGCGCCAAACGCGAACGCAACTGCGCCATCAGCGCCCGCAGGCCGCCAGCATAGTAGAAGTCCTCCATCAGATAGCCGCCGGACGGCCGCAGGTTGGCCAACAGCGGAATGTCCCCCGCAACGTCGTCGAAACTGTCCAGCGTCAGCTCGACACCGGCGCGGCGGGCAATCGCCAACAGGTGGACGATCGCATTGGTCGATCCGCCAATCGCCATGTTGACGGTGATGGCATTTCGGAAGGCGGCCTGGATCATGATGTCGGTTGGGCGAACCTGCTCCCAGGCCAGGTCGACCGCGCGCCGGCCGGACGCTGACGCCATCCGCTGATGGTTGGCATCCACCGCCGGGATCGCCGAAGCCCCCGGCAGCGACATGCCCAACGCCTCGGTCAGCGACATCATCGTCGCGGCCGTGCCCATCGTCATGCAGGTACCGGCGGACCGGGCGATGCCGTCCTCCAACTCGAACCAGGTGTTGTCGTTGATGTCGCCGGCCTGCCGGTCCGCCCAGTATTTCCAGACATCGCTGCCGCTGCCCAGCACCTCCCCCCGCCAGTTGCCGCGCAGCATCGGCCCGGCCGGCACATAGATGGACGGCAGGTTCATGCTGAGCGCCCCCATCAGGATCGCCGGCGTGGTCTTGTCGCAGCCACCCATCAGCACCGCGCCATCGACCGGATGAGCGCGCAGCACCTCCTCGACCTCCATCGCCAGGAAGTTGCGGTAGAGCATGGTCGTCGGCTTCATCATCTGTTCGCCAAGCGACATCACCGGCAGCTCGACGGCAAACCCGCCAGCCTCGGTGATCCCCCGCTTGATATCCTTCACCCGCTCCGGGAAGTGGGTGTGGCAGGTGTTCAGATCGTTCCAGGTGTTGACGATGCCGATAACCGGGCGCCCCCGGAACTCCTCCGTCGCGTAGCCCATCTGCTTGGTCCGCGAACGGTGGCCGAACGACCTTAGGTCGTCAGGTCCGAACCAACGGTGGCTACGCAACTCCTCGGGGGCCAAGCGGCGCTTACTCATTCTGTCCTGCTCTCCAACCAAAGACACGACCAGCCCCTTCGCCCGACCCGTTGGGGCGGTACTTTGGGTCGACTTGTTAAGGTCTTGGTAAGGGCTTGTTAATTGATGCGCAGCATTATGCCGCCACACGCCGGTCAACACCACGACCGCGTTCAACTACACCAAATAGTTGAGGAATGCGCCCCTGACTCGACAAACGGGGCATCCTTGGAGGGATTTGTGGCGGTCCAGAGCTTTCTGATTGAACATGACGGAAGTTACGCCGGCCACGCGCTCTCCCTCGGCGCCAGGTTCACATTCCATACCCCGCGGCAGGACCTGTCCGACCTCGACGACAAATACTTCGTGACGGTCGAGGACATCCAGGCAGCGGTCAACCGCATCCTCGACGAACCCGCCGACGACCGCGTCGCCGCCTAGCCGGCCACCACTAGTCGTCCCAATCGGGGTTTGGCAACGCCTGATAGGCTTCCCGTAGCGCCCCCGACCACCTGTCTCTTAGGGTCCTGTAATAGGGGTCGTCCTCACCGATCCGCCGGTGCATCGTCACCCGGGCCGCGTCGCGCGGCACCACGATCAGATCAGCCGGCAAACCGACCGACAGGTTGCTGCGCAGGGTCGAATCCATCGAAATCAGTGCGAGCTTGATCGCATCATGCAGCCCCATGCCGGGCGTGACGGCCCGGTCGAGGATGGGCTTTCCGTACTTGTGCTCGCCGATCTGCAGGAAGGGCGTGTCCTCGGTCGCCTCAATGAAGTTGCCGGCGGCATAGACCTGAAACAGCCGCAGGCTCCGCCCGGCGATCTGCCCACCCAGCAGTAACGACACCTCAAACGGGATGTCCTGGGCCTTCATCGCCGGCCCGTCTGTCCGAAAGGTCCGCCGGATCGCCGTTCCCGCCAGCTGCACCGCCCGAAACATGCTTGGCACGGTTTCCAACGTATCGACCTTGCCGTCGGTCTCGTTCGGCAGCCCCTCCCACAGCAGGTTCACCACCGCCTGGGACACCGCCAGGTTGCCGGCGGTGGCCAAGCAAATCACCCGATCGCCCGGCTCCTCGATGACATGCATCTTGCCGAAGGTGGAGATGTTGTCGACGCCGGCGTTGGTTCGTGTATCCGACAGCATCACCAAGCCGTCTTCCAGCAGCAGCCCAACGCAATAGGTCATCCAGCCCTCCGATCCTTCACCCGCGTCAGTCCTACCCTGCTGACAAGACGGCTGCTCCAGCGTACGTTCCGCCCAAAGCGATACTCCAGGGAGGCAATGGTGTCGACATCAGCCAAGGTCACGAAGAATGCGCTCGGACGGACCGGACTGTCCGTTTCAAATATCTGTTTCGGCACATCCTCGCTCGGCAACATGCCGGACACCTACGGCTATGCCGTCGACGAAGAGCGGGCCCGCGAGACCATTCGCGCCATCTTCGACGGACCGGTGAACTTCCTGGATACCTCCCGCAACTATGGTCTCGGCCGAAGCGAGCAGCGCATCGGCGACGTCGTGCGCGAGCGTGGTGGCCTGCCGGCGGGCTTCGTCATCTCGACCAAGCTCGACCGCGACATGGAATCCAACGGCTTCGACGCCGCCCGCGCCCGAAGATCCCTGGAGGAGTCCCTGGAAGCGCTCGGGCTCGACCGGCTGCAGCTCCTGCACCTGCACGATCCGGAGCATGTTACCGACCTGTCCGAGGTAACGCGACCGGGCGGCGCCATCGACGAGCTTTTCAAGATGAAGGAGGAAGGCCTGGCGGAAGCCGTTGGCCTGGCCGCCGGACGCGTGGACATCATGATGCCGATCCTCAAGGACTGGGATTTCGACGCCCTGATCACCCACAATCGCTTCACCCTCACCAACCGCAGCGCCGAAGAGATGATCAACCTGGCGCGCGAGAAAGGGACCGCGGTGATGAACGCCGCACCCTACTGTGGCGGCGTGCTGGCGAAAGGCACCGCGTCCTACCGCCGCTACGTTTATCAGGAGGCAACCGACGAAATGCTCTCACCGGTCCGCCGGATCGAGGAGGTCTGTGCAAAGTACGACCTGCCACCCGGCGCGGTCGCTCTGCAATTCTCGATGCGCGACAGCCGCGTCGCCTCGACCGTGTGCGGTGTCAGCAAGGCTGAACGGATCCAGCAGACCATCGACTGGGCCACCGGGGATATCCCCGACGCCGCATGGAACGAACTCATGGCGCTGCCGTTCACCAGCGAGGATCCGGAAGCCACCCGCGACTACAAGCCCGGCTAAGCGGCGAGATTACGCCGGCACAACTCCATGATACGGCGGTTGACGACCTCAACCGCGGCTGGGTCGTAACTCCAACGCCCTGGAAAACTCCACCCATGGTAGGCATCGAAGTCTTCGCAAGACCCGCCGCCGGGCGATTGGGCAACCGCTGACCGAACCATCTTCGCGTGCTCAGCGGGACAAGTCGGGTCGTCTTTGGCAATCGCGTAATAGGCTTCGCTCGTACACCGCGCAGCAAGGCGATGCGGCGAATTCTCATCGGCGGAGACCAACCGCCCGCCATGGACCGAAGCATAGGCCCGCACCCGACCAGGCATACGAGACGCGGCCGACAAGGCATGGCGACCGCCCATACAGTACCCAACCGCAACAAACTTGCGGTCTAGGCGAGCAAGCTCGGCATCGTTGTATGCGATCAACGCCGCCGTGTCGGCCGCGGTTTGCGCCATGGTTGTCCGGTCATTTGCGGCAACAACATCCGGCGGAAGCTGGTCCTCCTTGCCATTGATGGGCGTAAACCTTGACCGCGGTAACCGGTGGAACAAGTCGGGGCAGAACACGGCAAGTCCCTGCGCGGCAAACGCCCGGCACATGTCGAACAACTCATCGCGCAAGCCAAACACATCCATGTATACGAGCAAGCCGCCGCCTGCCTCTGATGGCCCCGACTGAAAGACGGTCATCGGACCGTCCGGCGTCTCAACCTCTATTTCTCCGTCGGTCATCAAAGCCTCCAACCGTATTTGTCAACTACATCATGGGACTGACCACCTACGGTGGCCTCGTCCCTATGCTTGAGTCCTACCCGGTCATGCCGGATGAGGACGCAACGACGCAATACTGCATCGACAGCATCGTCATCGCTGGTAGCCCGAAAACGGTTGCCGACAAGCTGATCGTCTTCCGCGAAGAGGTGGGCCCGTTCGAGACACTTATTATCTCCCACCATGACTGGGTCCACGAGGCAATCTGGCGGCGCCATATGAAGCTGATAGTGACGGAGGTCATGGGTGCGAGACGCTCTCGGCTTCTTATCAATGACCGGACCGCTGTGCGCCACATCACATGAAGCCCGCACAAGCCTGTTACCTTGCGCCCCGCCGACGGTCGGCCAGACTTCATCGATCTTTGGGACGGTAATATGCAAGACGTACGCGGCGTGGATGCATCCACAAACAACGCAAAAAGCCTCGTGACCTATGAGAAGGCTTTGAGGGCCCTTAACAGCTACCGCGGCGACCCCGTCGCGATTATCGACGAGGCGCTGGCGGACGACCCGGACTTCGTCATGGGGCACGTCCTGCGGGCCGAGGTCCATGTCACGCTGTGGGAAAACAGCGTGCTCCCGGAAGTCGAAAGCAGTCTGGCCAGGTTGTCGGACCTCGACAACCGCATGAACGACCGGGAACGGCAACATACCCAAGCCATCAAGCTGTGGTCCAAGGGCGACTGGAACGGCGCCCGCGGCGCCTTCGACCGGCTGCTCGCCGACTATCCCCGGGACCTGCTCGCCCTGCAGGTGGGCCACCTTGCCGATTTCTTCCACGGCGACCGCGATAATCTACGCGGCCGTGTGCTGCGTGCCCTACCGGCTTGGACCAGGGACGATCCGGGTTATTCGTTCGTCCTGGGCATGCAAGCCTTTGGCCTCGAGGAAAGCGGCAGCTACGCCGAAGCCGAAGAGTCCGGCCGGCGGGCCCTGGCCATCGAACCCGAAGACTGCTGGGCGCACCACGCGATCGCCCACGTCATGGAGATGCAGGCACGCCAAGCCGAAGGCATCGCCTTCATGGAAACCCGGCAGCCCCATTGGTCGCAAGGCGACAACGCCTTTCGGTTTCACAACTGGTGGCACACCGCGCTGTTCCACCTGGACCAAGGCAGGGGCGACGAAGCCCTGCGAATCTACGACCGCGAAGTACGCCGCGACCCGGAAGCCATCCAGGTGATGATGGTGGACGCCGTGGCCCTTCTCTGGCGCCTGCATCTGCAGAGCATCGACGTCGGCAACCGTTGGGACGAATTGGCCGACAAATACGAAAAGGACGAGGAAGGCGGCTTCTACGCCTTCAACGACATGCACGCGATGATGGCCTTCAGCGCAACCGGCCGAACGAACGCCGCCGCGGCCCGGCTACGGGCAACGGAAGGCGCCGTCAAACAGGCCGGCACCAACGGGCTGATCAGCCAATTGGTTGGTGTGTCACTCGTGCGGGCGATCGAAGCATTCGGCCGCGAACGCTACGCCGAGGCGGTCGATCTGCTTATGCCCGTCCGCTACCGCGCCTACGTCTTCGGCGGCAGCCACGCCCAGCGGGACATCATTCACCGCACATTGTTCGAGGCGGCTGTCCGTTCCGGCCAACAGCAGTTGGCGGTTGCGCTGGCCAACGAGCGAACGGAGTTGAAGCCGACCTGTCCGTTCAGTTGGAGCTTACGGGGGCGGGCAGCAGCATAACCCCTTGGCTACGCCTCCAGCTTGAGCTTCATACCCTCATGGCTGGCGGCGAAGCCCAGGTTTTCATAGAACCGGTGCGCGTCGGCACGGCTTTTGTCGGTCGTTAACTGCAGCAGGTGGCAACCGCGTTGCCGCGCCCGCGCGCGCACCCATTCAAACAACGCCCGGCCAACGCCTTGGCCTCGGGCATTTCGATGCACCCGCACACCCTCGACTTGTGCGCGCCAACTCCCCCGGCGAACCAAGTGCGGGATGTAGGTGACCTGCAAACAACCCAAGATCTCGCCGGCCGCCTCCACTACCACCAACTCGTTGTTGGGGTCCTTTTCGATCGTCTCGAAAGCCCGCGCATAGACCTCCGGCAGCGGATCGGCGAAACACTCCCGCGCCGCCCCCAACTCATCGTCCGCCAATAGCGCCACCATCGCCTGGAGGTCATCGCGCCAGGCCAAGCGAATGGTCAGGCTCTCGACCAATCCGGGCTCCTGTTCCAGGGTTGCGGCGTGGCAGGTCCCAGGTATGAGGGAAACAGATGTGCGATCCGCTGGCGCTCGGCAGCAGGCCACACATCAGGCGTCAGTTTCCCCGCTGCGGCCGGATCGGTGTCGTTGCCCTCGCGCTTGAAGAGACTGTAGATGCGCGCCTGCATCGGCGCGGGCAGGCCAGCGAAGTTCGGGTGGTACCAGAGGGTCAACAACGTCCGCTCCTCGTTGCTATCGTTGGCATAGGCGCCATGCAGCAACCGCGCATCGCCGATGATCAAGTCGCCCGCCTTGACCGGCACCGCGACCTCGTCCGCCACGGACTGGTAGATCGGCGCGCTGGGGTCGGTCACCCGCGCCAACGCCTCATCATGGGCGGCCGGCGCATCGTGCAAACTGTGGCACCGCCGATGCGAACCGGGAACCACCCGCAGGCAACCATTCTCCACCGTCGTGTCCGTGAGGTAGTAGAACAGGAAGACTTGGCAGACCTCATCCGTGTAGGACACCGGATCGTCCCACGCCCACCAATCCTGATGCCAGAACAGCGGCGGGCCGCCCGGCGGTTTGCTGATGATATAGCCGGAACTGAACCGTGGGTCCCGGAAACCAAGCCCATCGAAGATCGCCATTGTTGGCGGATACGCGATCAGGTCGGCAAAGGCCGGGTATTCGGCCATCAGCACGAGGCTGCCCTGTGACCGGTTTAGCGCTCGGTGTTCCACCGAGGCGTCGGCTATGCCATCACGCGCGAGCGCGCGCAGGCTTCCCAGCAGATCCTGGTCCAGCACATCGCGGATGACGCAGTACCCATCTTCAACGAGCTGCCGGCGGCTGGTGTCGAGCGTCATCTTCGGCTAGGCGCGATTCTTCTTAACCACGCGATAGCCGATCAGCAAAATCACCGCGCCTAGGACGGCAACGACCAAGCCAGGCAGACTGAAGCTGCTCACGGAGCCAAAACCGAGGACGGTGGAGACCAATCCGCCGAGAACGGCGCCGGCAATGCCCAGCAGAATCGTCACAATGATCCCGCCGGGGTCCTCGCCCGGCATGATCAGCTTAGCGATCGCGCCCGCGATGAGTCCGAACACGATCCAAAGAATGATCCCCATGCTCCGCCCCTAGCGTTCTGCTGTGCGCACGAATTGTGCCCAGCGCGGCCATTCCTTTGCAAGGCGAAGGTCTGTTACCAGCGCTCCCCGAACGGCCGCACATCCAGCTCGTGGGTCCATGCCGACCGCGGCTGTGCCGTGAGGAAGTGCACGGCGTCGGCGATATGCGACGGTTGCAGGAAGAATTCATCCGGCTTGTCGGGCATCCTCACCCGTGTGCGCTCCAGGTCGATCACACCGTCGATGATGACATAGGAAACATGGATACCTTCGGGGCCAAGTTGCCGGGCGAGGGATTGCGCCAGACTGCGTTGCGCTGCCTTGGCGGAGGCAAATGGCGCCGCCTGTGCCCCGCCCCGAACCGACGCCGTCGCGCCGATGATGACGATGTTCCCGCCGCCAGCCGACCGCATCCCCGCCAGCACCTGCTTCACCGCGATGACACAGCCGAGCGTATTGGTGCGCCAACCATTCTCGAAGTCCTCGATGGTGGAGTCGTCGATGCTTTTGAAGCTGCCGCTGCCAGCGTTGTAGACGAGTGTATCGACCGGCCCGAGTTCGTCCGCAATGCGCGCAAACACCGACCCGGCATTCGCGGAATCGACCGCGTCGTAGGCGTAGCCGCGCGCATCGTCTCCGAGTTCAGCCGCAATCGCCTCGACTTTATCCGCTTGGCGCGCCAGCAAGGCGACGCGATGGCCCGCCTCAACAAACTTCCTGCCGAAGGCCGCCCCGTTTCCGGGCCCGGCACCAACCACCACGCAGACCGGCTTACCCACCTAACCCTCCAACAACCATTTGACGCATATGCCAAGAAGCTGCGCTTCGAACACTTTGCGTCAAGTATCCCCACTATTCGCGTTATCCGGCCATTCCGTCGAGTCACTGGGCTGCGTAGGTTGGGCCATCCGAATCTGCCTCTCCCTGTGTCCCTGATGCCAGGGGAGCGCGGCGAGCTTGCCATTCGCCGCGTTCCAAGCTCTCGGATTGATTGACCGACTCGGCTCGCTAGACCCAAAAAGGGGTATTACGACCTTAAATGGGTCTGACGCGGCCGAGATACAGTGCCAGGTTACCCCGTTACTCGGCCGCGCCCTTCTTCTCAGATGATGGAGATGACGTTCTCCGGCGGCCGGCCCAGCGCCGCCTTTCCGTTCGCCAAGACGATCGGCCGCTCGATCAGGATCGGATTGTTCGACATGGCTTCGATCAACCGCATCCGCGACAAGGACTCATCGGCAAGTCCGAGCTCAGCGTAGACCGACTCCTTCCGCCGCATCAGGTCCCGCGGTTCCAGCCAAAGCAGCCGCAAGATCTTGTCCAGTTCGGCCGGGTCCGGCGGCGTCTTCAGATACTCTACGACCTCCGGCTCAACGCCTCGATCCTTGAGCAAAGCCAGGGTCTGCCTGGATTTGCTACATCTCGGGTTATGCAGGATGCGCACGCCTGCCACGGTCCCTCCCATTCTCTCCAGATATGCGACAAATTGTTTCTATTCTTTTCGCCAGTTTCAACAAAGGTGCATCTCTAATCGAGCCGATAATTAGCGGATGAAAAACAAGTCTGTGCCAGACTTCCAGCATCAGATTGCACAAGTCTGCTGCACAGCGCGGCTCCAAGTACGCGCCGGCGCGAAAGGAAGATGCACATGTTTGCCAAGCGTACATTACCGTCGCTTTTCCTTGCTATAGCGATGGCCACGGCGCCGCAGCTTGCCAGCGCCCAGACCCATGTCGACGGCGCCGAGCACTTTGTTCAGGAGCTCGCCGCCAACGCCGTAACCACCTTGTCGGAAGGCACCGCCACGCCGGAGGAGCGTCTCACACAGTTCCGTGAATTGTTCCAAGAGGGCTTCGCGGTCAACGGTATTGCCCGCTTCGCTCTGGGCCGCCATTGGCGTTCCGCCTCACCGGATGAGCGCGAGGAGTATCTAGGACTGTTTGAGGAAGCCATCGTCGCGAGTTGGGCCCGCCGTCTGGAGTCCTACAGTGGCGAAAAGATCGAGATCATCGACGCCCGCGACATTCCGACCAATGGCAAAGAGAAGGCCGCCATCGTCCGCGCGATGATTTGGACCAATCCCACATCGCCGATCCGGGTCGACTGGCGCGTCGCCACCAACGGCGAGATCTACAAGGTCACCGACGTCGTTGTGGCCGGTGTTTCCATGGCCAACACCCACCGGGATGAATTCGCCGCCGTCATTCGCAGCAACGGCAACAAGATATCCGCACTGAACGAGGTCCTTCGCGAGCGCAGCCGGGGCTAACCCTCCCCGCATCGCGGCACACGGGAAAGACCCCGTCGACCCAGTCGGCGGGGTCTTTCTTTTCCACCGACTGGCTGCTACCCCAGGCCCGCCATGGCTCAGACTGCCCTGATCAACGCGCAGATTTTCGACGGTACCGACTTCCATCGCGACCGCACCGTTGTTTTGGACCGTGACAAGATCGCCTCGGTGACCGACGGCCCTCCGACCACCGAAGATCAACTGGACCTAGCCGGCGACATATTGGCGCCCGGCTTCATCGACCTCCAGGTCAATGGTGGCGGCGGCACTCTGTTCAATGAAGACCCCAGCGCCGCAACGATCGCCCGCATCGGGGCGGCACACCGCCGGTTCGGCACAACCGGCTTCCTGCCGACCCTCATCAGCGCGGATCGCGCCACCACAAGCGCCGCCATTGCCGCTGTTCAGGCGGCGATCGATCAGCACACACCCGGCGTGCTGGGAATCCACCTTGAGGGTCCTTTCCTCAACCCCAAGCGTTGCGGCGCCCATAGCGCTGACATCATCCGGACTCCGGAACCGGACGACATCGCGCTTCTCTGCGCAAAACGTCCCGGCAAGACACTGGTCACCCTCGCGCCCGAGGTCGTGCCCGGTCTGATGCTGCAGTCGCTGAAAGAGGCAGGTGTCATTGTTTTTGCCGGACATACCGACGCCACGCGCGATCAGATCGCCACGGCCCTGGGCCACGGGCTGCGCGGTTTCACCCACCTCTTCAACGCAATGTCGCAAATCGGCCCGCGCGAACCCGGTACCGTCGGCGCGGCGTTGGAACCGGACGAAGCCTGGTGCGGCATCATCGTCGATGGACATCATGTGCACCCGGGGAACCTGCGGCTTGCCGTCGCACAGAAACCGGGCCGTCTCTTCCTTATCACCGACGCCATGGCAACCGTCGGGACGGAACAGAAAACGTTCCGTCTCGACGGCCGGCTCATCCAACGCACCGGTACCAAACTCACCCTAGAGGACGGTACCCTGGCGGGTTCATGCCTCGATATGGCCACGGCGGTCCGCAATGCGATCGAACTTATCGGTCTACCCGCCACCGAAGCACTCAGGATGGCATCAACCTACCCGGCCAGAGTCCTGGGCCTCGATCGGTCCCACGGACAGATCGCACAGGAGTTCAGAGCCGATCTGGTGCGGCTCAACCGGGATATGGAAGTTGTCGGAACCTGGATCGCCGGCGACTATCAGCCGGCCGGTAGGGCAGGTTGTTAGATCGCCAAGAAGAGAAGCCCGGCAAGGCCGACCCAAAAGGCGACCCCGCCGACGACGAGCATTGTGAAGATCCGCGCTGTAGGCGTCGTCGTCTCGTCAAGCGACACGAGATCGACCGAGGGCTCGCTCACAAAAGCATCCGTGTTCGGCATTTTGCTCACAACTGCAAACCTTTTCGTACGGCGTTTAGCGGAAAACCAAGTGCCGGAACTTAGGACAGTGTCCGCCGCGTCGGCCATGCAATTCTTATTTCAAAGTGTTTCGTTTTTTGCGCACGCGAGAGAGGTTTCAGCCGGCCAAAACCGCATACCACCGAGGGCATAACCGCAGCTGCTCAGCGAACTGCCTCAGCGACCTTCGTCCGACCATCCGACATGGGTCTCAAGTCGCTCCAATGCGACCCCGCCGAACGAATCTGGCTAAGCCCCTGTGGCGTCGTCACCACGATGGTCCAGGTCGCGCCGTCCGGTGAGGCATACACCTCCGTCAACCAGCCATTCTGGGCCAGGCCCTGGGCGACCGGGGTCTCGCCGTAGCGTTGGTTGAGCAATGCCTCAAGTTGATCATGCGGCATAATGACCTGCGCCGCGGGCCCCTCACCGAAGGTCACCAAGGTCAGTAGGACGGCCCCGATGCCTGCGGACAGGCGCAGCTTTCGCGTGGGACCGCGGATCAGCTTTCCAACTAACTTGAGCATCTCAGCCTCCTGGGTTTGGGGGATCGCCGTTACGGCATTCCCAAGCGTTAGGTGCGATGTGCCTGCCGGTTGTCTTGTGATGGGTGTCACTCGTATGCGTCGGCCTAGAACGGCAAAAAGCCGCGCACCGCATGGGATGAGGCGTTGATCTACCCAAAATCCGGGCGATATCTTGCCGACGAAGGATGGGACATGACCGAAGACACCGACTGGAGCATTCCCGAAGCGGCCCAGCCAGACGGCGCCGAGTTTGATTTTGACCTCGCGCGCGCGCTGGATTCCGTCGTGTCGCTGCGCGCCGACATACCCGAGGATGCATTCACCGCCTCCATACTCGGGACAGAGCGTGTCGGCAACGGTGTATTGATCCGCGACAACGGGCTGGTCCTGACGATCGGCTACCTGATCACAGAGGCCGAAAGCATCTGGCTACAGTCGAACACGGGACGGGTCGCGTCGGCTCATGTCACCGCCTACGACCAGTCAACCGGCCTTGGCCTCGTTCAAGCCCACGCCGATCTCGGTGTGAAGGCCGTGGAGCTCGGACATGCCGAGGCATCACCTCCAGGCAGCCTCGTTGTTGTTGCCGGCCAAGGCGGGACCACCCAGTCCACCAAAGCGCGGATCCTCGCCAAGCAAGAGTTCGCCGGCTATTGGGAATATGTGCTGGACGAAGCGGTGTTCACCGCGCCGGCCCACCCAAACTGGGGCGGCACCGGGATGATCGGCCTCGATGGGCGCCTCCAGGGGATCGGTTCGCTCTACCTGGAAGAACTCAAGGCCGGCGACGATATGAGCGGCGGCAACATGATCGTGCCGATAGATGTGCTCTACCCGATCTTCGACAGCATGTTGACCGAGGGGCACGCACCAGGCGCGCCGCGGCCCTGGTTGGGCATGTATGCGGTCGACCATGACGATGCGGTCATGGTCGCGGGCCTCGCGCGCAACGGCCCCGCCTATCGCGCGGACCTGCGGGTCGGCGACATCATTGAGCGCATTGGTCCGGAGTCGCCAAAGAACCTCGCCGACGCGTTCCGTCGCGTGTGGGCGCTTGGACCGGCCGGCGTCGACGTGCCGGTCACCATCAACCGGGACGGCACGAGAATGCAGGTCCGGGTTCGTTCGATCGACAGAAGCACCTTTCTGAAGCAACCGTCGCTGCACTAGGGCGCACGATCATCCTCGACCGGCAATTGACGCCGACACGAGAACTGAGCGCTGGCTGCGCGCTATTGGCGCACTAGACCTACTTTCGCTGCGACGCGGTAAAGATCCGGTCAGCCTTTTCATTGACTGGAATCAAGACGCTACTGGTTGGGGAAACAGACGAGATTTGCTTCAGATCAAGGCGGAACTCCCCGGGATTCAATACAAAGAAAAAGTGGTGGACAAGCTAGGCCGGCTTTCCCCCTTACCCGGCCTGGCGAGTAGAGGGTTTAGCCCCCGCTAAACCCTCTCTTTTCACTAGGCGGCAAGCCCAAACAGAGGAGAGTTGGATGCTGAAAAACATCCTCGCAGCAGTCGACGGTTCCGACGCTTCAATGCGGGCTGTTGTATTCGCTGCGGATCTAGCAAAAACCTACGACGCCAAACTGACGCTGTTCCACGTGCAAGCCCATATTGGCAGCGCCCAGATCCCCGAGGAGCTTCAGGAATACGCCGGTATGGAACACATTCGAGTAACCGAACGCGACGTCCTCCGCTCCGTAGTAACCGAGATCCTCCGGCGCGCGCAGACGGCGGCGCACGAGGCAGGCGCCAACAACGTGACGACAGAAGACGAGTTCGGCGACGTTGCTGGGCGGATAATTGAGTATGCCGCCAAACACGGTCCCGATTTGATCGTATTGGGTAGCCGCGGCCTCGGCCCCCTCAAGGGGGTGGCACTCGGCAGCGTGTCGCACAAGGTCACCCATTTGGCGAAGTGCCCGACTGTGACCGTACACTGACGCGCCTAGGCCGAACTGCGTTGCAGTCCGACCATAGCGGGTAGCATTGGGAGCACGGCCACGCCCTGCGAGAACCGGTAACTATCCTTTATGAGCTCGTCGGCAGTATCATGCCCTGCTCGCGTGAAGCGGGCAGGGCTCTGCAGCGCTCAGCCGCGCCGCCAAGCCTCAGTCGACTTGCAGCGGCGGCACACACGCTCGCCTTGCCACGCCGACTCAAAGACATCGCCGCACATCAGACACTTACGTTCGCAGGCCCGATGCTCGGGCTCGCGCTCTAAGATTTCAGCTTCCTCCATAACGCCAAAGAAATAGACCCTGGGTGGGATAAGTCAACGTGTTGAAAGCATTGGTATTTATGCGCAGGGCCAATCGAGAGTGTTACCGCGATCAGCTAAACAGGGGCCGGACCGGAGCTGGCGCCCTGAATCAGCGGCGCTGCGAGGCGGACCACGGGCTCTTCCACCTCCAGACCGGCAATAGCCTTTAGTAGCGCCTGCGCCCCCGTCCGGCCCAGTTCATAACGTGGCTGGTGGACCGTGGTCAGGGTAGGGCGCACAAACCGTGCCACGTCGATCCCATCAAAGCCGACGACGGACACATCCTCGGGCACGCGCCGCCCCGCCGAGATCACGGTCTTCATGAAGCTTATGGCAGCCTCGTCGCAGGCCGCGTAGATGGCCGTAGGCGGCGCCTCGAGCGTCAAGAAATCCTCGGCGGCGTCAACCCCGGCGCGCAGGTTGAAGTGCCCCGGCCAATAAGTAAGGTCCTTGGCGCCGACACCGCCCTGGCGAAGCCCTTCCTTGAAACCGTCATACCGATCGATCTCATTCACGTTGCCGGCCGGCCCTGAGATGTAACCGAACCGGCGATGTCCGAACTCGAGGAAGTGCGTTGCGACGTCGATCGACGCCTGGCGATCATCGACGGTCACATGCGGTGCCGTCAGGCCAGGAACCGCGGCACAGACCGCGGCCATGGGCACACCCAGATCCGCCATGGACCGATCGCCGTCGCCCGGAATGCGGCCGCTGGTAATCATCACACCGTCGACCTGACCCGACTGCACCAGCTTGACATACCGGGCTTCGCGTTCAACGAGGTTATCGAGGTTGCCGATAATCATGTCGTAGCCGGACAGCACGAGTTCATCGTCAATCCCGCGCAACACCTCGGCAATGAACGGACTGGCGACATTCGGAACAATGACCAGGATCATCATCGAACGGCGCGCGCGCAGATTTCGTGCAGCGACGTTCGGCGTATAGCCAGTCGCCTCGACCGCCCGCAGCACGCGCTCCCGCGTCGTGGCACTCACGACCTCCGGATTGGCCAATGTGCGGCTGACCGTTGCCGTCGAAACTCCAGCCCGCGCCGCCACATCTTGAATGGTGACGTTCCCCGGGCTGTGTCGCGCGCTGCGCCGATTGCCTTCCATTCCACCTTTTGCAACGGGAACCGGTCCTCACGGAAGCGTGGGCCGAATACCGAGTTGACATCCCTTGTCGATCAGCCCTAACATTATGTAATCGATTACATTTACACAAGGATGACCTCTGATATCCGGTGAGTGGTCATCCAGCATTAAGGGAGGAACCGGGATGGCAGGACGAGGCTTCCGAAAACTGTTAACCACGACTGCGGCGGCAGCACTGTTTAGCGCGCCCGCCATGGCCGCCGACATCGAGGTGATTCACTGGTGGACCTCCGGTGGCGAGCAAGCAGCAGTCAGCGTGTTTGCCGACGAGTTTGACGCCCTGGGCGGCGACAGCTGGATCGACGGCGCCATTGCCACGGGCGATGCCGCGCGCTCCGCCACGCTGCAGCGGATCCTCGGCGGTGACCCGCCAGGCGCGGCGCAATTCAACACGGGCCGGCAATATGAAGAGCTGATCGAAGGCGGCCTGTTGCTTGACTTGACCGAGTTGGCCGAAAGCGAAGGCTGGCGCGACTTTATTCGCCCGTCAACGATTCTTGACGCCTGCGAGCGCGATGGCCGCATCTATTGCGTACCGGTCAACATCCACTCCTGGCAATGGGGCTGGGCCTCAATCCCGGTTTTTGAGCAATCCGGTGTCGACCTTCCCAAGAACATAGACGAGTTCCTCGCCGCCGCCCCGCAGATCCAGGAGGCAGGCTTCATCCCGTTCGCCATGGGTGGCCAAAGCTGGCAGCACTCCGGTGCCTTCGCGGTGCTGATGCTCAACACCCTCGGACGTGACAAGTACGAACAGCTCTATCGGGATAAGAGCGTCGATGTCGCCTCGTCGGCGGAAGTGCGCAAAGTGTTCGAGTCGTTCCGCGCACTGAAGCAATTCTCCGATGAAGGTTCCGCAAACCGGACTTGGAATGACACCACCAACCTGGTCATCACCGATCAGGCGGCCCTGCAGATCATGGGCGACTGGGCCCGCGGCGAATTCGCGGCTGCCGGCGAGGAGGCAGGTGTCGACTACGCTTGCATCGCCGGTCCGTCGGAGAGCCCGTATCTCACCACCGGTGGCGACGTCTTCCTGTTCCCGAAGCAGGACGACCCGGATGTGGAGCAGGCCCAACTCAAGCTCGCGTCGATGATGGTGAACCCGCGCGTGCAGGCCCTGTTCAACAATGCCAAGGGCTCCCTCCCGGTGCGTGACGACGTCGACCTGTCGCTCGCCGACTCCTGCATGCAGGCCGGTCTGGAACTGCTTGCCAATCCGGACACTGTTGTTGGCGATCCGAACCTCTGGCTGACCGCTGATACGGACGGCCAGATCCGCGATTTGTTCGCGGAGTTCTGGGCAAATGAGGGGCTGTCGGTTGACGACGCCCAAGCTCAATTCGCTTCGATTATCGAAGCGGCGGAATAACATCCTCCCCTACTGCGGGCGGCTCTAGTAGAGTCGCCCGCGCTTTCCTTGTTCCACGCGAGCACTCGATCATGACCTCGTCGCGGAAGCGGTTCGCCAATTTGAACGCCGTCATTGGCGCATCGCCGATGATCGCCGTCGCTGTTGGGCTTTACATTTTCGGTATTGCCTACTCGATCGCCCTATCCTTCACCAACTCGCGCCTGCTGCCGAAGTTCGACAGCTTTGCGGGTCTTGCCAACTACGAGCGGTTGTGGAGCACACCGAGTTGGCTGGTCTCGGTTCATAACATTTGGCTGTTCGGCTTGCTGGTGATCGGCCTGAACATGGCGCTCGGCTTTCTTATGGCGACCTTTATGGACCGCCGCGTCCGGCAAGAGGACACATTCCGCACCATCATTCTCTACCCCTACGCCATGTCCCTTATCGTCACCGGACTTGTCTGGCAGTGGATGATGGACCCGGGCCTCGGCATCCAGGAATCGCTGCGCAACTGGGGCTTTGAAGGCGCTGCATTCGCTCCCCTCGCCAGCCCGGACACCGCCATTTTTGGCGTTGTCATCGCCGGCGTTTGGCAGGGTTCGGGCGTAACCATGGCCATTCTGTTGGCCGGTCTGCGCGGCGTAGATGAAGACATCTGGAAAGCGGCGCGGGTTGACGGGATTCCCATTTGGCGGACCTACGTCTTCATCGCATTGCCGATGTTGCGTGGCGCCCTTGCCACGGCATTTGTGCTGCAGGCCGTCGGCGTGGTGCGGATCTATGATTTGATTATCGCCATCACCGGCGGTGGGCCCGGCATTGCGACCGAGATGCCGGCGAAGTTTGTGATTGATCACATCACCAGCCGGATCAACGTATCGCTGGGCATGGCGGGGGCAACCATGATGCTGATACCGATCCTGGTCCTCGTCGCGATCAATTGGTACGTCGATTGGCGCCGCAAGCGTGCAGCATTGCAGGCCATCGGATGACCGCCATCGCTGCCCATGAAACGGTGCTGGAGGCCAGCGGCCCAAGGCCCCGGCAGGTTTCAGCCGCCCGTATCGGCGTCTACGCCTTCCTGATAACCGCAGCGCTGTTCTTCGCGCTGCCGCTCTATGTGATGCTCGTGACCAGTCTCAAGGGCATGCCGGAAGTCAGACTGGGACAGATATTCGCTTTCCCGAGTGCTCCGACATTCGAGCCTTGGATCAAAGCGTGGAGCACAGCGTGTACAGGACGCACCTGCGAAGGCCTTACCCCCGGCTTCCTGAACTCGGTCAAGATCACCGTGCCGAGCGTGATAATCTCGATTATTGCCGCCGCACTGAACGGCTATGCGCTCTCTTTCTGGAAGTTCAGGGGCGCGAACTTCTTCTTCGGCTTGCTCATCTTCGGCGCCTTCGTACCGTACCAAGTCGTCATCTTCCCGTTGATCATCTTCATGCGTGAGGTAGGACTATTTGCCACCCTACCCGGCATCATTATCGTTCATACGATATTCGGCATGCCTATTCTGACGCTGCTATACCGGAACTATTTCTCGGCGCTTCCTGAAGAACTGTTCAAAGCAGCACGTGTCGACGGCGCCGGTTTCTGGCGAATCTTTTTCTACGTGATCATGCCCATGTCGGTGCCGATCACAATCGTCGCCATCATTCTTCAGGTAACCGGCATCTGGAACGACTTCCTATTCGGCATCGTCTTCGCCGGCCGCGAGAATCTGCCGATGACAGTGCAGCTCAACAACATCGTCCAGACGACCACCGGTATTCGGGAGCACAACGTAAACATGGCGGCAACCATCCTGGCGGCCGCGGTACCCCTGGCCGTCTATTTCATCTCAGGCAGATGGTTTGTCCGCGGCATAGCCGCCGGTGCGGTGAAAGGCTGAAACCATGGCATCCGTGTCCGTCAAGAATCTCGAGGTCTCATTCGGCAGCCTCAAAGTCCTCCGCGAACTGAACATTGACATTCGGTCGGGTGAGTTCGTTGTCCTGCTGGGCCCATCCGGCTGCGGCAAGTCGACACTGCTGAACTCGATTGCCGGGCTGTTGGATGCCAGCGCCGGCCAGATCTGGATCGGCGACCGGAACGTCACCTGGGAAGAGCCGAAGGACCGCGGCATCGGCATGGTCTTTCAGTCATACGCGCTCTACCCGCGGATGACTGTTGAGGGCAACCTGTCCTTCGGTTTGCGTATGGCCGGCGTTCCGAAGCCGGAGATCGCGCGGCGCATCAACGCCGCGGCCGAGCTTCTGCACATCGAGAATCTGATGAAGCGCCGGCCGTCTGAGCTGTCTGGCGGTCAGCGTCAGCGCGTCGCCATCGGCCGCGCACTGGTGCGTGACGTTAACGTCTTCCTGTTCGACGAACCGCTGTCCAACCTCGACGCCGCGCTGCGGACCGAACTGAGAGTCGAACTCAAGCGGCTGCACCGGGAACTCGGCAACTCAACGATGATCTACGTCACACACGATCAGGTGGAGGCACTGACCCTCGCCGATCGGATGGCGGTGATGCACCGCGGCCTGATCCAGCAGTTCGATACGCCGCGGACCATCTATCACCACCCAGCAAACACCTTCGTCGCCGGCTTCGTCGGTTCCCCCCGAATGAATTTCCTCAAGGGGCGGGTCGAACAGCGAGCCAATTCGTTTGCCTTCGTCTCCGATCAGTTCGTGCAGCCGCTGGCACAGTACAATTTCGTCAATGCCACGGGTAGTGGCGATGGAGCCGAACTCGGTATCCGTCCGGAGCATATTCGCATCGATCCTGACCAGGGCACCCATGAGGCAACAGTCGAGCTGGTCGAGCCAATGGGGGCCGAAACAGTTGTCTGGTGCCGCCTCAAAAAGCAAACAATAGGCCTGCGGCTCGAAGGCGACCAATCATTCGAAACGCAACAGACGTTAAGACTCACCTTCCCCGAACAACGATTGAATATGTTCGATTCGAACACCGGGGACCGGCTCTAGTTAATAGTCAAACAACGAAGCAGATTAATGACCAACAGCGACATTCTCTCTATTCAACTCTATAGCCTGCGGAAATACGGGGACCTCAACCGGGCGCTGGATCTCGTCGCCTCCATCGGCTTCAAACAAGTCGAACCGGTAATGAGCCATTATGATGACGCCGCCGGTACGCGGGCTGCGTTGGACGAACGCGGCCTAACGGCCCCCAGCGGCCATTTCTCGCTGGAGGCGGTGAGCGAGCGCACTGGCTGGGTCATCGACGTCGCCAAGACTATCGGTATCCAGCAGATCATCGTGCCCGCGGTCCCGACCGAGGTCCGGACATCGCGCGCCGCCGACTGGCATGCAACGACCGACGCGATGGCCAGCGCCGCTCCGGCATTGGCCGATGCCGGCCTCGCATTGGCCTATCACAACCACGATTGGGACCTGCAGCCGACCGACGAAGGCCCGACCCCCTTGGACATCATCTTGTCTGCCCCGGATCTGAAGTGGCAGGCCGACGTCGCCTGGATCGCCCGCGCCGGCGTCCCGGTCAACGACTGGCTCTCCAAGTATGAAGACCGGCTTATTAGTTGCCATGTGAAAGACATCGCGCCGGCCGGTGAGAATCTCGACGAGGACGGGTGGAGCGCCGTGGGTGACGGCGTGATGGACTGGAAGACGCTATGGTCCCGCTGCCGTCAGACACCCGCCGACTGGATGGTTGTCGAACACGACAACCCGAGGGATTTCGAGCCGTTCGTCAAACGCAGCTTCGCCTTCCTGCAGGGCCTCAACTAGCAACGCCGGAGCCACCGCAATGAAAGCAATGAAGGCCGGCCTTATCGGCTGCGGCAACATCAGCGACACCTACTTCCAGATGACGCCCCGGTTCGAGGCGCTCGACATCGTGAGTTGCACCGACATCGCACCGGACGCCGCCTCAGCGAAGACCTCAGAATATGGCGTCACATCCCAAACTGTGGACGAGTTCTTCGGCAACCCCGAGTTGGAACTCATCATCAACCTGACAGTCCCCAACGCCCACGCCGAAGTCACGGAGCGGGCGCTACGGGCCGGAAAGCATGTCTATTCGGAGAAGCCCCTCGCTGCATCACTCAACGATGCGCGGAGTATCGCAGCGGTAGCAGTGGAAACGGGCCGCCGCGTCGGCTGCGCGCCCGACACCATATTCGGCGGTGGCCACCAGCGCGCCCGGCAGCTTATCGACAGCGATGTCATCGGCCGGCCTGTCGGCGCCACCGCACTGTTTTTGTCGCGGGGGATGGAATCCTGGCACCCGAACCCGGATTTCTTCTTCAAGCGCGGCGGCGGGCCGGTTCTCGACGTTGGCCCCTATTACATCGCCGCTCTGATAAACCTGATGGGCCCTGTCAAAAGGCTCACAGCCAGCGGCGCGATCACCCATCCGGAACGGACAATCACCAGCCAGCCGCGACACGGCGAGAAGATCCAGGTGGAGATACCGACTCATGTATCGGCATCCCTGGAGTTTCATTCCGGCGCCGTCGCCGCATTGATGGCAAGCTGGGATGTGCAGCGACACGGGCACAACCCCATCGAGATCTATGGAACCCGGGCCTCTATGATCGTGCCCGACCCGAACTTCTTCGGCGGCGACTGCCTGGTTGGCCGGCCGGACGGAGATTGGGAAACGGTCCCGCCCGGCGATCTGCCCTTCGCCGAACCAAACTGGCCGACGAAGAGCGGCAACCAGGTGGCGAACCACCGCATTATCGGCGCCATCGACATGGCCTACGGGATTCGCAACGAGCGCCCCCACCGGGCAAGCATGGAATTCGCCCTGCATACCCTTGAGATCATGGAGGCCATCGGCAAGTCAGCCGAAACCGGCCGACACGTCGAGATCGAAAGCACCTGCGAGCGTCCGGCCGCCGTACCCGCCGGACGGGGCGAATCCGTCTTCGCCTGAGGCCGGCGCCTTTTGGAGTGGCGTCAAACGCCGCCTCGGCCTGCAATCAGAAGCTGGTGTCTTCAAACACCTTGAGCAGTCGGGCCAGGATCATCAGCCCAACCGCGGCCACAGACAGCCACGCGGCCCGGCGCAGGGCGCGCATGGTTAACCTTCTGTTAAGGTTACCGAGTCATATATGCGGCGTGCATTCTTCATGCTTCCTCCCTGAAACTTGGCCCCGCTCTTAAGCGGGGTCTTCTTTTTCGGGCCGCGACGTCGATCTGAGGCGCCTTCCAGGGAAATGCCCCGCCTGAGCCGCTAGACGCCCCCAGGCTCGCGAATTTGGCGATCCACCGCCGTATGCAATTCGTCCAAAGTGCCGAAACAGCGGCCATCCAGCCCACCCAGGGACAGGTGGCTGGTATGGAACGAGAAGCGGTCGCCGAGGGTCATGGCATGACCAACCACTCTGCCTTCAATTTCAACCGGATAGCTCAGAATCGGCATCCCTGGCTCCCTGTGCTACCTTCTTTCAAGAGTAGCTGGAGCGCTAATTAAAGCGCGTATTTGCGTCGCGGCAAGGGGGATATTTCGTTGCATCGCCGAATAAGACCGATCGCGCCCGGGCGCTAACTCCCATGGCCCGATTTGTCCTGGTCTCAAACCGTGTGCCCCTCCCGGGCCAAGAATCCGCAACCTCCTTCACCGCCGCCCTAACCGCCTCCCTCCGCAGCCACGATTGCCTCTGGTTCGGCTGGAGCGGCAAACTGAGCGATAGCCCGAGTCTCGACGTGCGGGTCACGAAACGGCGCCATCTGACCATCGCTACGGTCGATCTCGGGCAGCGCGACTATGACGAATACTACAACGGCTATGCTCACCAGACGCTGTGGCCCCTGTTCCACTATCGCCCGGGTCTGACGTCCTACAACCGCGCCTACTACGCGGCCTATCACCGGGTCAACGCGCTCTTCGCCTCCCAACTCGCCAAGATACTTCGCCCCGACGACATGGTGCTAGTGCAGGACTATCACCTCATCCCGTTGGGCGAGGAGCTGCGGAAACTCGGCTGTAAGGCCTCGGTCGGCTTCTTTCTGCACATACCGTTCCCGGCGCACCAAGTTCTGGCGACGTTGTACAACCATCGCCGCCTCATCCGATCGATGCTGGCCTACGATTTGGTGGGCGTACAGACAGACGCCGACCTCCAGGCGCTACGCGACTATGTTGAGCGTGAATTGGCAGGCACCACAACCGTCACCGAAGTTACCGTGGACGGGCAGACGACCCGCATCTGCGCGAGGCCCTTCGGCATCAACGTCGAAGATGCAAGACAACAGCCCGAGACCCCGGCCGGCCGCCGGCAGGCTGAAAGGATGGAACAGAGTTTGGCCGGCGGCAGTCTGATCGTCAGCGCCGATCGCCTTGACTACACGAAGGGGTTGGCGGAGCGGCTTGCAGCTTTCGAGACACTGCTCGAACATCATCCGGAGCATCGCCGCCGCGTAACAATGATGCAAACCGTCATCGCGTCCCGGCGTCCAGGCGTCGCCGAGTATGATGAGCTGCGCCGCCGGCTGGAGATCGAAGCGGGTCGTTTGAACGGACGCTATGCCGAGTTCGATTGGATCCCGCTCCGCTACATTTACAAGCGGGTCAGTCGCAGCGCGACCGCCGGCCTCTTTCGCGTTGCGCGGATCGGCCTGATGACCCCGCTGCACGACGGCATGAACCTGCTCGCCAAGGACTTTGTCGCGGCACAGGATCCGGACGATCCGGGGGTACTCGTTCTGTCGCGTTTCGCCGGTGCGGCACAGGCGTTGTCGAGCGCATTGATCGTCAATCCATACGACACACTCGAAACAGCAAACGCCCTACACGTTGCCCTAGAAATGCCACTCGACCAACGCAAAGCCCGTTGGGCATCAATGATGGATGCAATACGGCGTGACAGCGCCGAGGCATGGTTCGCCGGCTTCGCTCAAGAACTCGCACTGAAATAAACAGTAAGAAAGAGTGACTTGGTTGGTCGGCGCACGGACCCATTATTAGGTGCGTTGGACCGAGAGTTAGGCGATGGCTTATATTACTGAACGGACTTTCAAAGCGCGGCCGGCACGCGGCGAGTGGTTGAGGCGCTACGTCAGACGAATCTCGCGACTAATGCGGTCGTTCAGAGCACCCTAGCGGCGATCCCAATTCATGGCATTCGGCAAAGGCAGGTTGTCGTTTGCCGGAATGCCACGGCGCCGGCCGGCCGGTGGCAAAACGCGATCCTTGCGGAGTTCGGCGACCGTCGCCTCAAGCTGCGCGACATTGGCCCGCAACTCGCGAATACGGCCGTTAAGCCGACTGATGACCGAACGATAGCGCTCCTGCGCAAGGCGCGGCGGATAAATGATATCGAGAATGCGCGATCGGATGTACCGAGCCACAACTCACCTTCCCCACCATTTTCTTTTCTTTCGCAGGGAACAGTGCGCTGATTCGATGAACTGAGTCTCGTGACAAAGATCGGTACGGTTACCCTTCGGAAAGGGCGATATCGGCAGCCGACGGGCTGTTGGTAGCTATCCTTCGTGGGTCCACATCCCGGATGCCTACGGCAACACCTGTTGGGACCCCTAAGTTTCAACCCGTTGCGGGCGCACCCAAGAACCTGTTCTCCCACACCCCTGCGATTGCCGAAGCTGTATCGCCTGCTCGTACAGCCTAACACATCGCTCTGTAACGGCCGGCCAGGCGAATGAGCGGGCAAATGCCTGAGCACGTCGGCGGTCAGACGAGGTGGTTCGGCGCATCAGCGCCTCAAGTCGCACTACCACCTCTCCAGTGTCCTCGAAGTCGATCGCCGCCCCGACCTTTGCATCACGCACAAGCTCTGTGAAAGAAGCATTGTTGTGCACCAGCGGCACCAGTCCGACCGACATGGCCTCAATGAGGCTCATGCCAAACCCTTCATAATCGGACCCGGAGCAATAGAAGCCACATTGCTGCGCGATCTCGCGCAGGCGGCTCTTCGAAACGGCCCCATGAAAGACCACCGCCGACGACACGCCCAACGCGGACGACACCTCTTCAAGTGCCGCGCAAGACACATCCCACTCTGGGCCAACGACATGAAGCCGAGAGTTCACGCCAAGCTGAAGCAGTTCGGCAAACGCGCGGATGACACGATCCACTCGCTTGTGACTGGCCAATCGGCCCAAACACAATATGTCGGATCCCGCCCCGATAAATAACCCAATCGGTTCCACACCATTCGGCAACAGCGAGACTCTGCGGTGAATGCTCTGAAACCGCGTTAGGTCATTCTCGCTGTTGGCCAACAGGCAAGAGTACGCGCGGCATGTCCGTGCGGTCACATGTTTGAGATAGGTTCGCTTGGCCCGCGCCATGAAATCGGTGTGAAAGAACCCGCCATGCGTCGTCGCCACCAATGGTGCCTTG
Source organism: Alphaproteobacteria bacterium (assembly GCA_028279245.1). GTDB lineage: Bacteria > Pseudomonadota > Alphaproteobacteria > UBA6615 > UBA6615 > JANQOE01. The sequence continues at coordinate 78,400 of JANQOE010000039.1, forward strand.
GGCGGTAACAAGCCTAGGATATCAAAGAAACTGTCTGTCGAGTGCACATGGACGATGTCCCGATCCGCCAGCAGCTTTCGATATCCGAAAGGCATGAATAGGCGTCGCCCGCCAAAGAAAGGGACCCGAGCGACGCGCACGCCGTCGACAGTATCAGCAACGGCGAGTCTCGTTCTGTCTCCAAACACCCGATCGAGGGTCAGTAGCTCACAAGACAAACCAAGTTGTTGCTGATGCGTGGCCAAGGCTGCGACATAGTTCTCGAGGCCGCCGATTGACGGTGCAAACTGACGCACAACGTGCAGAACGCGCAATGACATGGGACTCCCTCACTTCACGCTGGGTCTATTGCCGGCCTTCTACCAGTACGTCGCGGAGAAAGGTCACGTTCCCGACCAGATACCGGCGCCACAGCCGGCGCGGTTCTCGGCCCAGACGGTACACCCACTCCAGCCGCCATCGTCGCATCCATAGCGGCGCGCGCGCCGCTCGGCCTGACACGAAATCGAACAGACCCCCAACCGCGACAAGCAGGACCGCTCCGGTTGCTTGGGCATTCTCGGCGATCCAGATCTCCTGCTTCGGGCTACCCAGCGCAACGATCACCATGTCGGCTTGCAGAGACTTGATGCGATCGCGGATGCGCGGCGTCTCAGACGGCTCGAAAAAGCCGTGCTGGTATCCGACAACCAAATGTCGAGGAAACCTCGCTCCAAGTTCATCGGCAACGGCGGATACAACCTCTTGCTCCGCGCCCAACAAGAAAATGCGAAACGCGTGCCTGGTGCCATCGAGATAGAACGGGACTAGATCAGTACCGTTGAGGTTCTCTGGAAAGTCTCTACCGTACCAAATACGGCTGGCGATATCGATCCCGATCCCATCGTTGTAAACGAGAAAGTCGGATAGCCCGATACGAAAGAATTCCGAGCGGTTCGTGAGGTTCAACGTATTGGCATTCGCGAAGGCGACCTTCGTCATCTGCCTTTTGGAGTAACAGCGGTCTAGCTCTTCGACGACCCCATCCCGGGTTCGCGCACTTACATCGAGCCCGAAGAGACGATGCGTTGGCAAAGGCACTGACGCGTGCCGCAGATAGACGACGTGACAGCCGATCAGACACGGGAGGAACAGCACGAACAAAGCTAGTAACCAACCGCGAGAGAAGTCGCCGAACAATCTCAGTAAAAGCACCACGGACAATAGGATGACCGCTATCACGACCAGGGTGACAAAAGCGCGGCGAACGCTCACCGCGGTGGCAACATCCCGACGAACACCGCCTCGCCACCCCGGCTGAGTCACAAAGAAAAGCGAGCCAAGAGCGGTAACGCCGGCATACTTCGGCCAGTCTTCGAATTGGCCATGCACGCCCCACACCCAGACCAGGAATAGCAAGAATCCAACGGCAGCGAAGGCCAACCCATCCACGAGCCAGACTCTCAACTGAGAACAGTCAGATCCCGCCAGGCCCGTGAGCCGTTGGTACGAAAGCCCCATCTCGATCACCCAGGAAAGACTCGAACTGCCTAACCAGTACTAGTTGAGTGTTCGATTTGGCGCTCACGAACTAGAGTAAGAACAACCCTTTCGATATTAATCAGGAGTCTGGTGGGATAAAGACACAGTGACCAACCGGCCCCGCTGCGCGGAGACCCAACAGAATCAGCCAACGGCCCTAGCTGCTCGCACCGCTTGCCGTCGAATAGTAATCGGCGCACTTGCCATGGCCGTAAAACGAACCGGCGTCGCCATACCCATACCCCGACATGACGCGCGCATTCACCTGGGTCATCACGCAACCCAAAGCCTTGGGTTCCGACTCAAGCAACAGCTCCACCGCAGACTGAGCAACCCGACGCCGTGTTTCTTTCCACTTGACCAGAAAGACCGTGGAATCGGCCACCCGCGCCAGGATGCGCGGGTCAACCACGGCAAGTACGGGAGGCGCGTCGAGAAAGATAACGTCGAAGTCTTGCCGCAGGCGCTTGAGCATCTTGGGGATGCGAACGGTCTGTAGGAGTTCTGCGGCAGTAGGGCTTGCCTGGCCAGCGGTGACGAACATAAGGTCACTCTGCTCGTCCTTATGGGCTGCCAACTCCGCCTCCGTTTCCTCCTCCAGGTACTCCGCCAAGCCGCGATGATTGGGAACCCCCAGCACCTCGTGCAGCCGCGGCCGCCGCAGGTCGCAATCGACGGTCAGCACTCTGTGTCCCATGCCGGCCATCGCCCGTGCCAGACCGACAGTGGTGGTCGTCTTTCCTTCGCCAGGTAGGGAGGATGTAACCAGCACCACTTGAGAGGTGCCCTCGGACGTCCGCAAGAGCAAGGACGCCCGGATCCCGCGCATCGCCTCGGCAAAACTCGAACGAGACCCCGTCTTTTCGAGGAGTGCGGCCTGGTCACGGGCTGCTGCCCGGACTTCCGGTATCTGCCCCAACACCGGCAGCCCCAGCACCTGTCGCAACTCCCTCGACGTGCTGAATGACAGTTGATCCAACCGCTCGATCACAAACACAAGCGCCGGCCCAAGCAGCAGCGCCAGCACCAAAGCTCCAGCCAGCAACACTGGCTTGTTCGGCGCACTCGGCCGGCTCGGCACGCTAGCATAGGAAACGACCCGCGCATCGGCCTGCTGGATACCATCTTGGATTGTTGTTTCTTTGAATCGGGCAAGAAAAAGCTCGTAGAGCCGCCTATCGGCTTCCGCGTCTCGCTCCAGCGCACGAAGCTGCACGCCGGCGAGGCTGGCATCGGTCGCCACTGCCTCAAGCTCCTGCACGCGTTGTCCCAGCGTCGACACACGCGACTGCGCGACGCGCACCTCTGACGAAAGGTTCTCGACGACCCTCTCCACCTCCTCGTCGATCTTTGTTTGCAGAATAGTGCTCTCGGCGCGGACCTTTTCCCAAACGGGGTGCTCCGGGCCGTACTGGACGGAAAGCTCAGCCTCACGCTGTGACATCGCGACGGCGTCGTTCCTGAGGTTCTGAATCGGCGTGGAACCTAGAACCGCCGCAATCGTATCGATATCCGCGCCGGACAACCCCTCGGCCTCACGGAGGCGCGCTTCGGCTTCGGTGGCCAGCGCCTCGGCGCCGGCCAGTTCTGCGTTCAACCGCGACAACTGCTCGATCAGCAGCGGTGCTTGGACTCCCTCGACCAAACCAACACGCGCACGGAAGTCCTCGATCTCCCGTTCGGATCCTTGCACCGTCGCCTCAAGCTCGCTCAGACGCTCATTGATCCAATCAGTCGCCCTTCGGGTTGCGTCGAACTTGTTCCTTAGCTGGGACTCAATGTACCGGTCGGCGACCGCATTAGCGGCGGCGGCCGCGTTTGCCGCGCTAAGAGCATCGAACCGAACCGATATCACATTTGACCGCTGCACTTGCCGTACAGTCAGATGGCTCAGAAACCGGTCCACGGCACCCGACCCCGTAGCCTCCGGTTGACGAGCACCCTGCACCTCGGCACCCAGCGTGTCCGCCAGGTCGCCAACAACAGCCTCCGCAATCGTCCGGGATCGAATAACCTGGACCTCACCCGTGATAGCGGCTGTATCGTCTGAGAGTGCAGAAGCGACTTTCTCGATGCCGACAATGTTGTCGGAGGCTGGTTCAATCTGGATCAGCGACTCAGCCGTGTACACCGGCTTGGCGAACTGCAGGTAGACAACCGCAATCGCAAGAGTGACTGAAATCGACGAGAGAAGCACGAAGCGCCGACGCCAAAGCATGCGAAAGATCTCATCGAGATCGATCTCGTTGGGAGAACCGGTACTGATCTCGTATGAGTGGTAATCAGGTCCGGAATAGGGTTGCGCGTGCCCAGACGCGTGGACGCCAACAGGTGAAAGAGAGGCATCGGCCATAAGAGTTACCGCCAAACACGCGAATCACGGGAGATCTGGAAGTATTCGTAGGCAAGAGTTGCGCTCCGAGACACTCCGATTAGGTATTAGATTGCCCCTTGATTGAAACCGTTGATTTTTGCCAGCGGGGTCGGCACAAGGGTCGGGGTAGCGCAAGAAAGGTAGGCGCAGGGCCGTTGGCTACTGCGCCCAGTCATCGAGTGAAGGCAGTCATTCTCGCCGGCGGCGTTGGCAGCCGCCTAGCCGAAGAAACACAGACTCGACCCAAACCGATGGTTGAAATCGGCGGGCGGCCGATTCTGTGGCACATCATGAAGTTGTACGAACATCACGGGGTCTGCGAATTCATCATCTGCGCGGGATACAAGGGTTATCTAATCAAAGAGTTCTTTGCGAACTACCATCTGCACAACGCGGATGTGACGATCGACCTTGCGACCAATACCATCGAGTACGACGCTGGACGTGTCGACCCATGGCGCGTCACGATCGCCGACACCGGCGACACGACAATGACCGGTGGGCGTCTCCGGCGCATTGCGCGGCACCTTGATCCGGAAGAGACCTTCTTGCTGACCTACGGCGACGGAGTTGGCGACATCGACATTCGGGCTAGTATCGAGCATCACTACCGCGCGGGCCGCAAAGCCACTGTTACTGTGGTCGCACCGCCCGGCCGCTTCGGCGTGACGAGCCTTGACGGTGATCGGGTCCAGGCTTTCACCGAGAAGCCGCTGGGCGAAGGCGGCCGTATCAACGCGGGCTTCTTTGTTTGTGAGCCATCGGTGATCGAACTGATCGACAACGACCAAACGATATGGGAGCAAGGCCCGCTAACGACGCTGGCTGAACAAGGCGAACTGACCGCTTTCACCCACGATGGGTTCTGGCAGCCTATGGATACGCTGCGCGACCGCAACGATCTCGAACGTCATTGGGCGTCCGGCAACGCGCCGTGGCAAGTGTGGCGATAGCCCCCCAGCGCAATGAACACCGGGCCTACGATTGATCGCAAGCTATGGGACGGCGCGCGCGTGCTCCTCACCGGGCACACGGGTTTCAAGGGTGCCTGGTTAAGCCTCTGGCTCGAGCATCTAGGGGCAAAGGTTTTTGGCTTTGCACTCGCGCCCGAGCATGAGAAATGCGTGGCCAATCTCGCCAGATGCGGTGGCGATCGGAGCATCATCGGCGACATCCGTCAGGCGAGCGCGGTCAATGAGGCCGTTACGGCGGCGGCCCCGGATATCGTCCTTCATATGGCCGCCCAACCCCTCGTTCGACTCGGCTTCCGCGAACCGGTGACCACCTTCGACACAAACCTCATGGGGACAGCGAATCTACTGGACGCGCTGTACCGGCATCACCAACCACGCTGTGTCCTGGTGATCACCAGCGATAAGGTCTACGCGAACGACGGGACTACCGGCGCCTTCTCCGAGCAAGCGCGGCTCGGCGGCAAGGAGCCATACGGCGCCTCCAAGGCATGTCAGGAGATCATCACCACGGCGTATGCGGAGAGCTACCTGCGGCCGGCCGGCATACCAGTCGCGACCGCACGTTCCGGCAATGTCGTCGGTGGCGGCGATTGGGCGGCCGACCGTTTGGTGGGCGACGTGGTCCGCGCTCTCGAGGAAAACGGATGCGTGCGGCTGCGAAATCCGGCATCCACCCGGCCATGGCAACATGTCCTCGACCCTTTGTTCGGGTACATTCTGTTTGTTCAACAACTCCTGACTGGCGACGCGCCGGAAACGCTGAACTTTGGGCCGAGGACCTCTCATTCTGTTGCCGTCGTGGCCGAAGAGCTTGCGGGTCTGCTTGGCGTTCGTGTCGAGCGCGAAAGCGTCATGCCGGACCGCGAACCGCAAGCGCGCGAAGCCATTACTCTGGATGTTGATCCCACCGCCGCACTCCACGAACTTGGCTGGACCACGCAGATCGATCTGAAAACGACCCTACGCTGGATCGCCGATTGGCACCTTCAGCATCGCCACGGCGCGGACATGCGACAGGTGACCCTTAACCAAATCACCGCCTACGAAGAACGGCTTGGTCAGTGAGCAGCGCCCCAACCTGTCGCAGTTGCGGCGCAAATCTCAGATTGACCCTGATCGATCTCGGCCCCATGCCGTTGGCGAATGCGTTTCTCTCGTCAGCGGATGAGATCGCCGCGGAGCGCACCTACCCGCTCCATGCACGAGTTTGCGAACAGTGCTTCTTGGTTCAGGTCGACGACGTGGTCCCGCCGGAGGAAATCTTCACTGACTACGCCTATTTCTCTTCATATTCCGAAAGCTGGATCGCCCACGCCAAGGCCTACGCAATGCGGGTCACGGATCGCCTCAACCTGACCAAGGATAGCCTCGTTGTTGAGATTGCATCGAACGACGGATATCTGCTCCGTCACTTTAAGGAGGCGGGCATCCCGGTCCTCGGCATCGAGCCTGCGGCCAATGTCGCCGCCGCGGCGACGGCTCAAGATATCCCGACAGAAGTGCTGTTCTTTGGGAAGGCCACAGCCACCAGTCTGGCAAAGAAGCACCGCCAGGCAAACTTGATAGTCGCCAACAACGTCCTCGCCCACGTCCCGGACATCAACGACTTCGTCGCGGGCATGCCCCAACTACTGGCCCCCGACGGAGTGGTCACACTAGAGTTCCCTCACCTCCAGAACCTGATTGAGCAAGTTCAGTTCGATACGATCTATCACGAGCACTTCTCTTATCTCTCCCTGTTCGCAACCGAACGACTATTCGCACGACACAAGCTTCGGGTGTTCGACGTGGAGCAGCTCTCGACCCACGGCGGCTCGCTCCGGCTCTGGGTTTGCCATGCGGATGCCAAACACGCGCCGTCAACAGCCCTAGCGGAAACAAGGGCGCAAGAAGAAACCGCCGGACTCACCGACGTCCGTACCTACGCAGCATTCGGTGCAGCCGCGAACAATGTACGCCTCGGGCTACGGCAGTTCCTGGACGAGGCCCGTGAGGATAGGAAACGGGTCGTTGCCTACGGCGCGGCAGCTAAGGGGAACACCCTGCTAAACAGCTGCCACGCCAGCACTGAAGACATCGAGTTTGTCGCCGACCTGAACGAGTTCAAGCAAGGCCGGCTGCTCCCCGGAAGCCACATCCCGGTTCGCGCACCACAGGCGATCTACAATGCCCGACCCGACTATGTTCTGATCCTGCCTTGGAACCTCACGGACGAGATAACGGAGTCCCTGGCAGACATCCGGGAATGGGGCGCCCAGTTCGTTGTCGCGGTACCGCGGACAACGATACTTCCGTGATCTTTCAGAACACGCCGATCGCCGGCGTCACGCAGATCGAGTTCGAGCCCGTCGAAGACGAGCGAGGTAGCTTTGGTCGGGTGTTTTGCGAGACCGAGATGGCGGATCACGCCTTTCCTTTTGACATCCGCCAAATCAACCGATCGACCAATCACCGCGTCCATACGCTTCGCGGACTGCATTACCAAGCAGCGCCAAAGCCCGATCCAAAGATCGTCCGCTGCACCCGAGGGCAGATCTGGGACGTCGTCGTCGACCTGCGCCCCGAATCATCCAGCTATCTGGCTTGGTACGGCACAACCTTGACGGCCGAAGCCAGCAACGCGCTCCTGATCCCGGGCGAATGCGCCCATGGCTACCTGACACTCAGCGACAACACCGAGCTGCTATACCTCATGGGCGAAGTCTACGTGCCAGAGCTCGCGCGGGGGGTGCGTTGGGACGATCCAGTGTTTGGCATCGATTGGCCCGCCACCCCGCAGGTTATCGCACCGCGCGACGCGGCTTATCCCGACTTCCGCCTGTGAGAATTCTCATCACCGGCGGCACCGGCTTCATTGGCCAGCACGCGGTCGCCGCACTCGCGGATACGGAACACGAGCTGGCCATTGTCTCCAGAAACGCCCGACCCGACGAGGGTCGGACGCGCTTTGTACGCATAGATCTGCTCGATCCCGAAGCGCCTCGGTCAATGCTGCAAAGAGAACCGCCGACCCACCTGCTCCACCTCGCTTGGGAAACCGCGCACGGGCACTATTGGACCGCACCCGAAAACACGGCCTGGGCTGATGCGACCTGCAGGCTGTTGACCGACTTCTTCGAGTACGGCGGCGTGCGGGCGGTCGCGATCGGCACCTGCGCTGAATACGACTGGATGGTGCCAGGCAAGGCTGCCCTCTCTGAGTATAGCGCCAGACTGTCCGCGGATACGGCCTATGCCCGCGCGAAACTGTCGGCCTATGAGCACGCGGAGAAGCTGCGCGCTAGTGGGGCGTCGGTGGCCTGGTGCCGGCTATTCTTCCCGTATGGGCGGTTTGAGCCCGCTGAACGCTTCATTCCCGCCGTGACCCGAGCGCTGATCCAAGGCGAACCAGCCAAGATGACCAACGGCCGGCAAGCCAGAGACTTCATGGCCGCCCGCGACGTCGGACAAGCCTTGGCTGCCGTCCTCGCCGGCGATGTCTCAGGCGCCATCAACATCTCCAGCGGGTTTGCCACGCCATTGATCGATGTGGCCAGGGAGATCGGGCGCGCGTTGAACCGGGAGCACCTGCTGCGGCCGGGCGCGCTCCCCGGGCGTCCTGGCGACCCGGCATTCTTGGCTGGCGACAATCGGCGGCTAGCGACCGAGGTCGGCTTCACCCCTCGGATCACCCTGCCGGAAGGAATCGCAGACGCGGTCACATATTGGCGGGGCGAATTGCAGCAAACGGCACGTTAGTGCTAGACGGCACAGCTATGTCTAATGGGGCCGGCGTGATAAGCATCGATTTTGAGGAGCAGGTCGTCATCGTGGCCGAAGACGGTGACCGGCGGGTCATCCCGCTCGCCTCACCCGAGGCCTTTGCGGCGGCGTCACGTGCGTGGCTCCGATGCGGCTGGGACGTGAAGCACGCCTATACCTTTAGCTGGCTCGGCCGCCCGATAATCCAGCTTCCCGAGGATATGGTCCGTGCCCAGGAGGCCATCTTCGCCGTTAAGCCGGACCTGATCATCGAGACTGGCATCGCCCATGGCGGCTCCCTCATTTTCTATGCGAGCCTTTGCAAGGCGATGGGGCGCGGCCGTGTCATTGGCGTGGACATTGAGATACGGCCGCACAACCGTACAGCCATCGAAGCCCACGAACTGTTCGATTACATCACGCTTTATGAGGGCAACTCCACCGACCCGCAGATCGTGAGCAAAGTCTCCGCCGATGCCGAGGGGGCCGAAACCGTGATGGTCTTCCTCGACTCCAACCACACCAAGGCGCATGTGCTGGCAGAGTTGGCAGCCTATGCCCCCCTAGTATCGGTCGGCTCTTACGTCGTTGCGGCCGACGGCATCATGGAGCAACTCGTCGGTGCGCCAAGAAGCAGCCCCGATTGGGGAACGGACAACCCGCGGCAGGCCGCAATCGAATACACGGCGGCCAACCCCAACTACGTGATCTCCCAGCCCGACCTCACTTTCAACGAAGGTAACGTCAGTACGCCCGTAACCTACTGGCCGGACGGCTGGATCAAACGCGTCGACTAGGGCTCGTTGCAGATGCCGCTCGTTACGGTCGGCATGCCGGTATACAACGCCGCACCGCTACTCCCTCGGGGACTGGACTGTATCTGCAATCAGTCCTTCGAAGACATTCAGATTGTCATTTCAGACAACGCATCCACCGACGAAACACCCGACATCACCAAAGACTACGCAGCCCGAGATAGTCGAATCTCTTTACTCCGGCAATTGCAGAACGTTGGCATGATCGAGAACTTCGCCAAAGTTCTCGAAGCGGCACAAACCCCCTACTTCATGTGGCGCGCCCACGACGACACCTCGGACCTCGACTACATAAGGTCCCTGTACACCATACTCTCAGAAGACTCTCTGAGTGGCATGGCCGCCCCGCTTGTGGATCGCCGATCAATCGATGGGCGTATTAGCGCCAGGGCAAGGTTTCCGGAGCTCGGGCCTCACGAAACGCGGCGCCAGCGCGTCAGAAAGCTGTTGCGCACCGTTCAGGCGAGTTGGTTCTACGGCCTGTACCGCACGGAAGAGCTTCGCGCTGCCTGGAAGCAGGTCACGACGCGTTACCCCTATATCTGGGCATTCGACCACTTGCTCCTGTTGCAGTTCGTCCTGAAAGCCCGAGTAAACGGCACAAACGATGCCAAATTCACCCAACTCGAGACCGGTGTCTCACAGGAGACCTACCGGCCCACCTCCGCCTCGAAGCAGCGGCAGATCGCCCGCTGCTTCCTCTCCTTTGCGTTGCATGAGTTGCGATCAAGCTCATCCTCGCCGACCGACCAGTTCGCTCTGGTATGGCCACTGCTCAAATACACCAACGGGAAAACCGTGAAGTACCGACGGATCGCTATAGGCATGGTCAAAGAGGTTGGCCGGATCGCCACCAGGTCGGGTGACCAGCCCAACACAAAACCACCTAAACGCGTAACACGAAAGAACTGAACTCTGATTGGCCTGACCGCACCTCATCATGGTGCCAAAGTACGAGGTTAACAGACTCATAACGAGTCAATGCGACTGTATCGCATTGCCTAACGAGTCTGCGCTGGGCGCAACGTCCGGCTCACGAACTAGGTGGTCAGAGAACCGATGCCAAATTCGGCCACATCTGCGTCGCCAATCCACTGCCTGATCATCGATGATGACGAGGACGAGGTGATGCTGGTCGACTCTTGCTTGCGCGATATCCCTGATATCGCCTCGACCGTGACATGGCAGCCGAATCCCGAGAAGGCCATGGTTGAGCTTCAGTCAGGTTCGTTCAACCTCTGTTTCGTCGACTACTCACTCGGTGCGACCAACGGTTTGGAGTTCATCCAGCAGGCGGCGAGCGCCGGCGTCGGTATGCCGATGATCCTCCTCACCGGAGCGGACCATCCGGAGATCGAGGCTGCCGCCGCGGCCAGCGGTGCCGTCGATTTCGTCGCAAAGTACGATTTGTCGCCACCGACACTCGCCCGCGCCATCCGCTTCGCCGTTGCCGGCCAGAAGGAGGCGGAAGAGCTAAAGCGCAAGACGACGGAACTTGAGACCGCGGTCGAAGCGCTCGCCAATGAACGAAGCTTGCTCCAGCAGGCGATGGACCACACCAAGCATGGCATCGCCATGTTTGACGAGAAGCAGCGTCTTATCACCTCAAACGCGCGTTATCTGGAGATCTACGGGTTCTCACCGGATGTTGTCCGACCCGGAACCGACCTCACGGCCATCTTGCGCTACAGCATTTCCCTCGGGAACTATTCCCAAGAAGAGGGTCGACGCTTGTTGAAGGAACGCTCGCGACAAGCCGCATCTACCCGCCCCTCCACCTACCAGCAGCGACTAAGCGATGGCCGAACAATCAGCGTCGATCATGCACCCATCAGCGGCGGCGGCTCCGTAACCACCTGTGAAGACATTACCGAAACACTTAAGAAGCAGCAGGAGTCGGCTGCCCTGGCCAGCAGCGCAGCTCTGGCGGATGCCGTGTTGGCCTCCAAATCGCGGTTCCTGTCAAACATGAGCCACGAGCTGCGGACTCCATTGAACGCGATTATTGGTTTCAACGATATCTTTCGCCAACAGATCTTCGGGCCAATCGGCAGCAAACAATACGAAGCCTATGCCGAAGATATTGGCAGGAGCGCGGCAGCCCTCCTTCAGACAATCGACCAACTGCTCGACATGTCGCTGCTCTACAGCGACCAAACCGCACTCGACGAGCACGAATTCGAGCTGTCGGACGCCCTTCAGCATGCCGTTCGTCTTCACGAGGGCGCCATCGAGGAAAAAGGCATCACCCTGAAGACGAACCTGGCTGCAGGCTTTTCCTTTTATGGGGACGAAAACAAGATCACGCATGCCGTCGACTGTCTGCTCGACAACGCCATCAAGTTCAGCTACCCGGCCAGCAAGATCTGCGTCAACCTCGCAACAACCAAGGATAGTGGCGCACTCATTGAGATCTCAGACGCCGGTCCGGGAATACCCGCGGACCAGATATCAGATCTGCTGACACCATTCGAACAAGCGGAGGCCGCCGATTGTCGATCCAATCACGGGTCTGGTCTGGGATTGCCCATCGCCTCGGGCTTGATCCGCCTACACGGTGGCGCTTTAGATATCTCAAGTGCGGAGGAAGGTGGTACAACCGTCCAAATCCTGCTTCCACCCGACCGGATCTCTTTCGCCGCCCGAGCGGCGGTTGGCCGCAGGAAGTAGCTCTCTAGGCAGACACACCCTTCGCTTGAAGCGCTTGCCGCACGGCCCCGACTGACCTGAGGCTCGTTATCTCGGGCATGGAGAACTTTACCGAGTAGGCACCTTCGATCGCCAGAACGAGTTCAAGGTGCTTCAGCGAGTCCCAGGACTTTGTATTTGCTGGGCTCGTTTCATTGCTGATCGACTCAATCGGTTCACGCAGTATGTTTGCGATCAGAGCTTCAATTTCCATTGTCGTCGGATCCCTATCCCTTAGAAGACTGCTTCCCGGACAGCCGCCAGCCCCAATCAGAACTGATAGTAGAGGAATGTCGAATGGCTCTTTATCGATGCGATGGCTATGACAAACGCCACGGCCGTCGCCACCGCCCAGTTCGGCGATGCTCTCCAGAGCATCCACCGCCGTACCGGACTCTCTTCGGACGGTTGGGGGTCTGAACTGACCCAGTAGTTGCGCAGTATGTCCTGCGTATTCGGCAGCATCACGACAATCATCCCAAGCGCAAGTATCAAGGATAAGGCTGGAACGAGGTCCAACTGGACAATACCCGCCTGCACCAGACCGTCACCGAACAGGTAGGATACCCCCCACATGCTGGCCAATATCGTTCCGGCAACATCCAGATTCGGTGCTCGGAAGACGACCAGTGAGCTCACGACCACAGACATGGTGATCGCCCACCCGGCAAGCGGATGCAGCGTCGGTAGCTTGAACTCTCGCCAGCCATGGTTGATGGCCAACGCAAACCCATGGATCAAGCCATAGACCACCATGGTCCAACCTGCACCATGCCAAATACCCGCGATCAGGAAGGTAAAGATGACCGGCCATGCGGCCGTTGCGAAAAAGCGGTGGACCGGACCGTACTCATTCGCCATCGCGCGGCGCAGGTTCTTCATCGCCATCGGCGTGAATAAATAGGTGGTGAAGAATCTGGTCATCGTCATATGCCACCGATGCCAGAAGTCTTGAATGCTTGTCGCCTTGAGCGGCGAGTTGAAATTGAGCGGTAGCTTTATGCCGAACAGGTATCCAAGACCGACCGCCATATCGGAATACCCGGAGAAGTCGAAATACAGCTGGAGTGTATAGCAGAGGGCTCCCACCCAGGCGGTAAGTGGTTCGATCCCCCCACCAGCGGCAACGCCGCCAAATGCCTCATTCGCAAAGGGGGCGATCGTGTCGGCGAAAACGACTTTCTTGAACATCCCCATACAGAAGATGGTCAGCCCAATGATCACCCGCGACGACGAGAACGCACTGTCGTCTCGGTCCTTCATCTGCCGGAAGAACTCGCTCTGCAGCACGAGAGGACCTGCCGTTACACAAGGGAAGAACGTCGCGAACAGAGCATAACGGTCAAAAGACGGACGTTCTGCCGTTCCATTGTAGGCCTCAACCAAGAAGCCTATCTGAATGAACGTATAGAACGAGATCCCGACAGGAAGGATAAGGTCGAGGTGACTAAAGCCGGTTCCGGCGACCCCGTTCACTGTCTCGATGAGGAAGTTCGTGTACTTGAAATAGCCAAGAGCAATGATGTTGCCCGCCACAGCAGCAATCAACAGAAGCTTAGCCGTCGCCTGCCGGTTTCGAAGCTCAACAATTGCGTTCGCAACCGCGAAGTTCGCCAGCACTGACGCCGCCAGCACTGCAACTAGCAGAAGGCTCCAGTGCGCGTAGAAAGCGAGTGACGCGGCGGCCAGATACGGATACACGGCCCGCCAGCCACCAACTCGATGGATGATGAGAAAGCCGATATAGGCAAGCGGGAAGAAGACGAATATGAACTGAAAAGAATTGAAGACCATATCGACTATCGCCTGTCTACCGGCCGTGCAACGGGCCTTCCTGCGGTGGCATGCCCCCGATAGCCATTCAGAACACGCTGGAGGCAGTCCGGGTTCGAATGTTCCGCATCGATGTACATCTCGGCCGTACATCCAAGATCATGGGGGTTGAAACTGCCGATGACCTTCAGGCCGAAGCGCTCCGCAAACCCGACTGTCAATTGCTCGATTTCGGCCAAACCCGCCATATAGGCCGATCCTTGAAGTGAGTCGTAGTAGATCGGGTTGAACGGCGGATGTGCCAGGTACACTTCAACGTCCCGATCCTGCAGAAACTGAAGTAGCATCTCGAACTGCGCAACGCCGGCCGAGTCGATCTTCGGCGGGTCGTTGCGGCGTTGCGCCGCAAACGCCAAGGCGCCCGATCTCGCAAACTCCCGCGTGAACAACGCGTCATGTTCCCGAGACCAAATGATCGACCCATCCGGGCGAAGTATGTCGAGGGTATCGTGCTTATCCGCGTCGGTGACGTGCGGCAAAACAGGTGCCGCAAACCACCGTTCTACATTGTCTTTCAAGACCACAAGGGAGATCGCATTACGTAGTTGCGGCACGGGTATCAGTTCACTTATTGGCCGCCGGTCGATGTCCAGCCGGCGCGACATATCGCGGTAGTCCGGGATCGTCGGGACCCAGAGAAAGTCGGTGCGGTCCTCTACAGGGGTGAACAGATTGTCCCTGATGGTGATGATCATTGCTTGCGGCAGACGATTGTTCCGGACGAACATCTCCGTCACCGACAGCATGTCCTCGTAGTAATCTCTGTGAACATGTGCATTGTACATGTTGACTTCGGGGATCAGCCCAGCATGGCCTTCCTGCCAGTGACTGGCGCCGAGGACGGCCACGTCGGGTGTCTCCGAAAGCGAAGCAATATGCTCGCGACGAAGGGCCCGGCTCTCAATGTTCAGATCAAAGGTCGCGTAACTGCGGCCCGACGCAAGTACGTCCGCCACCTCGACCGCAGTGTTCGGGTTGAACAACAGCGGCGCGAATCTGGCGTTCCCCCCAGCAACCGCGACCAGGCCAAGAACCAGGAAGATGCCGAGCAGGAACAGATACAATACCGGGTTGGCAACGATGCTTGGATCGACTTCATGAGCATCGACGATCCCGATCTTGGCGAGGTCCTCCTCGCGTCGACCGATCTCGGCCCGCGGCAACAATCGTCTGTCCGGGTGATTTTCAGAACGGAGATTGTCGTCTCCGAAGTTGGAGTCAGATGTGGACACGTCCTGCCCTTGAGTACCCAAAGCCCTGCGAGCCTAAGAAGCCATCAAAGGCTCAATGAAGCGTAAACGTTAACCTTTTGAAGGTTGTCGGTAGGGGCTAGGAATCACCCATTCGTTGGCCGCGACTTGAAGGGTCCCAAGGTCGCCAGGTCCAGGAACACACCGTACCCTAATCCTAGGAAGCCCTATGCACGTCAGGTGTCTGCAGTCCTCCGGACTTTCGACCCGTCCGATAGCCGCCTAATCCACTTCCTGGTGCCGCACGGGCAGGACAACACTGAAAACTGCCCCCTCGTCAAGAACGCCGGCCGCATCGATGGTGCCGCCGTGCCACTCAGCAATCTTCCGGCACGTCGCAAGGCCGATCCCCGTACCTTCATACTCATGGCGACCGTGGAGACGCTGAAATATGGTGAATATCTGGTCCTTGTATTTGTTATCAAAACCGATGCCGTTGTCTTCGACCCGGATCTGACAATAGCCTGGTCTTTCCGCCGGCAATGCCGTCTCAACGCGAACAATCGGCTTCACATCCGGCTTGCCAAACTTCAACGCGTTCCCGATCAGGTTCTGCAGAAGCTGGCGCATTTGCGTTGGGTCAGCATCAATCTTGTGGAGTGGACCAAGGACGACCTCCGCATTGGCCTCCTCAATCCGAATCTGCAGGTCCGAGACAACTTCCGCTGCAATCTCACCAAGATCGGTCTCTTCAAACGGCTGCGCCTTTGTCGTCACGCGCGAGAAATTCAGCAGGTCGTCAATGAGCTGCCGCATCCGTCCAGCGGCATTCTGCATCCGATCCACATATAGTTTGCCTTCGTCGGGCAAATCACCGGCGAACTTCGTTGCCAACCGGCCACCAAACGCTTCGATCTTGCGGAGCGGTTCCTTGAGATCATGGGACGCGACATGCGCGAAGTCCTGGAGTTCCCTGTTCGAGATCTCAAGCTTGTGCATGTACTCTTGCACCTGCGCTTCCCGGCGCTCAAGATCCGTTATGTCCTGATAGGTCGCAATTGAGCCGCCGTTCGGCATGGGCTCATGCATGACGGCGATGACTCGCCCATCCCTCAAATACTGCTTAAGGGTTGTCCGTTCACGTTTCTTCGCTTGGTCCGGCCGCGCCGCGATAGCTTTTTTGGCATCCTCCTCCGTATAGTTCCCGATAGAGACACTGTATTCCATTATCTCTCGGAGCCTTATGCCTGGCTTAACGA
This sequence comes from Alphaproteobacteria bacterium, assembly GCA_028279245.1. Taxonomy (GTDB): domain Bacteria; phylum Pseudomonadota; class Alphaproteobacteria; order UBA6615; family UBA6615; genus JANQOE01. The sequence goes on from JANQOE010000039.1 coordinate 94,795, forward strand.
TCTGCGGATCAAATCCATACATTTCGAGATAACGACTGTTACAGACCAGTAGAACCTGTTCGTCGTCGAACATGCACAGGCCCTGGATCATATTGTTTAGGGCGGTATCAAACTGGATGTTGGTTTTACGCAATTCATGCGTCATCCGCAGAATATCGAGCTCGCGCTTCTTCAACTCGGTGATGTCCGAGCGAATGCCGACAATCCCACCATCTTCTGTACGCTTCTCGTGAACGCGTATCCAGCGACCGTCAGCCAACTGCATGTCGTAGGGCGCATCTGGGTTCTTATGCTGCTTTAGGCGCAGCTCAAAGAACTCATCGGGATCCATGCTCCCGATGTTGAATCCACCTCGATCAACGCCAGCGCGAAGTAGATCCTCAAAGACCGCGCCTGGAAGAATCAGGTCGGAGACGTGCGAGTTATACTCAACATACTTCCGGTTGTAGAGGACCAACCGGCCCTCCGCATCATGTAGGCAAAACCCGTCCGCCATCCCCTCCAACGCGTGGGTCAAGCGTTGCCGCGCCAACTCGGCGAGGGCGCCAGCACCCAGCCGGGACGCATCCGCTGGATCGGCCGGCCGTACGGTTTCGACCAGAACACCATCTTGCAGGCAACGGCGCGTAACGATGAGCGCCTGGCCGGCGGAAGTCGTAAACTGAAACGTCTGGACCGATCCCGGAACCAGCCGCTCCTTCGCCTCGGTCACCTGACGCTCGGCATAATCCGGATCACCGTGGCGCCGCATCATCTTGATCCGAATCAGTGTATCCAGGGCTACGCCCGGATACGCCTCCTTATCCGCATAGCGGAAGAACGTCTTGTACTTCTCGTTGCAGGCCACCAGAGCAAGGGCCGGATCGAACACCGCGAGCCCAACATCTGCGCCCTCAAGCACGTCGGCCAGCGAGTCGAAGCTATCGGAGAACGCCGGGGAGTCGCCCAACGCAGTTGATGCGTGTTTATCCGCGTTGTCCGTTCTCATCGCACCTGGTCCGCGCGGGCAAAGGTAGTCGAGATTTGCAGGAGTTCGTCAAACAATTGTTAAGCCTACGGCTAGCGGACCGGCTGCAGAGAGGCCGGCAAGTGTAGGGCGATCTCCGGAAACAGCCACACAATGAACAGCATCAAGATCATTATCAGGAAGAGCGGCGCCGCAGCCTTTGCCACGTAGAAAATGTTGTGGCCGGTCATGGACTGGATCACGTAGAGATTGAACCCAACCGGTGGAGTGATCTGGGCAGTTTCCACCAATATGACAAGGAATACGCCAAACCAGATCGGATCGATGCCGGCCCCCCTGATCATCGGTTCAACAATCGCCATCGTCAGGACAACCGCGGAGATCCCGTCAAGAAACATGCCGAGTATGATGTAGAACACACCTAGCAACAGCAGCAGTTCACCCTGGGTGAGATCCAATCCGGCAATCGCTTCGGCGACACCACGGGGCACCCCCGTGAACCCCATCGAAAGAGTCAACGTGGCGGACCCGGCAAGAATGAGAGCGATCATCGACGATGTTTTTAGCGCGCCCGTCACCCCCTCGATGAACGAAGTCAATGTCAGGCTGCCATCAAGATATGAGATGACGAGCGCGCCCAACACGCCCACCACAGCCGCCTCGGTCGCCGTAAGGAGGCCCGCGTAAATCGAACCAAGGACAGACACCACAAGAACGACAAGCGGCAGCAAAGATACAACGGAGACGGCACCATCCGCCTGCGCCTCCTCCGGGCCCGGAAAAGAGGCTCGCCCCAAAACCGCGCTACTTGCCACGTAGATCATGAACAGTGCCGCGAGAACCAGCGCCGGACCAATGCCGGCCATGAAAAGTTTGGTAATGGACTCGTTAGTCGTCACTCCATAGACGATCAGAATGATCGACGGCGGCATCAACAAGCCGAGCGTACCAGCGCCAGCCAGGCTCCCCACGGCGAGCTGTTCCGGATACCCCCGTCGCCGCAGTTCGGGAAGGGCTATCTTACCTACTGCCGAAACTGTCGCGGCGGACGAGCCGGAGATTGCTGCGAACAGGGTACACCCGGCAATGTTCACGTGCAGCAGGCGCCCGGGAAGCCGCCGTACAATTGGGCTTAACCCGCGAAACAGGGATTGCGAGACGCTAGAGCGGGTGAGGATTTCTCCCATCCAGATGAAGAGCGGCAGGGCCACCAACGGCCAACTCGATAGAGCGCTCCAGACAGCGGTCGCCATCGCGTCAACGGCAGGTCTCGCGGTAAACAACTCGATGCCGATGAGACCCACAGCCAACAACGCCAGCCCGACCCATACGCCTGCGCCCAACAAACCGAGCAAGGCCAACAAGTAGACGGCCACAACGAGTGTGTTGCCACTCACCGCCCCGCCTCGACGACGCGCGCGCCAGGTAACCCGCCGAAGAAGCGCGTGACCTGCTCCCATAGCGTTTGCCCGATGGCAACCACCAGCAAGCCCGACCCAATCGACAGACCGAGCTGCGGTATCCACAGCGGTGTCGCATCCGCGCCTTGGCTCAAGTCGCCGATCATGAACGAGATCCAGGCCAACCGGCCCATAGCAATGGCCAGAGCCCCAGCGATGACCAGACCAACTGCGAGCACCACCAACTCAACGACATTCCGCTGAGGGTCGCTCAATCGATCTGCAAACAGCCGGATCCGAATGTGCGCGCCCTGACGAAAAGCGTAGGCCAGGGGCAGAAAGAAGCTGTTGGCCATGGCATAGCCGGTCAGCTCGGGAATCCCGGCTGTGGTGAGGCCCGACCAGCGCCCAATCACCTGAACGATGACGAGCCCCGCAACGCCTACCAGGCACACCCCAGCAAGCAACGCACCGATTTCATAAAAAGCTCTGAGCCAGGTGGTCAGCCGGTCACCCATCCGAACCACACTCGGAGATCCGGAACCGCCGCCAGCTACCGGTTGGTAGGCACCAGCGTCGCCGGACGCACTGGCTTGGCTGCACCGTTTCCGTTTCTGAACGTCTGCAGAATCTGCGCCCCGGACGCGCCGGCGTCAGCGAGCCATTCCTCGGCCATTTGCTGGCCGATCGAGGTCACACCGTCCTGCAGCGCCGCACCTGCTGGCTGAACCTGCATGCCATTCTCGGCCAGCATTGTCAGGTGCTGCCCGGCGAGTTCCTCCGACCGGGACCAGCCAAACGACTCAGCCATCGCCGCCGCGCCGCGCACAACCGCCTGTGTTTCAGGATCAAGCCGATCCCACATCCGCTTGTTCACGAATACCATATTCTTCGGCAGCCAGGCCTGTAGATCGTAGAAGTGGGAAAGATGCTCCCAGACCTTGCGGTCCACCCCAGTGGCGCCGGATGTGATGAGCGAGTTCGCAACCCCGGTGGCCAGTGCCTGCGACAACTCGGCCGTCTCAATCTGAGTCGGCGTCGCCCCCATCAACTCGGCAAGACGTGATGTCGCCGGATTGTAGGCCCGGAACCTCATACCTTGCATATCCGCCACATCATCGATGGCTCGATCCGAATACAAACCCTGGGGCGGCCAAGGCGTTGCATACAAGAACACCAGCCCTTGCTTCGCCAGCTTCTCGACAATCGCCGGCTTGGATGCTTGGTAGAGCCGCCACGCGTCGTCGTAACTCGTCGCTAGGAACGGCACCGCATCGACGCCGAAGATGGCATCTTCATTCGACAGCGCGGACATAAGACGTTCGCCGATCGGCGCTTGGCCGGTCTGCACCGCCCGCTTGATCTCACCGCCAGCAAACAGCGAACCGCCGGCATGAACCACGATCTCCAACTCTCCATCAGTCGCCCGACCAACCGCCTCGGCAAACATCACCGCTGTTTGTGAATGGAAGTTCCCCGGCGCATACGCCGTCGGCATGTCCCACTTTTCGGCCGCGGCCGGCAAAGATCCAGCGGCAAACACAACGCTGCCAAGTAGAGCAGCGAAGACCCGTGCGATACCCATTCTCTTCCTTCTTTCCAAGCTGAATACGGGCCTGAGCAAGTCGGGCGCCTGCTAGTCCGGTACGGTTAATAGCTCACCGTTGGTTGACTACATCTTAATACTCAGCCGGTAGTCAAACCGGGCACAAAGAACTATCCGATGCCAAGCCAGGGGCTCGAAACATGTCAAACGGGGATTCCGCCGGTTTCAGCCGTGGGGCCGTGGCTGCTCTGCTCGCGATTGGGGTTTGCTCGGCCCTTGCCGTGCCGCAACTAGCAGCACTTTTTTCACCGCTCGTGTTTCCGGCGCTGTTCCTGCTCGTAACGCTCTCGCTGTCCCTTACGACAGATCGTCCAACGGCCATTCTCGCCAACCCGGAACCGGCTGTCTGGGGAATCATGCTCTGGCAGCTCGCCTTCCTGCCTCTCCTCGTCATCTTGATTGGTTGGGCCATCGGTTTGCCGCGCGACCTCCACCTGATGCTGCTCGTGACGGCCGCGTCGAGTTCGGTTTTTGCCGCCCCTACGATCGCCAACCACTTCCGCCTGAACGGCCGGCTCCCGATAAATGGCATGGTCGTTTCAACGTTCTTGATGCCGGTCGCCCTCCTGGTCTTCGATCAGGCACTCGAAGGCGAGGCATTGGACTTTCCAATCAAGGAATATGTATTCCGTGTCGCGCTGTTCCTGTTTCTGCCGCTCGGGATTTCGATACTCATCAACCGGCTGGTGAAGCGCCTCCCGAAGCAAGCATCTGAAACGTCGTACAACTTGCTGCATGCCGGCGCCGTCATATCACTTCTTGTCTTCGGCATCGGCATCATGGATGGCGTCCACCATCACATCCAAACAGACCCTTCCAGGGTGTTATCCCTTTTCCTGGTCGCCGTCGGCTTCGGCGTCATAGCCATTGCCGGTACAGCGTGCCTGTTTTGGTCGTTGGGGCGCGACCTGCTGCTATCCGCAATCATTCTCTCGGTCCACCGAAACGTCGGGCTCACCTACGCGGTGATTGGGACTGCGATAGCCGCCGATTTCGCAGTCTATGTGGCGATATTCCAGATCCCGATGTTCCTCTCACCATTGTTCATTGGCTTGGGCCAAGCAGCCTACCATCGTCCCAGAAAGCCCATGGCTGAAGCCGCCTAACCGGTTGTGGTCGTGGCGAACCAACCAATCAGGATCCTGCTCGTCGAAGACGACGAGGACGACTACATCCTAACGCGCGGTCTCATCCAAGAGATTGATGGAACCGACAGGTTCGAGTTGCGTTGGGTGGCCGACTACAAGTCCGGCCTCGAAGCTCTCGCACGCTGCGAGGCAGACATCTGCCTCGTCGACTATTATGTCGGCGGGAAAAACGGATTGGATCTGGTGCGGGAGGCCCGGCGAAATGGCTGCGACGTGCCGACGATACTTCTGACGGGAAGGGGCGATAGAGAAATAGACATCGCTGCGATGGAAGCCGGCGCGGCCGACTACCTGGAGAAAACCGAACTTAGCCCACGTCTCCTGGAGAGAACAATTAGATACGCCATTGCAGAAGCAAAGGACCGTCAGACAATTCTAGAGCGCGGAGCTTTACTTCAGGCAACGCTAGATTATACGGGAGCCGGTATCGCGACATTTGATCGAGATATGAACCTGCTAGCTCATAACGATAGTATTCTAAGCATGCTCGGCATGACGGCTGACAGCCCAGAACAGTCAGCTGATCAGAAAGAATCGCGCATCGGCCAGAATATCTCAACAAGCCTCGACCTGGTTCGGCACACACGCGAAGGACGCGAGATCATCGCGCGGAGTGGCAGAGTCATAGAAGTTCGCAGCAACAAGATGCCAAACGGTGGCCTGGCAACGATCTGTATCGACATAACGGACCGAAAGAAAGCGGAAGAAATCCTGCTCAAGTCAAAGAACGAAGCGGAAGCGGCGAGCCGGGCCAAATCAGAATTCCTTGCGAATATGAGCCACGAGCTTCGCACGCCGCTCAACGCGATTATTGGTTTCACCGAAGTCATGATGGCCCATAACACATCGGTCTCGGAGGAGTCGGCGCACAGTTATCTGGGACACATCCTTGATAGCGGTAAGCACCTTCTCGCTGTTATCAATGACATACTGGATGTCTCTAAGATCGAAGCCGGCAAGTTTGAGATCGACGAAATTGAACTGGATCCCGCAGAAGTCGTACTCAGCAGCATCCGGCTAATCTCGGAGCGAGCCAAGCAGTCGAACGTCACAGTCACGACTAGTACGCAACCAAGAACCCGCGAACTCTATGCCGACGAACGAGCCCTAAAACAGATACTTTTGAACCTGCTCTCCAACGCCATCAAGTTCACGCCTGCTGGTGGTTCCGTTTCTGTAGACCTCGTCACCAGCGACTGCGGCAGCTTGGATCTTGTCGTGGCTGACACAGGCATCGGCATTGCGGAAGCGGACATAGAGAGGGTTTTGACACCATTCTACCAGATCCAATCGACGCTCTCCCGGTCGCACCAGGGCACCGGCCTAGGACTGGCCCTAGTTAAGTCGCTGGCAGAGCTGCACGGGGGTAGCGTATCGATCGCCAGCAAGGAGGGCGCTGGCACGCAGGTGCGGGTTCGTTTTCCCAAGCATCGGGCGAACCTCGCAACGCACCGCGCCTCAGCCTAGCAGGTTCCCGACGAAGATCTAGCGGGCTTGAAGCGTCGCGAAGTCTAGACATATCGAATTCGTTAAGCCTGTTCGGCAGATACTCAAGGGGGACCATTCAAAAGCCCCTTGGGGGTCGAGGACATGCGTTACATCATAACCTTGATGGCCACCGCACTGGCGGTTGCGGCGTGCAAGCAACACGACGAAGTTCTTCAAACCTGGGTTGGGGCACCTCAAGCCAAGCTACTCTCAATCTGGGGCGAGCCGACAGAGACCCATGTCGCGCAGGACGGCACCAAGATCCTGGTATACTCCAGGCCCGTGAGGAGCGGCGTGATCGTGCCAAGCAGCGGCCAAAGCACCGCCGGCCCGGCCGCGTGCGAAACAGTCTTCATGCTGGAGCAAGGACGGGTCACCGGGCACACGTCGGGGGCCGGCTGCCAGTAGGCTCACCAATGGCCAACCGGCTTGCTGCAGTTCAGCTCACGCATCGGGAACGACTCACGTCACCGACCAGCCCCTAGCGGGCCAAGAAAACACGGCTGAAGAGCAAGCTGGGGTGGCTGATGGGACTTGAACCCACGACCCCCAGATCCACAATCTGGTGCTAAACCGCAGATTTCTGCGGTTTTCAGCGCGATGTGTTGAAAATATGTTGCATCCACGGGCGCTTCAGCTTTTACACCGACCATCCGATCGCTGGGCACACACTGTGCGCGCGGCTCCAACCCGGCATAGCTTGAAGTCTGCTTTGACCACTACACGTCGAGTAGCGGACATCATCGGGGCGCCAGTCCGCACCTCCGCCGTGCACTCGGGCGCTAGCCGCAACGACCGAACAGGAGGTCAATCTTTCGGGAACAGGGCGTCTTATATTATGGCGCTTGTCCTGCTCGGCTTCCTGCTTGCGTCTCTGCAGGTTCATTATTTCACTCGGCCGTACCGGCCCGACGCGACCCTCACGCGGCACTACAATCTGCGAATAAGGGACGAACTGGTCGACAGAGAAATGCACCTTCGTTACCCGCTCGCGGGCATAGCTCAGCGCCCTGTCGACAGGAACACCGGACGCCTCCAAGCTGCGCAGCTTGCCCTCGAGATCCGTCAGTTGGAAAGGGACAAGGCCAGTTCCGAATACGACATCGAGAAGCGCGGCGACATCTACAGGGAGATACAGCGCGTTCAAGACAAAAGTTGGCATAGATGCCGACCCTGTCGCCGGCGCGCCCCTGACGGGTCAGTGGGTTCCGTCGATCACCGCACCCTGCTCCTTGAGGCGTTCGCGCAAGGCGCCGACCTGAACCGTGCGGATGTCCTCTAGCTGATTGGCCGATGATGCCAGAGCCGCCGCCGTGCCCACCGCCTGCCCCATCGCCATGCAGGTCCCCATGACGCGGGCGGACCCGTGCGCCTCGCGCGTCGCCGACAAACAACGGCCGGCCAACAGGACATTCTTGACGTTGCGCGGAATCAGGCAGCCGAGGGGAATGTCGTAAGACCCTCCGTCCTTGATCGGCTGGCGCAATTGATACCTTCCAGAGCCGTGGATATCGACGTGATGGGCGCCCTTGGCGACGCCATCGTCGCGCTTCTTCGCATTCATGACATCATCGAAGTTGAGGACATAGTCACCGAGGATGCGCCGCGTCTCCCGGATACCGATCCGTGGCGCGATGCCAGAGAACTGGGCGTCTTCGAATCCGGGAACCCGCTTGGCCAGGAACCTCGAGCAAATCCACACCTGCTCCATGAGTTCGGGCAAGGTCTGCGTCAGTTTTTCGGTATCGGTCGCATCGACATTGGCGATGCGGGTGGTGTTGCAGTAGATCTCCCGCCGTTTCATTGATACCGGCCCGATGCCCATCAGGGCGGTCGGATACAATTCGCCTGAGGCGATGCCCGCGCTGATCAACGGCCCCTTGGCAACGAAGAACACCTTGGGGTAACCCTGTTCGACCAGACGCCGCAACTGCTCCTCTCGGCTGATGTTGTCGTAGTAGGGATTTTCCGCTACCGCGACGTTTTCCGGCTTCTCGGCGACGAACGACATTAGGCGTTCGGTATCCACGCCCATCATGCGAAAGACCAGGCTGACCGGCTGCAGAGCGCCTTCCTCGCCGCCCATCTCGTGCGGCGCGCCGGCCAGGTGGGCCAGATCGCCGTCGCCCGAACAGTCGACGAAGACCTTGCCGGTCACCAGCGTGCGCTGGTTCTTGTTGAGCAGGACGACACCGGTCACCTTGCCGTCCTGGACGACGACGTCCTCGGCAAAGGTATACAGCAGGAGCTTGATCCCCGCCCGCATCACGACATTCATGACGGCCAGCTTCATGACCTCGGGATCGACACAGACGACCCAGATCGTTCGCCAATCGTAGAAGGCACCGACGTAACCACCCATCTTGTCACATTCGTCGAACAACTCGCGGGCAACGCCGCCGACCACCCATTCGCCGCGGGTGTTGAGGCATCCGTCAATCGGCAGGCCGCTGATCATCTCGCCACCGATCATCGGCCCGGCTTCGACCAGCAGTGTCCGCGACCCGTTGCGCGCCGCGCTGACCGCCGCCGCCACGCCCGCGGCACCCCCGCCAATCACGACGACGTCGTAGTCTTCCTGCCGCAACCGCTGCGCCATTGCCGAACTCCTCCAGCACTAATCCGCGATATCGAAGAAGCGGATGCGAATCTGTTCCATAAGCTGGTTCATAGCCACCTCCGCCCCGCGGCGGTCACGCCGGAAAAGGGCGTCGTACAGCTCCATCCGGCATTGCAGCGCATCGACATGGTGGGCCGGCGTGACAACGCGCTTGCGGATTGTGCGCCACATGTGGCCGGTTCGCATCTCCCACAGGTCGCTGATGACCTTGATGAAGATGGTGTTGCGTGACGCCGCGGCGACAAGACGATGGAACTCGAACCGATGAGCTTCAGCCGCCGGACCGTCCACGTCCTTCTTCATGGCTTCAAGGCAGCGCGCCAACTCCGTCAGCTCTGTAGTCGTGATGTTGTCGGCGGCATCGGCAGCCGCGGCGCTTTCAATGACGATGCGGGCCCGGAATTGCTCCAACGGACTGGGGCCGGACACGTCCAGCCGCTCTGCGCTGCCGAGTCCCTTTCTTTCAGCCTCCTGCGATACGTAGGTGCCGTCCCCGACGCGCACCTCGATCAAACCCATGGTTTCCAGCACGATCATGGCTTCGCGGACCGTGGTCCGGCTGACCTGGAACTGGCTGGCCAATTCCCTCTCCGCCAGCAGCCGTGAGCCGGGAGGCAGCGGCAGTTCGCGAATTTGGCTGGCGATCTGGCGTGCCACGGCGAGGTACAGCCGTTGTTGATCCAACCGCTTGAATCGCGGTACCGACGGGCTCGCATCGGCACCCGTTGATGTCCGTGTCGTAGTGGTTTTCATGGCATGTCCTTTGCCGCTCATTCCCAAAGGTTGGACCGATAGACAGGAATAGCTTTCCGGCACCAGGCCAATAGCCCGCCGTCCGCTTCCAACGCGTGTGAACCGGTGCAAATCCAAAGGAAAGTGGGTCTGTTCACCATCTAACGCTCCGCAAAATGGCAGGCCACGGCATGGCCGGAGCTCTCGCCGGTCAGGAGTGGCTCCTCCTCGGCGCAAATGGCCGGGTTGTCTTTCATCGTCCGTAGCGGACAACGGGTGTGGAAACGGCAGCCCGACGGCGGATTGTCGGGATTCGGCATGTCGCCGGACAGGACGACGCGCGAACGCGTCCTCTCCCGCTTCGGATCCGGCACCGGAACCGCCGACAGCAACGCCTGGGAATAGGGGTGGAGCGGATTGGCGTAAAAGGCGGTCTTGTCGGCCAACTCGACGATCTTGCCCAGATACATGACCGCGATCTTGTCGGAGATGTAACGCACCACCGCCAGGTCGTGGGCGATGAAGATCATCGACAGCTTCATTGTCTGCTTGATCTCCAGAAGCAGGTTGACGACCTGTGCCTGGATCGACACGTCGAGCGCGGAGATCGGTTCGTCGGCGACCAAAAAATCGGGATCGAGGGCAAGGGCGCGCGCGATGGCGATGCGTTGTGCCTGCCCACCCGAAAACTGATGAGGATACCGCACCCCGACGGTCGGGTTGAGGCCAACAAGTTGCAGGAGTTCGGCGACCCTTTCTCGGCGCTCCGCCCGGGTTCCGATGTGGTGAATTTCCAACGGCTCGCCGATGATCTGCGATACGCGCATCTTGGAATCGAGCGAGCTTCGCGGATCCTGAAAGATCATCTGCATGCGGCGGCGATAGGGCCGCATTTGTTTTTCCGGCATGCCGGCAATCTCGACTCCATCGAACCTCACCGAACCGGCTGTCGGCGGCGTGATCTGAAGAATGGCGCGGCCCGCAGTCGATTTACCGGAGCCTGACTCGCCGACCAATCCAAGGGTCTCGCCGCGCTTCACTGAAAACCCGACGTTGTCCACCGCGCGGACGCTCGCGAACCGAACCGACAGGTTCGATACTTCCAACAATGACTGCCCCGGGTCGGGCGCGCCGGACGGCGCATTGGCTGCATGGCCGGCTTCATGGATTTGCGTCATTGCCCGTCCCCTGTCATCCTCCGACGGCCGCGGAGGAGCGTATCTGCTTTACAAGCCCAGGATCCCCAAGATCCGATTGCCAGTCGGTCGCCAGGAGCCAGCCGCCCTCGGTCACTTCCTGGCGCCCCCAGCAGCGAGTCAGGTGGCCTTCATTGGTATCGGGCGCCAGCAGCAGGTCTGGCTCCCGTTCCGCGCAGATATCGCGGCGGTAGGCGCACCGCGGCTGGAAACGGCAGCCCTTGGCCGACTTCGTCGCATCCGGCGGCACGCCCTCGATGGGCACAAGCTTGTCGAGCGCCTCGCCTTCCAGCCGCGGAACCGAACGCAGCAAACCCCAGGTGTAGGGCATCGACGGATGGTCAAACAGGTCGTCCGTCGTCGCGGTCTCCACAACCCGGCCTGCATAGAGCACGTAGACCCGCTGGGCCATGCCGGCCACCACGCCCAGGTCGTGGGAGATCAGCACCATGGCAGTGCTCAGTTTGCTTGCTAGGTCTTTCAGGAGCTCCAGGATCTGCGCCTGAATGGTGACGTCGAGCGCCGTGGTCACTTCGTCGGCCAGAATGACATCCGGGTTGCACGAGATCGCGATCGCGATCATGACCCGCTGTCGCATGCCGCCGGAAAATTGATGGGGATACCAGGTCAGACGGTCTTCCGCGCCCGGGATGCCAACCAGTGTCAGCAGCTCGACAACACGCTCGCGCACCTCGTGCTTGGGCAGTTCCTCGTGCGCCCGGATGGCCTCCGCGATCTGCTCGCCGACGGTCAGCACCGGGTTGAGCGCCGCCATCGGATCCTGAAAGGCAAGGGCGATCTTATTGCCGCGCACCTCGCGCATGGTGGCTTCGTCGGCCTGGAGGAGATCGCGCCCCTCGAACAACACGCGTCCCGAGTCGATGCGGGCGGTGGCTTTTGGAAGGAGCCTGAGGATCGAGCGCACCGCCACCGACTTGCCGGAACCAGACTCGCCTACCAGCGCGATGGTCTCTCCCTGCTGCACGCACAGGGACAGGTTCTGGACCGCCCAGACCACGCCCTGTTTGGTGGCAAAACTGATGCTTAGGCCCGAGACGTCGAGCAACAGCGGCTTACTATTCTCGCTCACGTCATGTCCCGTCCCGGCGCCGCGGCCGGCTGTCTGCTGTGCTCGCACTCATCCCCGCGGATCGGTGTAGTCCCGCAGGGCATCGGCCAGGAGGTTGAGTCCAAAAACAGCGATAAGAATCGCCGCACCCGAGAAAGCCGACAACCACGGCGCCGTCTCCAGGAAGGCGAAACCGGTTCGCAGCACCCCGCCCCAGCTCGAGGTCGGCGGTTGAACGCCGAGCCCGAGAAATGACAGGGCCGCCTCGGTAAGAATGGCGAAACCCACATGCAGCGACGCCATGACCATGACCGGTGTCGTCACATGCGGCCAGATGTGGCGAAAGATCAGGCGCTTCGGTTTGGCGCCGAGGGCGCGCGCCGCGGTGACGAAATCCCGCTCCCGCACTGTCAACACCTGTCCCCGGGTCAGGCGCGCGAACACCGGCATGTCGGCAACGGCGATGGCAATGACGATCGTAAACGTTCCGGGACCGAGCGCGGCCGTGATGCCCAGGGCCAGCAGGACTGATGGAAACGCGAACAGGGCGTCCATGACGCGCATCATCGCTTCGTCCACCAGGCCCGACGCGTAGCCCGAGAGCAGGCCCAGGAACGACCCGAGTACCGCGGCCAGGCCGACCGACGCCACGCCGACCAACAACGCGACTTGGCTGCCGTGGATCAACCGCGACAACAGGTCACGCCCCAAGTGGTCGGTGCCTAGCAGGTGATCGAGGGACGGCGGCTGCAAGACCACCGTGTAGTCCTGCGCGTTCGGATCCATCGGTGCGATCACGTCCGCGAACAGGGCGGCGCAGACAATCACGACGATAATGCCCACCGCCACCGCGGACCGCGGCGTCGACACGAATTCCCGGAAGGCGCTGAATCGCGGCCCCAGCATCAATCGGTCCATGGCCGAGCTCTCACGCATAGCGGACCCGTGGGTCGAGGCGCGCATAGACGATGTCAGCAAGCAGGCTGGTCAGCAGCACGGTCAGCGCCAAGAACATCATGACCGCCTGAATCATCGTGAAGTCGCGAAAAAAGATGGAATCGACGGCGAGCCGGCCCAGTCCGGGTATGGAAAACACCACCTCGACGGTCGCGGCGCCGCCGAAGGTCTGGCCGACCTGCAGGCCGATCAGCGTCACCACCGGAAAGATGGCATTGCGAAACGCATGCTTGTAAAGAACCACCCGCTCCGTCAGGCCCTTGCTTCGGGCGGCAACTATGTACTCCTCTCCCAGAACCTCGATCACCGAGGCCCGGACCTGGCGGATCAGAACACCTGTCAGTCCCGAGGCCAGCGCGATTCCCGGCATGATCATCAGGCGCAGCGCCTCAACAGGGTTTTCCCAGAAGGGCACGAACCCTGATGGCGGCAGCCATCGCAGCCACACCGCAAAAACCAGCATCAGCATGATGCCGAGCCAGAACCCCGGCGTCGCGACCCCCAGGATCGCAAACAGCGTCCCGCCTGTGTCAACCATGGTCCGCTGGCGAACCGCGGAAATGACCCCAACAGGTACCGAGACTAGGATGGACAGGGCCATGGCGAAAATTGCCAGCTGGATGGTCGGAACGGCGCGCGACACGATGGCTGGCCCGATGTCTTCCTGGGTCCGCATGGAGATGCCGAAGTCGCCGCGCAGCGCGTCGGTCAGCCAGTTCAGGTATTGAATGTACAGAGGCTGGTCGAGACCGAGGCTCGCCCGCAGCTCCTCGTAGCGCTGGGAATCGGCGCCGCCTTCCTCGCCGAGAATGGCAGCGGCGAGATCGCCGGGCAGCACATTGACGATGGAGAACGAAATAATGCTGACCAGGATCACTACGATGCAGGTCGTGAAGGCTCGCCGCGCTAGGAACTTTGCCACCGCGGCCTCGTGGTCATGTCAATGGGCGCGTCATGGAGACGGATATCGACCGGCTTGCTGCCAGCCCGTTGGCACAGCCGGTCAACACCCTTATCCCCAACCGCCGACCAGCGCCCTGTTCGGCGGGCCGTCACCGTCCTACTGCTTCAGCCAGAGATAGCGTGAATCGTAGCCGGCACCGATTTCCATGCCCATCAGGGCGGCGGTGTGCGCCATCAAAAGTGGCGTGCGATAACCGATAAGGTGATAGGCATCCTTATGGAGAATGCGCTGTATCTCCCTGTAGATGTCGCCGCGCTTCTCGATGTCGTATTCGGAACTGGCCTTGTCCCACAAGGCATCCACCTCTGCATTGGAATAGGACGCCCAGTTCGAGGACGATCCCGTTTTCGTCTCCCAGCGGAGCATCGGGTCAAGAAGGCTTGAGTTCCGATGAGCGAGTGCTTCGAAGTTGCCCTTGCGGCCATCGTCGACCCACGGCGTACGGTCCAGCAGTTCGATGTTTAGCTCGATGCCCACCTGGCCCAGCATGCCCTGAACAATTTCCAGCGGCTGCACGTCCGTCGGCCGGTTGATCACCTTGACGTTCAGCTCTATCCCGTCTGGGTATCCCGCCTCGGCAAGCAACTGCCTGGACTTTTCCGGGTCAAATTCGTAACGGGGCAAGGATTCGTCATAGCCCGGCATGCCCGGATACGAACCCCAATAGTATTGAGCGGTGCCGCTGCCGAAACCCAGTGCCGCGGCCATCGCATCCCGGTTGATGGCGTGCTGGACCGCCTGACGCAGCTTCACGTCCTTGGAGAACGGAGACTGAGAATCAGGGTTGGAGGAAATGTAAAAGCTGGGGGCGCCGACGAAGCGGGGTGCTTCAAAGACGTTGATGTTGGAATCCCGGCGCAGGCCCTCGATATCCTGCGGCAAGATACGCTGCACGAGGTGAACGTTGCCCGCCCGAAGTTCCAGCGTGGACACCGATGTGTCGGTAATCAGGCGTACGACGTATTCGTCGGCATAAGGCAGCGGCTTGCCGTCGGCGCCCATCTGCCAGTGGTTGTCGAACTTCGTCAGTTCGATCCGGTCGTCTGGAATCCACCTTGCGACCTGATATGGTCCGCTACCGACCGGAGACCGGCCGAACTCGACCTCGCCTTTGCCCTCGACCGCCGCCTTGGACACCATATAGACGTTCAGAGGGTTGGCCGGCGACAGCATCATCTGCAGCAGCGGCTGCGGCGCGCTGAGCTTCAGTTCGATCGTCATGGGATCGACGACCGTGATGGTCTCGATCGCTTCGACCGTCGTTGTGCGCCCCGAATCCTGGTGGTCGCGTGCGCGTTCCAGGTTCCATTTCGCCAGGTCAGCGTCCCATTTGGAACCGTCGTGGAAGACCACGCCGTCGCGAAGCTTCATAACAACGGTGGTGGGATCCATGACCTCGTAGGTTGTCGCTAAGCCGGGGACGATGTCGTACTCGCCGTTTTCGACGGAGGTGTACTGAACATTGAACAGCGAATCGAAAAACAGCGAGTAGTTGGTATCGCCCGCATTCGACAGATGCGGATCAAGCGTCGCCAACGCAAGCCACGCGGCCTCGACGATCTTTCCGCCGCGGGTCACGGTATCCTGAGCGGCGGCGTTCTGCGGGACCGTCGCGAACGCCAACAGCGCGAACGTCATGCCCGCTGCCATCGAGAACCTTGTCACGCGGCTCCGCAACGAACCGGTTCCTGATCTGCCATGTCGAAACATCGTGTTCTCCCTCCTGGTTTGGTGGCGGATCACCGCCGCCCGTGCCCTGCTCTAACTGTCAGCGGGGTCAGTAATCCCCCGCTTTTCGTTTTTCACTCAACTCAGCCGCTCCGGGCCGCGTACTGCCTCCTTGAGAAGGAACCCAGCTACGGCGTGAAAAAAAGCTTAGCCCGTCCAATGGTTGGACCAATATAGTGCCATGCCAAACGTGCGATCAAGGGGCGCCTGCCTGAGTCCATTGCCAAAGGACCGACCATTCGCTAGTGTCAATTTATCTGACAATTTGACATTTCTGGCAACTTCCGGGCCAGATTGCGCATGGCCTCGCAAGATACTGCCAGCGCGTCAAAAAACCTCGTTGCAGGCCGCAACCCTGCGGCTTTCTATACCTGAGGTGACAGAATGACCCTTTCTCACAGCTACGATGTACGCGCCCTGTCCCCGTTTCTTGGGTTGGAGGTGCGCGGCTTGGCCTTGTCCGCAGACATGTCGGACGAGAGTTTTTCGGTATTGCACGATGCTCTCGTGCGCGGCGCCGTCGCCGTCGTGCGGGACCAGCAATTAGGCCCCGAGGACTGCAAGGCCATTGGGCGGAGGATTGGTAAGTTGGAACCTCACTCGATCCTGCACTACCGCCATCCCGAGCACCCAGAACTCAGCTACATCACGAACGTCGATAAGGACGGCAACGTGGACGACTATGGTGCCAACGAACGTGCGTCGGGCTGGCATTCGGATGGCTCTTTCAAGGAGAATCCCGACGCTGTGGCCTTTTTGGTGTCGGTCGCCGCACCATCCCGAGGCGGCCCAACAGAGTTCACCAGCATGGTTCGCGCGTGCGAAACACTGCCCGACGACCTTCGCCAACGCATTCACGGCATGAAGGCGTTTCACCTGCGCGGTGCGGGGTGGAAGGGCGAGGCGAAGACGCCGCCTCTAACGGAGCAGCAGAAGGCGACGGGCGAATTCAACGGTGCAGAGCATCCGATTGTCTTGGTGCATCCTTGGTCGAAGCGCGAGACGCTTTTCGTAAATCCAAGCCATACCAACAGCGTGGTGGGGTTGGACAAGGCCGAGAGCGACGCCCTGCTCGACGCGCTGTACGAGCATTCGATCAATCCCGAATTCCAGTACCACCACCAGTGGCGCCCAGGTGACGTGGTGTTTTGGGATCAGCGCTGCGTCATGCACCGCGCCGGTCGCGGAACGCCGAGCGGGGAGAAGCGGATCATGTTGCGCACCATGGTCACTTGTGAACCGCATCATCTGAACTGATACGCTTAAGCGGTTCATCGGCTGCGTAGGTCGATAGGGGGCCGTGTGTACTGGGCGAACTGATGAGGTGAATGAACAGTGAAGCCGGCAGCTTCATCGAAAGCGGAACCCACGCTTGTCCCCCTCGTCCGCACCAAACGACTCTACGAGCAGATTGCCGACGCAATCGTTCAGATGATGCACGAGAACGACATGCAACCCGGCGATCGCATCCCGCCCGAACTGTCTTTGACGCGGCAGCTCGGGGTCAGCCGCCCGGCGGTGCGCGAGGCGATGATCGCGCTTGAGACTGCGGGCCTAATTGAGGTCCGAATCGGTGACGGCACCTATATCCGGCGTATTCCCGGCCCGGATTCTTCCTTGCCATGGTCTCGCCCCGACGATCCCGGCCCAGGTCCCCGTGAACTGTACGAGGCCCAGGAAATCCTCGAAACCACAGCTGCGGCCTTGGCTGCCAAAACGATGACACCCGACGCCATCGATCGTCTCGAGTTGATCGTCGATAGGATGGAAAGCCAGCTGAAGGAAGGGGTACCGCCTGTCGACGAAACCATGGCGTTTCATGTCGGGCTTGCGCACGGCTGCGGCAACACGGTCATCGCGGGTTATCTGCGTGACCTGTGGGCGAGACGGCATCAGGAACCGATGTGGACCACCATGCGCGACCACAACACCGTGCCGGACGACCTTTGGGACGGACTCGACATGCGCCGCAAGATGATTGCGTGCCTTCGCGCCAGGGACGGACGGGGCGCCCGCACCCTGATTCGTCGCCATTTCCGGCGTCGGCGAAAGATATACTTCTCGGAATGAGGCCGCGTTCCCTGAATTTCCGTGTTACTGGCGAATCGTTTCCTATTCCCCGGCATTCCGGCTCTATGACTGGCTGACTCACCCTCCTGTGGTGTGGGGCGCATAATGTGTTCTATTGCGAATTTCCAACGCCTTGTGCAACTCGTCCCGAGCAGCATGAACAGGATCACTATGTGTCAAGGTAATTTTACGTTGATGACGGATGACCTTCCACGGGAGCTCGTCAGGTTCGGCGACAAGATATCGTTTGTTCATTTCCGAGATGTTCGTGGTGTCCCAGGTAACTTCGTGGAAACTTGGCATGATTGTGGCCAGACTGAGATGCTTGCCTGTATGAGGGCCTACAAAGAGATTGGATTTGACGGTGTTCTTCGACCTGATCATGTACCGACCGTAGAAGGAGACAGAATAACGATGCCGGCTATTCGGCGTTCGGACGCCGCCTTTGCTAGCACAGACAAAAAGAAGAGGGCTTGTCAGCCTCGTAAGACTTGGGCTGCCTATCAACAAGTCGGATTGTGTTGACCTGCCACGGGTCATTCGGCGATGAGAGCGGTCAGTCCATTAACAATCCCCCATTCACATCAATGAACTCGCCGGTGAGATAGGCAGCCTGTTCGCTGCACAAGAAAGCGGCTATTGGGCCAATATCACCGGGCGTCCCACGTCGCATCACAGGGATCTCCATACCTGGCAACAGATCCGTCGTTCGCGGATAGCCCATTACGTCATTGAACGCGGTTTCGCCGATACTTCCAGGCAGGATGGCGTTGACGGTGATGCCTTTGGGGCCAAACACAGGTCTTCGAGAGCGAATTCATGAAGGATATCGCCGACAAGATTGCAGCGGAGCAGAGCGTGCGTATCTTGGGCATTGCTATTTTGCCATCGCGAGCGTTCTTCACCAAAAAGAAAATGGAAGCCGCGTCGGACTTCTCTGGCCTTAAGATTCGCTCGCCGCAACTCGACAACTGGCTTGCGTCCTATTCTTCGCTCGGGGCAAATCCGACGCCAGTGAATTGGAACGAGGTGTCCCTGGCTCTGCAGACCAGCTTGGTCGAAGGTGGTCACGGGTTGCCAGCCGACACTAAACCCAACAACTGGCACAAGGCCGCGCCGTACATAACCGACCTCGAGGACATGTTATACGACCGTGCATGCGCAGATGTCTTGTCTAGACTCAAGAGTAGACATTCCGGCCTTAGGATGATTGATCAGGTGATTCGACGCCATCCGATTGACCAACCCGGCGCTCTTCGCTGAGGCGCATTTATAAGTAGATCAGTCCATTAGACGCCGAAACTCAGACAGGACATCAGCTTCAATGATGCCATTCTGTGGGAGGTTGGGGTGGCTGAGGGGACTTGAACCCCCGGCCCCCAGATCCACAATCTGGTGCTCTAACCAACTGAGCTACAGCCACCACCCGACCGGAAACGTGTAATCCGGGCCCGAGGGGGCGTCAAGCGGACCTGACAAGCCCCGGAACCGTGAAATCTCGACTGCCGGGAATAAAACCGGCCTCGCCCCGTCTTTCTTCTATGGGAGGGGTGGTCACCCCGCGACACATTCGCACCCGCGTATCCAAGCCAACAGTACCATCCCTCCCGACATACCCTTACGGAAAGGCGTTCATCATCATGACCAGACGACTTCGATTGCTCCCGCCGGCCCTGGCCGCGGCGCTTCTATTCGCCCTTGCCGCCTGCGAAGAGCAGGGCACCCAGACCGGGGAGGTCCCGCCGCAGCAGCAAGAACAGCCGGCACCCTCGCAATAACCTCGCCAGGTCTGCGCGAACGTTAACTATCTCGGTTTCGCCCGGGTGGTGCCGCTTTGTTGCCACATCAGGACACTTCCATGGGTCAGCAAAGGTGTTCAGTCGTCGCCCGCGCGGGAAATAAGAGGGGGCAAGCGCGCCGACTTATCCGGGAGTTGCCGGCGTGGCGGCCAGTAAACAGGAAATCACTCTTCACTTGGCGGCTTTACGCCGCTTTGCATTCGCCTTGACCGGTGACCGCAACGAGGCGGACGATCTGGTGCAGGAGAGTCTGACGCGCGTTATGGCGCACCGCATGCGCCTGGGCGGCGTCAGGAACCTGCGGTCCTATCTGTTTAGGGTCCTGCGCAATGCGCATATCGATAACGCCAAGCGGGCGCGGCGCTCGGCCGACATTGTGCCGCTCGAGCGGGTTGCGCCGACGCTCCAGTCAGCCCCGTCCCAGGCAGATCACCTGGAAATGAAGGAGTTGGAACAAGCCCTGGCCCGCCTACCGGAAGATCAGCGGCAGGTCATTCTACTCGTCGCCTACGAGGGCATCAGCTATCGCGAGGCGGCGGACATAATCGGCGTGCCCATCGGCACCGTGATGTCACGGCTCTCGCGGGGGCGAGAGGCACTACGGGCCCGGCTTGACCGGGCGCCAGTTACCTATTTGAAGAAGGCCCAATGAACAGAAGCATTACCGAAAACGACCTCCACGCCTACGTGGATGGCCACCTGGATCCCGACCTCCGGCGCGAGATCGAAGCGTTTCTCTCCACCTCGCCACGACATGCTGCTCTGGTCGAAGACTACCGGCGCCAGCGGATCGTCCTGCATCGCCTGTACGATCGGATTGAGGAGGGCGACCTCCCCGCACAGCTTGAGTCGTTGGCGGCCAGCGCCGACCGCGCAAGACGCGTTGGCCGGCTCGTTCATGGTGCCGCCCGCGGCGGCGCTCTTTGCGTTGTCCTGGCACTTGTTGCGGGAACACTCTTCTATAGCGCACCGCGGTTCGACCAGGTCGCCGATCCGCTGGTCGATTTCCGGCGCCAGGCCGTGGCCGCGCACCTGGCACTCGGCGATGATCCCCTCACCACGGACCCAGCGGTCGAAGGCGCCTCGCTGACGGTGCCGGAGCTGGACGCCATAGGCCTGATCCCTGTCGCACGCCGGCTGCTGCAGACCAGTTCCGGTCACGCCTTGCAGATCATCTATGCCGACAAGGACAATGTGCGTGTGACCCTCTACGCCCAATCGGTCGCCGGCGACAAACGTGGTTCAGCCTTCGCTGCTGACCAGGGTGTTGGCCAGATCTTCTGGCGCGACGGCGGCGTTGCCTTCAGCTTGCTCGGCATGCCTGACGAAGAGCGGCTAACCCATATTGCCGACGCCATCGGCGGCATCGGCTCGGCGATGTTCCCCCTGACGGAAGTGCCCCTGGACACCGCAACCTCGACGGCGGTGCAGATCGAATTGGAGCCATTGGCTGACGGTGCGGCAGATGAAATCGAGGTGCTGCCAGCGCCGGTTCAGCCGGAGGTCGAGCCAGTAGACCAGGAGCCGCTGCCCGCCACACAAAGCCGCCGCTTCAAACTGGCGCAACCGGTGAGGGCCTAGCCTAGAAACCCGGCCAGTTTGGACACCGCGTCGTCCAGCACTGAGTCTGCTTTGCAGAAACAAAACCGCAAGAAGCCGCCGACATCAGGCGTCTGGTAGAAGGCACTCAACGGGATGGCAGTCACCCCGGCCTCAAGCGTCAGCACCCGGCAGAAAGCCTCGTCGTCCACGTGATCGGCGAGCCCGCGGTAGCCCGCATTGAGGAAGTAGGTGCCGTCACAGGGCAGGAGATCAAAGCCGATGCCCGCCAGACCGTCCGCCAGACGGTCGCGCTTTCGCTTCATGTCTTGGCCGAGTTCCGTGAAGTACCCATCGTCAAGCGACAGCCCGTAGGCGGTGGCATGCTGCAAATTCGGCGGCGTCGTGAAGACAAGAAACTGATGCGCCTTGCTGACTGGCCCCAGCAAGTCGGCCGAGGCGGTCAGGTACCCGACCTTCCATCCGGTCAGCGAGAACGTCTTGCCGGCCGATCCGATACGCAGGCACCGGTCACGCATCCCCGGCAAGGTGATGAGCGGCACGTGCTCCGCCCCGTCAAACGTAATGTGCTCATAGACTTCATCACAGACCACGAAGGCATCGGAACGTTCGACTAGGCCCGCCAGGAACAGCAACTCGTCTCGCGTGAACACCTTCCCGGTGGGGTTCATCGGCGTGTTGAGCAGCAGCAGCTTGGTACGGTAGGTAAACGCGTTTTCCAGGTCCGCGCGGGGCAGGCTCCAGTCCGGCGGCTCGACACGAACCAGCTTCGGCACACCGCCGGCCCGGCGGACGATCGGCAGATAGCTGTCGTACAGCGGCTCGATCAGCACGACCTCGTCGCCCGGCTCGATCAGTCCGAACAGACACGCCGCCAGCGCCTCGGTCGCACCGGATGTCACTATGACCTCCCGCGACCAATCGACATCCAGCCCATAGAAGCGCTTGGCATGCCGGGCCACCTCCTGCCGCAACTCGGGGAGGCCAAGCATCGGCGGATACTGATTGTTCTTCTCGGTCAGCGCCACGGCCGCCGCACGCACAACGTCGCCGGGCCCATTCCCGTCGGGAAATCCCTGCCCCAGATTGACCGCGCCATGCTCGATGGCAAGCCGGCTCATGACCTCGAAGACCGTGGTGCCATAGCTCGACAAGACGGAATTGGCCGGCTTCATCGAGGCCTCCAGATGTTTGCCCGCGCACGCCGCCTCATGCATAGTCTGGCGGTCGCGGATAGAGAGGAATTCCAAGATGTTACACCTTGCCGCCGGGATGTCACGGCTCGGCACCGAGACGGCCTTTGAAGTTTTGGCGCGGGCCGAAGCCCTCTCCCGCGAAGGCCGCGACATCATCAACCTCGGGATCGGCCAGCCCGACTTTAAGACACCGCCCCATATCGTCGAAGCGGCCACGAAGGCCCTGCATGATGGCCATCATGGGTATACGCCCTCACCCGGCATCCTGCCGCTGCGCGAAGCCGTCGCCGCGGACATCCGGAAGTACCGGGGTGTGGAGGTCTCGCCGGAACGGATTGTCGTGGTTCCGGGCGGCAAGGTCACCATGTTCTTCGCCATCCTGATGTTCGGCGAATCCGGTGCCGAGATCCTCTATCCGAACCCCGGCTTCCCGATCTATGAGTCCGTCATCAACTTCACCGGCGCCAAGGCGATCCCCATTCCGCTGGTCGAGGAGAAGGACTTCTCCTTCGATGCCGACACCGTCCTCAACCTGATCACGGAGCGGACCCGACTGGTGATCCTGAACTCGCCGGCCAACCCAACCGGCGGCGCAGTCCCGAAGCAGGAGATCGACAAGCTGGTTGCCGGACTGGCAAAGCGGCCGGACGTGGCGATCCTCAGCGACGAGATCTACTCGCGCATTGTCTACGACGGCCACCCCCACACTTCCCTGCTCGCCTATCCGGAACTCGCCGATCAGCTCATCATGCTGGACGGCTGGAGCAAGACCTACGCCATGACTGGCTGGCGCCTCGGCTACGCGGTGTGGCCGGCAGCAATCGCCGACAAGGCCGCCCGGCTTTCAGTGAACTGCCATTCATGCGTCAATGCGGCGACCCAGTTCGCCGGCATTGCCGCGCTTGAGGGCCCTCAGGACCAGGTTGACGAGATGGTCCGGGCCTTTGACAAGCGCCGTGAGGTCATCGTCTCCGGCCTGAACGGCCTGCCCGGCGTCACCTGCCGCAATCCCGGCGGCGCCTTCTACGCCTTTCCCAACATCACCGGCACCGGTATGGATGCGCGCACCCTCCAGAACAATCTCCTTGAGGAGGTTGGCATCGCGACCGTGGCGGGCACAAGTTTCGGGGCGTTCGGCGAGGGCTATCTGCGTTTCTCCTACGCGAACAGCGTTGAAAATATTCAGCTCTCACTGGACCGTCTGGCGACGTTCTTTCGCTGATCCGGCGTCATTGCCGGCACTGATTAGCCATACTAAGTAAGCGTCGCAACTCCGAGGGACGCAATGGGCAAGCTAGGCAATCTCGCGATCACGGCAGTGGTTTTGGGCGGAATGGCGATCGCCTACTGGTTCGTAGCATTACGGGACACCACCACGGCCCAAGCCGGAGGACCCACCGGTGCCCCGCCCGGACTCGTCGTCGAGGCAACGGAGGCGGTCCGTGGCACCTCCGTCCGCAAACTGAAGGCCGTCGGCACCCTCGCATCCAACCAATCGGTCACCATCAGCCCCGAAATCGCCGGCCGCGTCACCCAGATCCTGTTCGAGAACGGCGATCGAGTGGAAGCGGGCGATCAATTGATCGAATTGGACCAGAGCGTCCAACTCGCCGAACTGGCCGATGCCGAAGCAACTCTGGATCTGGCAAGGCGCGAATATGACCGCGCGGACGATCTGGTCAATCGCGGTACCGTCGCCGTGGCGCGGCGCGACGAAGCCGTCGCCGACCTCCGCTCAGCCGAGGCGCGGGTGAACCTCGCCCGGGCCCAGCTTGAGAAAATGGATATAGCGGCGCCGTTCGACGGGACCATTGGCATTCGGAAGGTCGATGTCGGCGACTTTCTCAATGTGGGCGAAGAGATCGTCAACTTGGAGCAGATCGTGCCGATCAAGGTTACGTTCGAGGTTCCCGAACGCTTCCTCCAGGATGTCACGATGGGGAAGGAACTGCTCCTTCGGAGCGATGCCTATGCGGGCGAAACCTTCGCCGCACACATCAGTGCCATCGACCCACTGGTCAACCCGCGCACACGGAGCATTCGCATCGAGGCCCTGGTCGGCAATGAAGACCTGCGGCTGCGACCGGGACAATTCGTCTCCGTCACCATCCGCGTCGATGAGCGCCGCGATGTAGTTTTTATCCCGGAACAAGCGGTCGTGCCCAACAGCGACGAACCGCTGGTCTTCCGGGTCAACGAGGGCACGGTCGAACTGGTCCCCATAGAGACCGGCGCTCGCATCGCCCGGCACGTCGAGGTCCGCAGTGGCATCGTCCCCGGCGACGTTGTGGTAACCGCGGGTCAACAGCGCTTGGCCGACGGAACCCCGGTGACCGTGACCGAGCCAACCTACATTCCACCCAGCCCGGCAGACGAAGAAATCCAAGTCCTGCAGGGGTCCTAAGACATGGGCGGACTCCCCAGCATCAGCATCAAGCGTCCGGTCTTCGCAATGGTGCTGAGCCTCCTGGTCGTGCTGATCGGTTTGGTATCGATGAGCCGACTCACGGTTCGCGAGTATCCGGAGATCGATGAGCCCACGGTCAGCGTCACCACCCTGTTCCGCGGTGCGCCGGCCGAATTGATGGAAACCCAGATCACAACCATCATCGAGGACTCCCTGGCCGGCATCGAAGGGATCAAGACGATCAGTTCGATCAGCCGGGAAGAAACCAGCGAGATCACGGTGACCTTCCGGTTGGGCCGCGATCCCGATGACGCCGCCGCCGAGGTGCGCGACCGCGTCGGCCGAGTACGCGGCGATCTGCCGGACGACGTGGAAGAACCGATCGTCGCCAAGGTGGAGGCCAACGCCGACCCGATCATCTGGATCGCCTTTTCCAGCGCGCGCCACACGCCGGCGCAGATGACCGATGTGGTCGACCGGTTCGTCGTCGATGAGATCAAGCGGATCGACGGAGTCGCCGACGCCATCATTTTCGCCGAACGGCGCTTTGCCATGCGGCTGTGGCTCGATGCCCTGGACCTCGCCGGCCACGGGATCACCACCGACGATGTCGAAGACGCACTCCGCCGGCAAAACCAGGAGATCCCCGGCGGCCGCGTGGAAAGCCGGCAAAGGGAATTCACCGTCCGCAATGAAAGCGACCTGCAGACCGTCGAACAGTTCAACGATCTGATCCTACGCGCCGACGGCGACCATCTGCTGCGCCTAAGCGATGTGGGCCGGGCGGTGCTTGGTGTTGAGGAGGATCGGCAGGTCGCCCGCTTCATGGGCGTCGAAGCCATCGCCATCGGTGTGGTCCGTCAGTCCGTCGCCAACCCGCTGGAGATTTCGCAGGAGGTGACGGAGCTGCTTCCGGCGATCCAGCAGCGGCTGCCGGACGGCATGCGCATCGATCTCGCCTACGATAGTTCCGTGTTCATCGATGCGTCGATCGACAACGTATTCAAGACCCTGGTCGAAGCGATCATCCTGGTTCTCGCCGTCATTCTCTTCTTCCTCCGCTCGCCCCGCTCGGTACTGATCCCGCTCGTCACCATCCCGGTCTCGCTGGTCGGCACGTTTTTCATGATGTGGATCCTCGGATTCTCCATCAACACTCTAACCCTGCTGGCCATGGTCCTAGCAATCGGCCTAGTGGTCGACGATGCCATCGTCATGCTCGAAAACATCTACCGGCATGTCGAGGCCGGCATGCACCCGATCAAAGCGGCATTGGTCGGCGCGAAGGAGATCCAGTTCGCGGTCATCGCCACGACCCTCGCCCTGGCGGCGGTGTTCGTGCCGGTCGCCTTCATCGAGGGACGGACAGGCCGGCTATTCACGGAGTTCGCACTGACCTTGGCCGGCGCAGTCTTCATTTCCAGTTTCGTGGCGCTCAGCCTATCACCGATGATGTGTTCCCGGCTGCTGCGCCGCGAGGCATCGGAAGGCGCCATCAGCCGCGGCATCGGCCGGGCGCTCGAAGCGCTTGAACGGGTGTACGGCGTGACGCTCCGCTGGGCGCTCGCCAACCGCGCTGCCGTCGTCCTGATCGCGGTATTTGTCGCCGCCGGCAATGTCGTCGTCTTCAACCAGCTCCGCAGCGAACTGGCACCCCTGGAGGACCGTGGGGTGCTGTTTGGCATTCTTGTCGGTCCGGAAGGTGCGACAATCGATTACACCGACGCGTACATGCGGCAGGTGGAAGAAGCCTACGAAACCATCCCGGAGATGCGTCAGTACTTCACGGCCAGCGGCTTCCAGATCGCGAGTGAAGGTTTGAGTGTACTCTTGCTCGATCCATGGCAGGAGCGGGAGCGCCACATCACCCAGATCGTCGGGTCGGTCTTCCCGCAGTTTCAGAGTGTGGCAGGGACGCTCGCGTTCCCGGTAGCGCCACCGTCCCTCGGCGCCAGCCCGATCGAACGGCCGGTGAATTTCGTCATCATGGACAGCCGCCCGTATGAGGAGATGGGCGCGTCCCTCGACACCTTCCTTGGGGAGGTCGCGGCCAACCCCGGTCTTGTCAGCGTCGACACCGATCTCCGCATCAATACGCCGCAGCTTCTGATCCAAATGAACCGCGATCGCATCGGCACACTGGGTCTCGACGTGGCAACGATCGGACGAACCATCGAGACCATGCTAGGCGGCCGCGAAGTAACCCGCTTCAAACAGAATGGCGAACAGTACGACGTCATCGTACAAGCTGACGAGGTGGAGCGCGCCTCGCCTGACCAGCTCAGCCGCTTTTTTGTACGCGCGCCGGAAGGCGACTTGATCCCGCTATCCGCCCTGGTCGAAATCGAGGAAGTAGTCACACCGCGCGACCGGAATCACTTCAATCGAGCCCGCTCGATAACCGTCACCGCAAACCTGGCGCCCGGCTATTCCCAGGGTCAGGCGCTCGACTTTCTGGAAGGCGTTGCCGCCCGGACGTTTCCTCCGACCGCAACCATCGGCTTCGATGGGCAAAGCCTCGAGTTCAAGGAGTCCGGCGCCAGCCTGATGCTGACCTTCGGCCTGGCACTCATTTTCATCTTCCTGGTCCTGGCGGCACAGTTCGAAAGCTTCGTCGACCCGACGGTCGTCATGCTGACAGTTCCGCTCTCGGTGATCGGCGCCTTGCTAGCCCTGCAAGCCACGGGTAACACCCTCAACATCTACAGCCAGATAGGTCTAATTACCCTTGTCGGTCTCATAACCAAGAACGGCATCCTGATCACCGAGTTTGCCAACCAACTGCAAGACGCCGGCAAGGCCAAAGCCGAAGCGCTGCTCGAAGCCTCAATTCAACGGCTGCGGCCGATCCTGATGACGGCCTTCTCGATGATCCTCGGGACCCTGCCCCTGGCCGCGGCCAGCGGTGCCGGCGCCGAAAGCCGCCACCAGATCGGTTGGGTGATTGTCGGCGGCCTGCTGCTCGGAACCTTCTTTTCGATCTACATCGTCCCGGTGGCGTACAGCTTCATCGGCCGCGACCGCCAACGCCGGCCAAACCTCAACTATGAGGCCATCGAAGCCGGCTCGTAGGACCGCCCACGGATTGGGCGGAGGTTGCTCAATTCATAGGCATACGGCAAACGCATTGAGCACACACATCTTGCGCTTGCCGGTATTTCGGCCAAAATGCAAGTGCCATCAACGTGTTACCGGCTCGGCTGGGTTGGCACGTTGCGTGCTTACATTGTGTTACTAACTTGCAGCCCCATGGTCCCATGAAGAAAATCGAAGCCATCATCAAGCCCTTCAAACTCGACGAGGTGAAAGAAGCCCTGCACGAGATCGGCCTGAAGGGGATCACCGTGTTGGAGGCAAAGGGCTTCGGCCGACAGAAGGGCCATACCGAGCTCTATCGGGGCGCCGAGTACGTGGTCGACTTTCTGCCAAAGGTGAAGCTGGAGATTGTCCTTGAGGACAATCAGGTTGATCGCGCTATTGAGGCCATCCAGGCTGCCGCCAAGACCGGCCGTATTGGGGACGGCAAGATTTTTGTATCGACCATCGACGAAGCCATCCGGATCCGCACCGGGGAGCGTGGACCGGAAGCGGTCTAACCATTGGCTTCGATCACCCAAGAATTCAACGAAAAGAGGTAG
Organism: Alphaproteobacteria bacterium; assembly: GCA_028279245.1. Taxonomy (GTDB): domain Bacteria; phylum Pseudomonadota; class Alphaproteobacteria; order UBA6615; family UBA6615; genus JANQOE01. The sequence continues at coordinate 123,340 of JANQOE010000039.1, forward strand.
TTAAGGATGTCCGACATCGCCAAGGTCATGCAGATGATCAAAGAGAACGAGGTCGAATATGTCGACCTTCGTTTTACCGATCCGCGCGGCAAGTGGCAGCATCTGGCGCAGCATGTGTGCACCATCGATGAGGATGTATTCACCGATGGCATCATGTTCGACGGCTCGTCGATCGCCGGTTGGAAAGCGATCAACGAATCCGACATGGCACTTATTCCGGACCCGGCGACCGCGGTCATGGATCCGTTCGCCGCTGCGCCGACATTGATCATGTTCTGCGATGTCCAGGAGCCGACCACCGGGGAAGCCTACGCGCGCGACCCGCGCAGCGCCGCCCGCCGGGCGCTCGCCTATATGAAGTCAAGCGGCATCGGCGACACGGCCTACTTTGGCCCGGAAGCCGAATTCTTCGTCTTCGACGACGTGCGCTACGAAGTATCAATGCGCCACACCTTCTATCGCATCGACAGCGCCGAAGGCCCTTACAACACGGGCTCAGAGTTCCCTGAGGGCAACTTTGGGCATCGGCCGGGTATCAAGGGCGGCTACTTCCCTGTCCCGCCGGTCGACTCAATGGCTGATCTACGGTCCGAGATGCTCTCGACCATTGCGAAAATGGGCGTAAGTGTTGAGAAACACCATCACGAGGTCGCACCCAGCCAAAACGAACTTGGCGTCAAGTTCGATACGCTGCTGCGCGCCGCCGACAGTATGCAAATCTACAAGTATGTTGTGCAGATGGTGGCGGCTCAGTATGGCAAGTCCGCAACCTTCATGCCAAAGCCGGTGGTCGACGACAACGGGTCCGGGATGCACACCCACCAATCCATCTGGAAGGATGGCAAAGCGCTGTTCGCCGGCTCGGGCTACGCCGACCTCTCGGAGATGGCCCTGTTCTACATCGGCGGCATCATCAAACATGCGCGCGCCATCAACGCCTTCTCCAATCCGGGCACAAACAGCTACAAGCGCCTGGTCCCCGGGTTCGAGGCGCCAGTCCTCTTGGCCTACTCCGCCCGCAACCGGTCGGCCTCCTGCCGCATTCCGTTTGTGTCCAACCCGAACGGCAAGCGGGTCGAGGTTCGTTTCCCGGACGCCACAGCAAACCCGTACCTGGCATTCTCCGCCATGCTGATGGCCGGCCTCGACGGCATCGAGAACAAGATCCACCCGGGCGATCCGATGGACAAGGACCTCTACGATCTGCCGCCGGAGGAGTTGACAGACATTCCGACGGTTTGCGCATCCCTCAGCGAAGCGGTGAGCGCCCTCGATGCAGATCGCGACTTCCTGAAGAAAGGCGATGTGTTCTCCGACGAACTGATCGACGGCTACATCGAACTGAAGCAGGAAGAAGTCACGGCGTTCCAGCAAACACCGCATCCGATCGAATTCAGGATGTACTACTCGTCCTAGCCGCACCCAACCGCGCGGTTGAGAACGGGGGCCTTCGGGCCCCCGTTTCCTTATTGGCCCATTCTTTCGGGCCAATAACAAAGACGAGGCATATTGAGCGAGATGACGAAAAGTTGTAAAATAACAATATTATACACACATAACGGGATATCATCGATGCTTCATCAGAACGCCCCGCAAGCGGTCTCGCGGACAAACAGCTTGGCCGCGCTAGAGCGCGCCCGTCAGAGCGTCGCCGGCGGCGACAGTAGCACCATGCGCGTCCTGCCCTATCACCCCGCCATCGTCGCGGAGCGGGGTGAGGGTCCATGGGTGTTTGACGTCGATGGTAACCGCTACCTCGACATGAACATGGCCTACGGGCCACTTTTTTTTGGCCATCGCCCGGACTTTGTCATCGAACGGATCGTGGAACAGCTCCGCGAACGCGGGTCCCAACTTGGTTTTCCGACCGAGCTCAATGCCCGGGTCGCAGAAAAGCTGAGGCAACTCATCCCGTCGATGCAGCGCATGCGCTTCGCCAACTCCGGCACCGAGGCCATAGCCTCGGCCGTGCGCGTCGCCAGACACAACACCGGCCGCAATCGCATTGTACTCTTTGAAGGCCACTATCACGGTTGGTCGGAATCGGTCTTCCACCGCTACCACGCACCGTTGACGGAACTGGGGGCCAAACCTGGATATCAGGCGCTGAGGGGCACCAGCGGCATGAGCAAGGCCCTTGAAGACGCCGTCATGTGCCCCTGGAACGACGCGTCAGCTCTGGAACGCGTACTCGACCGCAACCGCGGCCACATCGCTGCCGTTCTAATGGAGCCGGTCATGGGCAACGGCGGCACGATCCCGCCGAAACCCAACTACCTGAACGCTGTCCGCGCACTCTGCGACGACCATGCCTGTCACCTCATCTTCGACGAGGTCATGACCGGTATGCGGGTTGCCAAAGGCGGGGCCCAAGAACGCTTCGCCGTGGTCCCGGACCTGACGGTGGTGTCGAAAGTCCTAGGGGGCGGCGTGCCCATCGCCGCTTTTGGTGGCTCCGGCGACACCATGGCCTGCATCGCCAATGGCGAGGTGTTTCACGGCGGCGTCTACTCCAGCAACGCGATGGTGCTAGCCGCCGCCGAGGCGGTGTTGGACCGTATCCTCGAGCATGCGGACGAAATCTACCCCGAAATCGAGGCAAACGTCGCCTATTTGGCTGAAGGCTTGATGACGATTCTGCGCAACCGACAAGTGGCCCATTGTGTCCAACATGTCGGGGCCATGCTTTCCATGTTCCTCACCTCCGATCACGTCGAAAGCCTGGACGACTACCGCGCGGTCCGCCGCCATGGCGACTTTGAAAAATACAAACGTCTTGAACATGCGCTGGCTGATGCCGGCGTCTACATCCATCCCAACATGTTCGAACCGCTGTTTCCCAGCGTCTGCCACGGGCGCGAAGAGATGGACTTTATCCTCAACCAGGTTGAGGATTGTATCGCGGCCTAGGGCCTAGAAGAGTTCTGCTTGACCGGCCAGCGGAGCTGCGTCCGCCGGCGCGATGCAAGCCGCGTCGTCATGTTTCACGCTGTTTACCCGGCTACTCACCGTGGTGACGTGCATCCTGTCCGCCGAAAACGGATGCAGCAGAGCGGCGGTCGGATCGGCCAGCCATGTCCCATAATCGGTCGGATCGAGGATCACCGGCATCCGGTCATGGACCTCGGCAACCAAATCATTCGCGTCGGTGGTGATGATTGTACAGCTTCTGACGACCTGATCGTCGGGGCCCTTCCAGCGCTCCCATAACCCGGCAAAAGCAAACGGGCCGCCACCGGCAAGCGTATACCGGTGCGGCAGCTGCTTGCCGTCGGGCTGCTTGCACCACTCATAGAAGCCATCGGCGACCACCAGACATCGGCGCCGCTGATAGGCCTCTTTGAATGCCCCTTGGGTGGCGACAGTCTCGGCCCGCGCATTGATCATCCGTGCGCCAATCTTCAGGTCTTTCGCCCAGAACGGAACGAGACCCCACCGCACGAGCCGCAGCTCCCGCCGGCCATCCCGGTTCAACCGCACGATCGGCACATCGTCCGTTGGCGCGATGTTGTACCGAGGCCGAAGGTTTGGCCGCTGCTCGACCAGGAACAGGTCGACCAAGGCATCGACGGGCGTTGTCAGGCTATAGCGGCCGCACATGCTCGAAACTCTGCCATGCCGCCGGCCGGCCGCCAACCGCCCCGCTCAACCTTCGAGCCTAGCCTTCGAGCTCCAGCTCGATTTCGAAGACACCACCTTCGCCGGTTCTCTTATCGAAACCGAGCCGGTCCGCCAGGCGCAACATACGGGTATTGTCTGACAAGACCTGGCCGACCATTCGCCGCGTCCCGCGCGCGCGGCAGTACCGCACAATCTTCTCCATCAAATTGCGGCCCAGTCCAATCCCGGCGGCATCCGCACTGACGACGATGGCAAACTCGGCCGCTGCATTGTTTGGATCGGTCACGGCCCGCACCACGCCGATCGTCTCGCGTTCACCCTCCCGAGTCTCCGTCGCGACAAAGGCCATTTCTCGGTCGTAGTCGATCTGAGTGAAGCGCGCCATCTGCGAGTGGGGAAACTCCCGCACCTGTCCGAAGAACCGAAAACGAATGTCCTCGGGACGCAGGGCAGACAGAAAACGATGGTGCGCCGGCTCATCCTCCGGCCGGATCGGCCGCAGCAGGATCTCCCGGTCATCAAGCTCTATCCACTCCTCTAGCTCCTGCGGATAGGGCCTGATCGCCAATCGTTCCGGACCGGCGACGCTCGTCGCGGCCACCCGAATACGGGCATCAAGCGCCACCACACCCACCTGGTCCGCCAGCAGCGGATTGACGTCGATCTCCAGTACCTCCGGAATGTCGGTCACCAGTTGCGCCACCTTCACCAGGGTCAGCGCGATCGCATCAAGGTCGGCGGCAGGGCGGTCCCGGTAGCCCGCGAGCAGTTTCGCGACGCGAGTCCGCTCGATCAGTTCCCGGGCGAGCTTGATGTTCAGCGGTGGCAACGCCACCGCTTTGTCAGCGATGACTTCCACACCCGTGCCACCCTGCCCGAACAGTATCACCGGGCCGAAGATCGGGTCTTCAACCGCGCCAACGATCAGCTCGTGTGCACCCGGCCGGCGCGCCATTTTCTGAACCGTGAAGCCGGTCAACTTGGCATCCGGATTGAACTTGTGCAGACGCGCCGCCATCGCCTCAGCCGCCTGCACGGCAGCATCGCCATCCGCCAGGTCCAGCGCGACGCCACCGACGTCCGATTTATGGGTCACATCGGGCGATAGGATCTTGATGGCCACCGGATAGCCGATCCGATCCGCCACTGCCGCCGCGTCCGCGGCGTTCTTGACGATCCTAGTCTCGACGACCGGAATGCCATAGGCGGCAAGCACCGCCTTTGACTCTGGTTCCGTCAGTATGTCGCGCTCCGCGGCGATCGCACCTTCGATAACGAGCTGCGCGGTGGTTCGCACCGGCTCGAAATCGCTCGGGATCGACGGCGGCATTTCTAGGAGTTGCCGCTGGTTACGGCTATAGGCGACGATATGCATGAAGCCCCGCACCGCCTGCTCCGGCGTCGGATAGGTCGGCACGCCGGCCTCAGCAAAGAGCTGCCGCGCTGGTTCCACCGTCGCACCGCCCATCCAACTCGTCAGAATGTCCGCGTCTTCCCGCCGATCTGCGGCGGCGGCCAGGATCGAACGCGCGACTTCGGTCGGGTCAGCCATCGCCGTCGGTGCGTGCAGCACCAGGATCGCATCGATCCCCGGATCATCCAGCAGAATCCGCAGCGCCTCCGCATAGCGCTCACCGGTCGCGTCCCCAATGATGTCGATCGGATTTCCACGCGACCAGTTACCCGGGAGCACCGCGCTGAGGCGTTCGATCGTCTGCGCCGTCAACGCGGCCAATTGGCCGCCGTCGGCTATAAGCGCGTCCGTGGCAATGACACCCGGCCCCCCACCATTCGTCAGAATGGCCATGCGCTCGCCCTTCAGAGAGCGCAAGTGGGCGAGGGTCTCGACCGCATCGAACATCTCGTCCGTGTCGAGCACCCGCAGCATCCCCGCCCGACGGAAGGCGGTGTCGTAGACATCGTCAGCGCCGGCGAGCGCACCGGTATGCGACGCCGCCGCCCGCGCCCCCTCCTCGACCCGCCCCGACTTGATGACGATGACCGGTTTGTTCCGCGCCGCACCACGCGCCGCCGACATAAACTTCCGCGCTTCGGTGATCGACTCCACGTACAACAAGACGGCGCGGGCCTCCGGTACACCACCCAGATAGTCGAGGATGTCGCCAAAATCCGCGTCGGCGCTGTCACCCAACGAGACGAAGTGGGAGAAGCCGATTCCCTTGGTCCGCGCCCAGTCCAACAACGCGGTGCAGAGTGCCCCCGACTGATGGATGAATGCGAGGTGACCCGGTAGCGCCGCCACGTGGGCGAAGCTGGCATTGAGCCCAATCCCCGGCACCAGCAGGCCCAGGCAATTCGGGCCAAGCAACCGCAACATGTGTGGCCGCGCCGCCTCAAGCATAGCCTGGCGAATGCTCACGCCAGGTTCATGCTCAGCATCCGTCCCGGCGGAGAGCACAATCGCCGCCCGCGTCCCCCGCTCGCCAAGCCCCCCGATGATCTCCGGCAAGGTCGGCGCCGGCGTGCACAACACAGCCAGATCAGGCGTTATCGGCAACGAAGCCACGTCCGGATAGGCCAACACACCCGCCACCGCCTCGTACTTTGGGTTAACCGGCATCACGGGCCCAGCAAACCCGCCCGCCAACAGATTCCGCATGACCGCCCCACCGACACTGGGCAAACGGTTAGACGCCCCAATAACCGCCACCCCGCGCGGCTCGAACATGTGATTCAGATTGCGCACAGTCATCCGACTGACCTCTGGCTGAGTAGGCTCAAGCTAAGGCGTCATATGCCGGACCAGCGTCCGACCCGACGTTGATCTAACCCACTGTCCGCAACATTGGCAGGAACGGTCGGGGTATGTCCGTACTTTTTCGCCGCCCTAACCAGCTAACAGGCGCTCCATAGGAGCCGGAGCTTGTCAGAAACACACCCGTATGATGATCGGCTTCACAGGCATATCGGTGCGACGTAAGTGAAAGTCTTTGGTAGAACCGACCCCGGAACAAAAGTCCTCATAGCCGGCCTCTCGACAAACGGCGCGGCCCTCCTTCGTCGGTTGTCCCGCCAGGGTTACAAGGTCTGCGGCCTAACGCACAACCCAGAGGCGCTTGGCATGCGGTCCCGCCACGGGACCAAAGTCATTTGTGCCAGCCCAAGCGCAGACCTCGACGCATTTGCCGCCGACCTACGCAAGATCGCCTCTTTCTGTCGCGAGGAACCTTTCATCCTGCCGGTCTCGGATGATTACGTCGTCGCCCTCGACAAGTTGGCACCGTCTCTCAAGGGCATTGTGCGCTGCCATGGGTTCGGCAGCGGCTTACGAACTCGCCTCACCTCGAAGCGTCACACCTTTGCCCTCGCGGACAAAATGGACTTCCCGCGTCCGGCCACAATCTTCATCGAAAATGCGAACCAACTGCGGGCATTGTGGGACCGGGTCAACGGACCCGTCCTGATCAAGCCGGAGTTTTCCTTGGACTGGCGCACCCCAAAGGCCAAGGAGAAGATCGACGCCAAGGCCATCACCGCGAACTCCCGCGACGAACTGGTTTCGCTGTATGAGTGGTTGCGGCCAATTGCGCCGCGGCTCATGGCGCAAGAGGTCATCCCAGGCCCGGACGCCAACCTGATCTATTGGGCCGGATTTGTTGGCGCCGATGGGCGTGTTCGCGGGCGTGTTGTCGGACGCAAATTGCGTGTCTACCCGATCCATCTGGGGTCCGCATGTTTCGTGCAGATGGTCGACATGCCGGAAGTGGAACGCCACTGCGAAGACTTCCTATCGAAGATCGGCTATCGCGGGATTTGCGGCATCGAACTCAAGATTGACCCTCGCGACAATGTCGGCAAGCTCATTGAGGTCAATGCCCGTTTCGGCCTATGGGACGACATTGGCGTACCCGCCGGCGTCGACATCGCGGAGGAGGCCATTCTGTCCGCCTTCGGCCAGGAAACGGCGCCGCACCGGCCGCGGCACTTCCGCCAAAAGTGGCTGCATGTGGAACGCGATCTTGGAGCGTTCCTCAAATATCGCGCCGAGGGCTCCCTCAGCATCGGCGAATGGTTGTCATCTCTGAAGCCGCCGATCATCGTCAATGACCTACCATTACTCACGGATTGGCCTTATGGGCGGCACAATCTTTGGAACCTCATGTCCAACGTGTCGCGAAAAGTCGTATCGGCCAAGTCCTCAGCCTAGACCTAGCCACCAGCGAGCATGAACAGGCCACTCAGACGCGAGTGAAACACGGCCGGATGCACGTGCCCTGGAACGTCCATGCGACACAACTCGAACGGCACTTCCAACGGGCTATTGAAGCCTGGTAGCTGGGTGAACGCGCAGCGATATCCAGCGCTCTCCGCCTGCGCAACGACATCCGCAGAAAAGTCCGCGCGCCCCCCATTTGGATAGGCCAGCCACGGACAATCCGTCCCAAGCTTAGCCTCGATAGCGCGTTTGCTTGCTGCCAGTTCAATAGTCAGCTCGTCGCTGTCGAGCCGAGATAAGATCGGGTGCTCCACCGTATGCGAACCGATGTCGAACCCGCGACCTCTTAGATCGCGCACCTCATCCCAGCTCATGAACGCGTAGACTTCCGGATCCAGCGGACAGCTCCAAGGGCGCGCTCGTAGCTGGCTTAGATAGCGCCTCCGCTCAGCATCCGAGAGATGTTTGCACAAGTCGCTAATTTTAAGGATCTGCGCGGTTCGCGACCCCCGATCCATATCAGACGGAACTTCGAGCCCACCAGGCAAAGGAAGGGGATCGCCGTCCCAATCCTGAAGCCGCAACTTGATCTCCAGCGGCCAGAGCACGCGGTCGGACCCTATGTAGCCTGTCGATACGAAGAACACCGCCGGAATCCCGGCACGCTCCAGCTCTGGCGCCGCATGGGTCAGATTGTTGCGATAGCCGTCGTCGAACGTGATGAGAACGGCGTTGCGCGGCAGAGACCGCCTTCCGTCCAGAGTATCGATCAGGTCGCTACCGGAAATTGGCGACAACAGTTTACCGACGGTCTCCAACTGCGTCCGAAAATCGCGTCGGCTGACGGTTGAGCGAAAGCGATAGTCCCCGGGATGATCCTCCGCGACCACACCATGATACGTGAGCACCAGCAGGCGGCTTCGCTGCATCCGGCGAAATGCCCAGTTGGCACCCCCACGCCGGGCCAAATCGAGGGCAAGGTTCTTTGCCGACACGCCTGCCAAGAGAACCGGATCCGCTTAGACGTTTTCGCGCGCCGCGGCGCGAGAGGACACGCTCACCGGGAGGCGCTTGCTAGCCGTCCGCGGCGCCATCCCTCTCGTGGTGATCTGTCCATAGAGATCGATGTATCTCTGGGTGAGCGAGTCCCACTGGTGACGTTTGATGACATGTTGGCGAGCCCGTTGGCCGAACCGGGCACGCGACTCTGGATCCTGACCCAGCTCGACGCACTTGGTCACCAGATCCGCAACGTCGCCGGCCCGAAAGAAACGCCCGGCATTGTCCGGTACCAACTCGCGTATCCCGCCGACATCGCTGCCCAGCACCGTCTTGCCCATAGACATGGCTTCCAGCGGCTTCAACGGCGTGACGAGCTCTGTGTTTCGCGTCGACTTCCGCGGATACACGACGACATCCATGACGGAATAATAGTCCGCAACCTCATCGTGCGGCACGGCCCCGACAAGCTTCACCCATTGATCCAGGCCAGTCTTCTCAACCAGTGCCCGCGCACTCGCCAACTGTTCGCCACGGCCCACGATCAGCAATATGGCATTGGGCATCCGTTCAACGATACCGCGTGCCGCGCGCACCAGATCCTCGACCCCCTCCCAAACGAACAACGACCCGACAAAGCCAACAACGAATTTCCCCTCCAGCGACAGCCGATTCCGCAGGTCCACGGACGTTGGTTGTGGCCGGAACCTCGCGGTATCCGCTCCGTTCGGCACGTGGAAGATCTTTCGGGGATCGATACCGCGCCCAACCAGATCATCGCCCAGCGGATTGGCGATAACGACCACCGCCTTCGCCGCCTTCGCAACCCGCGTCTCGAGCCCACGGCTAAGCCGATAACGAAGCGACCGGGGCGACGTCTTCTTTCGGTCGACAGCAGCGTCCTCCCAGAAGCCCCTCACCTCGTAAACAAAAGGTAGACAAAGCGCACCGGCGGCCCGCGCCGCGGCCTCGCCCCACAGGCAAGGCGAATGCGCATGTATCAGATCCGACCGCTCTTCTCGCGCAACCTCGGCAATACGCAGCGATAGGCTCCGAACTCGCCGCCACTCCCGCGCGAAAGGCACCCGCAAGTCCGCCTTGGGAAGAGAGCGGTGATATGTGATCCCGTCGAATACCTCGGCGACACCGCCAACCGACTCGTGCGCCGCCGAGGTGACAATCGACGGCTGCAGACCAGCGGCTGCCTGCGATTTCGCAACATAGGCGCTGCGCACCGCATACCCATCCACTTCCGGCAAGGAGTGGTCTAGAACATGCAGAACCTTCATGCCGACATCCTTGTGAGGACCGAATCGTGGTCGCCCCTTCCGGCAAAAAGCTCGTCGTAGACATCGCGATAGGTGCAGAAACTGACGTTATCGCCATAGACGTGCCGAACTCGCTCCACGAACCCCCGCATCAGGGCAAATGAATGATCACCCATGAACTTGGGATGGGAAATTGCACTGCACATAATGTCCGTATCGTTCGACTGCCGGCGAACATGCCAACCGAGTATGCGCATCAGGTTTTCGACACTATCCGTATAGTGATCGAACCCAAGCATCCAGGCAGAGCTCGGAAACAACCTCTTCACTTTTCCCACATACGAAACGTTTCCAACGTCGATGGGCCAACCGCCGGACTCATAGCGCCGGTGCCGACAAACCACCCGCTTGAGCAGAAAGGGCACGTTGTTGACCGGTGTACGCGGCATTGCTGCAATCGGAATCTCGAATAAGCCGTCGGCTGCCGCGGTGTTGATGGGGCCCGCTGGATCAATGAACCAGTTTGCCGCTTGTGGCATGTCACGGTGGTCAACCGACCACAGTCGCGAGGCAAACCGGTTACCCTTCGCGACAGAACTGTCGATCCGGATGCCCGCGTGATATAGCGCCGAAAGAATGCTGTCTGTGCCAGGCGATAGGCAGAAGCCGCCCGCACGAAACGCGACACAACGATACCCCCTATCGGCGGGCACACATATCTCGCGCAGCAGGCCGACCCCACGCTCGACGATACCCGGAATGTTATCTGGCCATGTCCGATGCGCAAAACTACCCAGCGAATAACTGGCCGACGGAACAAACCGGCCGCCACGGAACTCGGAATCCAACCAGTGCGGATGCAGGTGCAATTGCACATCGTGGCCCTCACGAACGGCACGTTGTAACTGACCGACGAACGGCTCAAAGAACGAGGCCTTATCCCAATCGCGGAATCGGATCGCGCAGCAAACATCCGCAAACAACGTGATCGGCACGTCGAGGTCCGACGCAAGCC